>NZ_JAFCWW010000002.1:0-493092 GCF_049897765.1 Pseudomonas sp. TWP3-2 | reverse complement strand
ACCAGCGTTTCAAGCCTCTGCATTGATGTCAGGTGTTCGGCAAACGCGCTTTTGAGCAGCGGCTCGTTCGCCCAGCTTTGCGCCAGGGCTACTCGCGCCTGAACCAGCGCCGCGCGACGACGGAAAAGACTAAGAAGGCGGCGATATAGCGGCGATGGAGGGGTCCAGGGACGAAGCTCCTGGTATTCGTTCTTCAGATAGCGAGCCAGCAGTTTGGCGTCCAGCGCGTCGGTTTTCGCGCGAACTTTCACGCTTTTTCGGTAATGACTCAGTTCGTAGCCGTCGACCATGTAAATCGTGCAGCCGGCTTCGTAGGCCAGATCGGCGAGCGCCAAGTGATAGGTATTGGTTGATTCGATGGCGAGATCAACCGGTGCAGGCAAGGCTTTCAACCATTTTTTGATGGCAGACTTGTCATTGGATATGGTCTCGAGTCGATCCAGCTCAGCCTGATAGATGACCAGTTCATTCTTGGCGACATCCACGCCCACGATAGGCTTTACGACAGTAATCGGCATTGCCATTGCACACCCCCCGAGATATGGTTTTGAACACTTGAAGGGGTCACCCAGAGGCGCAGGCTTGTTTCTATCGTCGGTCGAGCCAGATGCATTCTTTATCGGCGCTTGGGTGAAAGGAGGAGGGGCGAAATCTCCCACGGATCTGTACTGCGTCAACAGTCAGAAGCCAGCCTAGTCCCTTCTCCTCCCTTCAAGTACTAAGCATACAAGCTAGCCTGCTAGCGATGGCTATCTGACAGACAATAAAAAAGCGCGGCATCAGAGCCGCGCTTCTTCATTCACCGCAAGGCTTACTGCGCCTTGGTCTCGGTGGTCGCTGCCGGAGCCGGTTTGGCTGCTGGCTTCTTGGCCGGTTCAGCCTTTTTCGCCGCAGGCTTGGCCGGCGCTTTTTTCGCTTCGGTTTTGGCTGCCGGTTTCTTCGCTGCCGGTTTGGCCGCAGCCTTCTTCGCGGGCTCGGCTTTCACCGGGGCCGCTGGCTTCGGTGCTTCCACCGGAGCTGGCGCAGGAGCAGGAGCAGGCGCTGGAGCAACCGGTGTCGGAACTGGAGCCGGCTCTGGCGCCTTGGCCGGAGCTGCATCGGAACCGCCGCCAAACAGGCGCTTGAAGAAGCCCGGCTTCGCCTCATCGGCTTTCGCGTCAGCCTTGGCCGGTTCAGCTTTGGAAGCAGCCTTGTCGTCCGAGCCGCCGAACATATTGCTGAAGAAATTGCCTTTCTTCGCTGCTACTGCACCCGCCGCTGCCGCAGTAGCTGCCGGCACGACTTTGACTGGCTCAAACGACTTGCCTGCCGCCAGGTCTTCAACCTGACTGGCCGCACGCTGGCCGGTGCGCAGAGCGCCTTCCAGAGTGCCAGGATACAAGGTGTCGGTGTGTTCGCCGGCGAACGCTACGCGTTGCAGCGGACGTTCCCAGATGCGCCAGAATTTGCTGATCTGACCCGGGCCGAAGGCCAGGTACGAACCGCCAGTCGATGGGTCGGTGCTGTAGCGACGGATTTCATAACCGGTGAACGAGCCGCGCGCCTGTGGATAAAACGCGTGCAGACGGATCAGCACCTGATCGGCCATTTGCTTGTCGCCGAAGGCCTGCATCACCCGTGCGTTGTCGCCGGACAGGTTGATCACCACGTTGGCGCCGCCCTTCAGCGCCGGCTCGACCCAAAGCATGCCCAGACCAGTGTTGCTGTAGATCTCGCCAGACATGCGCGCCTTGCTTTCCCAGACCGGCGTCTTGAACTTCAACATGATCTGGTCGCGCCAGCCGTAGTTGGTGCCCTTGATCGCCGCCAGGTGCTGGGCGTCCAGCGCCGGGGTCAGTTGAATCTTGCTCAGGGCGCGCAATGGCACCGCCAGCACCACATAATCCGCCTGATAGCCGACTGCGCCGACCTTGACGGTCACACCGTCCTTGTCCTGAACAATTGCCGACACCGGAGCGTTGGTCTTGATGGTTTTCAGCTGCTTGACGAAGGCTTGCGCCAGCACCGGGCTGCCACCGACCAGGCGCGAGGCGCGCAGGTCACGGTCGGACACGCCGCGATAAACCCGGCCCTGCTGCGCGAAGTACAGCAGCGACAGGCGCGACGGTTCGTCATAACGGGTGCGGATCTGCTGGTTGATCAGTTGACGCGCCGTAGCAGGCAGCGTCAGGCGATCGAGCCAGTTCGACACGTTGATCTGATCCAGCGCATGCAATGTGTTGTTGGCCGCCGGGTTTTGCGGATCGTCGATGGAGCGCGCCAGATCGTCGAGCGTCTTCTCGTAGCGCTTGAGCGCCTCGGCGGTGGCCGGCTCGCGGGTGGCCAGATCAGCGGCGGTGTAATACACGCCATCGATCAGGTAGCTCGGAGTCCGCACGAATTCAGGCGCTGGCGTGGTGCTCAGCTTGAAGGTCGAGACGTATTTGTTCAGCACCGGCTGGGTCTTGTCGTTGCCGATCCACTCGCTGGTGGCCATGCCGGAGCGACCGCCCAGGCTTGGTTTGGCTTCGAGCAGCGTGACCTGCCAGCCCTTGTTTTGCAGCTCGTAGGCTGCGGTCAGGCCCGACAGGCCGCCGCCGATCACGATTGCGGTTTTATCCTTGGCCAGCGCAGTCACGCTGAACAGCCCCAACATCACCAGCGCACAGGCGCGCAGCCAACCGACAGACATTCAGCGAACTCCGGAAATACACGTAGGAAAAAGCAGCTTTTCGGGTCAGACGACCCAGATAACCGCGAAGAATACGTCAGCCATCAAAACGCCGCCAGCGACGTCTATCGCCCCATACAAAGTAGCTCAATCGACACAATGGGTTGTCCCGACGCGATGCATTGCATAGGCTTGCGCGATTGTTTGCCCGCGTCCGACGCGAGCCGCCTCGAGGAGACTGTAAATGGGCCTGAATAATCAGTGGATGCAACGCGATCTCGCGGTGTTGTGGCATCCCTGCACCCAGATGAAAGACCACGAACATCTGCCGCTGATCCCGATCAAGCGCGGCGAAGGCGTCTGGCTGGAGGACTTCGAAGGCAAGCGCTACCTCGATGCGGTCAGCTCGTGGTGGGTCAACGTGTTCGGCCACGCCAATCCGCGCATCAATCAGCGGATCAAGGATCAGGTCGATCAGCTGGAGCACGTGATTCTCGCTGGCTTCAGCCATCAGCCGGTGATCGAACTGTCCGAGCGTCTGGTGAAGATGACGCCCGAAGGCCTGAATCGGGTGTTCTACGCCGATAACGGTTCATCGTGCATCGAAGTCGCGCTGAAAATGAGCTTTCACTATTGGCTCAACCGCGAGCAACCGAACAAGAAGCGCTTCGTCACCCTGACCAACAGCTACCACGGCGAAACCATGGCGGCGATGTCGGTCGGCGACGTACCGCTGTTTACCGAAACTTACAAAGCCCTGCTGCTGGACACCATCAAGGTGCCGAGCCCGGATTGCTACATGCGCCCGCAAGGCATGAGCTGGGAAGAACACTCGCGCAACATGTTCGCGGCGATGGAACAGACCCTCGCCGAGAACCATGACAGCGTGGCTGCGGTGATCGTCGAGCCGTTGATCCAGGGCGCGGGCGGCATGCGCATGTATCACCCGGTGTACCTCAAGTTGCTGCGCGAGGCCTGCGACCGCTATGGCGTGCATCTGATTCTCGACGAAATCGCCGTTGGCTTTGGCCGCACAGGGACAATGTTCGCCTGCGAACAGGCCGGCATCCGCCCGGACTTCCTGTGTCTGTCGAAAGCCCTGACCGGCGGCTATCTGCCGCTGGCCGCGTGCCTGACCACTGATGACGTCTACAGCGCGTTCTACGACGACTACCCGACCCTGCGCGCGTTCCTGCACTCGCACAGCTATACCGGTAATCCGCTGGCTTGTGCGGCAGCATTGGCGACGCTGGATATTTTCGAGCAGGACAACGTGATCGAAAACAACAAGGCCCTCGCTCAGCGCATGGCTTCCTCGACCGCGCATCTGGTTGATCATCCGAACGTCAGCGAAGTGCGCCAGACCGGTATGGTGCTGGCGATCGAGATGGTCAAGGACAAGGCCAGCAAAGAAGCCTACCCGTGGCAGGAACGACGCGGCCTGAAGGTGTTCCAGCATGCGCTGGAGCGTGGCGCGTTGCTGCGTCCGCTGGGCAGTGTGGTGTATTTCCTGCCGCCGTACGTGATCACCCCGGAGCAGATCGACTTCCTCGCCGAAGTCGCCAGCGAAGGCATCGACATCGCCACGCGTGACAGCGTCAGCGTGGCAGTGCCGAAGGATTTCCATCCCGGCTTCCGCGATCCGGGCTGATCTATTTCACTTAAGCTTCAGCGGTGATCGGACTACCGGCATCGCGGGCAAGCCCGCTCCCACAGGTTCTGCGCAAAACCCTGTGGGAGCTGGCTTGCCAGCGATGGGGCCGCCAGACTTATAAATTTTTTGCAGAGACCTCGCATGAGACTGTCCCGCTTCTTTATCGACGCCCCGCTGAGCATCGGCGACCACGAACTGCCGGAAGCCCAGGCGCATTACATCAGCCGCGTGCTGCGCATGGCCGAGGGCGATGCGGTGCAGATGTTCGACGGCTCCGGCCATGAGTTTCGCGGTGCATTGCTGGAAGTCGGCAAGAAACGCGTGACGGTGCGCATCGACGAACAACTCGCCGGGCAGATCGAATCGCCACTGCACATCCACCTCGGCCAGGGCCTGTCCCGTGGCGAGCGGATGGACTGGGCGATTCAGAAAGCCACCGAGCTGGGCGTCAACGAAATCACCCCGATCTTCAGCGAGCGCTGCGAAGTCCGCCTCAAGGACGAACGCGCCGACAAACGCCTGCAGCACTGGCGCCAGGTGGCGATCAGCGCGTGCGAGCAATGCGGTCGTTCGCGGGTGCCGGTGATTCATCCGCCAGTGTTGTTGGCGGACTGGGTGAAGCAGACGGAAGCCGAATTGAAGCTGGTGCTGCACCCGGTGGCGGAGCCGTTGGTGAGCCATGCCAAGCCTTCGACCCTGGCTTTCCTGATCGGGCCGGAGGGTGGCTTGTCGGATGCCGAGGTTGAGCAGGCCAAGGGCAACGGTTTCCACGCTGCACGACTTGGGCCGCGCGTGTTGCGCACCGAGACTGCGCCGGTGGTTGCACTGGCGGTGGCCCAACAACTCTGGGGTGATTTCTAGGGCCCCATCGCTGGCAAGTCGAATCGTCGAACCGCAGCTCCCACAGGATCTGAGTTGACCACAAAATCTGTGAACAACCCTGAACCCTGTGGGAGCTAGCCTGCCAGCGATTAGCCGCAACTCGGTCTACAGGACGTAAAACATAATCGCCACAAAGTGCAGCAAACTCCCGGCAATCACGAACAGATGCCAGATCCCATGCGCATGCCTTAACCGGTGATCCAGCGCAAAAAAGACAATCCCCACCGTATACAACACGCCGCCCGACGCCAGCCAGGCAAACCCCGTCGTGCCCAGCGCCGCGATCAGCGGCTTGACCGCCACCAGCACGATCCAGCCCATCACCGCGTAAATCACGATCGACAGAATGCGTGCCTCGGAGCGCGGTTTGATCTCTTGCAATATGCCGATCAGCGCCAGCCCCCAGACAATCCCGAACAGCGTCCAGCCCCACGGCCCGCGCAGCGTAACCAGACAAAACGGCGTGTAACTGCCGGCAATCAGCAGGTAGATCGAAAAGTGATCGACCTTCTTCATGATGGCTTTCCTGCGCCCGCGCACGCTGTGGTAAACCGTTGAAGCGCTATACAGCACCAGCAACGTAAACGCGTAAATCGCCACGCTGACAATCTTCCACGGACTGCCATCGAGACAGGCGATCACCAGCATCCATACCCCGCCGATAAACGCCGCCACCGCCCCGACCAGATGCGTCCAGGCGTTGAGTTTTTCCCCGTGATACATGTATCGCACACCTCGTAATCGTTATTGCAAAGCTTCTTTACGCAACTGACAGCGCGTCGAGCCCGGTATCCACCAATAATTGCTCAAGCGCTAAAAGATCAGGCACCTTCGCCACCTGCTCCCCCACCTGCACCGCCGCCTGCTCCAGCGCACACAGCGGCACATCGACATAACTCAACTGACTGTCGAGCTTGTACGAACGCGGAATCCCCTGCACCAACAGCGCAATGAACTGCAACTGCGGCAACCCGCCGAGCGCATTCAAAATCACGATCCGCGCCCGCTCACCAATCACGACTTTCTGCCCGCAGGCCGACTCGAAACTCAACAACGGAATCTGCCGCTCACGCCAGGTCACGCGCCCCAGATACCACGGCGGGGTATCCAGATCGAACGCGCTCGGCTGATAGTCGATCAACTCGGCGACGGCGACGTTGGGCAGGATCAGATTGCGATCCGCCAGCGGCAGCAGCAGCCCGGTGAGTTGGCTGGTGCGTTGGTTATGCCGGCGTTCATGCATGTTTTTTGCTCCATAGGGCGATGCTTTCCAGCAGCAGCGCTTCCTGGTACGGCTTGCCGAGGTAGTCGTTGACGCCGATGGCCATCGCGCGGTCGCGGTGTTTCTGCCCGGTGCGTGAGGTGATCATGATGATTGGCAGGTGTTGCAGGCGCTCGTCGTGGCGCACCTGAGTGGCGACTTCGAAACCGTCCATGCGCGGCATCTCGATATCGAGCAGCATCACGTCGGGCATGTGTTCTTCGAGCAGCAGCATCGCATCGACTCCGTCCTTGGCGGTCAGCACTTGCATGCCGTGGCGTTCAAGCAAACGGCTGGTGACCTTGCGCACCGTCACCGAGTCGTCGACCACCAGCACCAGCAGCGGTTTCTGCGGCTCGTTGTCGATGTCGGGATTGGCCGGGCGTTGCGGCAAACGCGCCTGCATCGCACGGATCGGCGCGAGCAAATCGAGAATCAGCACCACCCGGCCATCGCCGAGAATCGTCGCGCCGGACACGCCCTGCACTGCCGCGAATTGCGCGCCGAGGCTCTTGACCACAATCTCGCGAGTGCCGGCCATCGCATCGACCTGCACCGCAACGTGCCGCTCGTTGCACTGCACTAACAGCACCGGCAACGGCAGGCTCTGGCCAAGCAGTTTCGGGCGTGGCGCAGTTTTCAGCAGTTCGCCGAGATAGCACAGCTCATAGCGCTGGCCGCCATATTCATAGCGCGGCGGATCGTGGCGGAAATGTCCTTCCAGCTCCGTCGGCAGCACGCGGACGATGCCGTCGATGGTGTTCAGCGGAATCGCGTATTGATCCTCGCCGCACTGCACCATCAAAGCGCGGTTAACCGACACCGTAAATGGCAGACGAATACGGAAATGCACGCCCTGCCCCGGCACCGAATCGATGACCATGCTGCCACCGAGCTGGCGCACTTCTTCGTGCACCACGTCCATGCCCACGCCGCGTCCGGAAATCTGGGTAATTTTTTCGGCAGTGGAAAACCCCGGTTGGAGGATGAACTGCAACACTTCGCGGTCGCTGATCTCGGCGTCCGGCGCGAGCAAACCACGCTTGATTGCCTTGCGGCGCACGGCGTCCAGCGGCACGCCGGCGCCGTCGTCGCGAATGTCGAAAACGATGTCGCCGCCCTCGCGCGACAGATCCAGAGTGATCTGCCCCTGCGCCGGCTTGCCTGCGGCCAGTCGCACTTCGGCGGATTCCAGACCATGATCGACGGCGTTGCGCAGCATGTGTTCCAGCGGCGCGGCCATACGTTCGAGGACGTTGCGATCCATCTCGCCTTCGGCGTTGCCGACGCTGAACTCCACGTCCTTGTGCAGCTCTTCGGCAACCTGACGGACGATGCGTTTGAGCCGCGGCAACATGCGTTCGAACGGCACCATGCGCGTACGCATCAGGCCTTCCTGCAATTCGGTATTGATCCGGCCCTGCTGCTGGAGCAAGTTTTCCGCGTCGTGATTGCGCCGGTCGAGGGTTTCCTTCAGATCGAGCAAGTCGGAGGCGGACTCGAACAACGCGCGTGACAGTTGCTGCAACTGCGAATGACGGTCCATTTCCAGCGGATCGAATTCTTCATAGCCGAGGCGCTCGGCGTCGACTTGTTGGCGGCTGAGAATTCGCCCCTGGGTTTCAGTGTCGAGGCGACGCAGCTGATCGCGCATTCGCTCGATGGTAGTTTCCATCTCGGTGAGGGCGATTTGCGCGTCGTTGACCTGTTGCTCGATACGCCCACGAAAGATCGAGGTTTCGCCGGCCAGATTCACCAGCTCATCGAGCAGTTCGGCGGAGACCTTGACCATGTCCGCGCCGGGCTCGGCAACCGGTGCGGCCGGCTCGGTTTTGACCACAACCGACGCCGGCGCCTTGGGTGTTTCAACGGCTATCGGGTGACTGAAATTCTGGATCGCATTGATCAGGCGATCGGCTGGCGGGCACGGCTGGCCGGCGCGCACCGCGTCGAGCATTTGCGCCAGTCGGTCATGGCTGCGCTGCACCAGCGCAAACATCTCAGGCCCCGGTTGTTGCGCGCCGGTGGCGAGGCTTTCGTAAAGATATTCCAGCTCGTGGGCGAGATCGCCAATCGGGCCGATCTCCACCATGCGCGCGCCACCCTTGAGGGTGTGCAGATCGCGCAGCAGGGTTTCCATTTCCTGGCGGTTGCCCGGCTCGGCTTGCCAGCGTTGCAGCGCCGCGCCGGAGTTTTCGATGATGTCGAAACCTTCTTCGAGGAAGATTTCCAGCAGCTCCGGATCGTGACCGGCGCCCGTCTGGCTTGGGGCAGTCGCGGCTTGCGCAGTGCCGGACTGGGCTTGACGGAATTGGCGAATCGCCTCGATCAGATCCTGCGCGGGATTCAGCGGCTGATTGTTGTGCAACTGGTCGAGGAACAGCGCCAGACGCTCATGACAGCTGAGCAACAACAGTCCCAGGGCATCGCTGTGGCTGTAGCGCCGATCCACCAAACCTTCGTAAAGGCTTTCCAACTCCTGCGCCAAATCTGCGACTGCTTCGACTTCGGCCATGTGCGCACCGCCCTTGAGCGTGTGCAGATCGCGTTGCAATGACGACAGCGGCGCACTGTTGTCGGTGTCGCCGAGCCAGCGCTGCAAGGCCTGGCCGGCGCTGTCGAGAATATCTACCGCCTCTTCGAGGAAGATGTCGACGATTTCGTCGTTTGGCTCGGTTTCGGCAGCGGTCTTCTGCAGCTCTGCGGTGGCGCTGCCGAGTTCGCGGATGCTCAGAGTGCGGCTGCCGTCGCTGCGGATCAGGCCCATTGACGACGGGTCGAGGCTTTCATCAAGCAACTCGTGCAGCGCGTGAATACGTTGCGGTTGCGGCGTGACTTCCTGACCGGCAGCCAGTTCGTCGAGCATGTTGATCAGCGCTTCGTGGGCGAGTTGCGCCTCGCTGAAGAAACGTTCGCTGACCGCCAGACTGCTTTCTTCCACCGCGCCATAGAGGTCGAGCAAGGCTTCGCAGAGCACATCCACCGGCAGCAGATCGGCGAGATGCGCGCCTTCACCGAGGGTGGTCAATTCATCCAGCAACGCACTGAGTTCCTGACGCTCACCGGGGTGTTGCTGCCAGCGCTGCAAGAGGTTTTCGGCGTCGAGCAGGATGTCCATGCCCTGCGCCAGAAAGCTGTTGATCAATTGCGGATCGCGCTTGACCCGCAGGCCGCTGCTCGGTGCGTTGAGGATCGATTCCAATCGCTGGTTCAGCAGTGTCTGGGTGCGTTTGATCAGCGACTGCGCGCCGACAATCGGTGCCAGCGGATCGTGACGCAATTGCCGCAAACCGACGCGGAACAAGCCTTCGGCTTCGAGCAGCAATTCGACTTCGTCGAGGTCCAGCGCCAGTTGATGCGCCTTGAATTCGCGGGCCAGTTGATCGAGCGGCGCCGCCAGTTCGGCAATCGGCAGCACACCGGCCATCGACGCGCTGCCCTTGAGCGTGTGCAGCGCGCGCAGCAACTCGTCGCTGGCCTGCAACGGCACATGCTCGGCGGCTTGGTCGAGGAAGCGATTGAGGCTGGCGAGATGGGTTTCGGCTTCGTTGCGGAAGATCTCCAGCAACAGCGGATCGAGCGCGGCGACGTCTTCCACGTCCTCGGCCGACGGTGGGTTATCACCCTTGGCCAAGGCGTGCGCGCGCGCCGCCAGTTGATCCACATCCTGCCGCTGACGCTGGCGATTGACCGCGAACTCGGCAATCAGATCCGGCAACAACAGCAGGCTGTCCGTGAGCAATTGCTGCACGGCCGGGCCGGGTTCGACGCTGTCCTCCAACACGCGGTTAAGCAGGTTTTCCACCGCCCACGCCAGCTCGCCAAGGATCAACGCGCGCACCATGCGCCCGCTGCCCTTCAAGGTGTGGAACGCGCGACGCAGTTCGCTCAGCGCCGTGCGGTCACCGGGATCGGCGGACCAGCGCGGCAGGTATTCACGCAGCACCTCGAGGACTTCATCGGTTTCTTCGAGGAACACTTCGCGCAGTTCATCATCGACCGGTTCTTCATCGGCCGGCGGCGGCATCAGGCTGCCCGGAGTGATCAGCGCGGGCGGGTTGACCGCCGACACCGGGCTGGCTAACACGTCGGCCAACGACTGCACAGTTTCCGGGTCATCCAGCGCCTGCAGATCCTGCATCACCTGCGCTTCGTTGGGGCTGAGTACGTCTTCCAGCACCGGCACATGCTGTTGGCTGGGAAAGTAGCCAAGACTGGCCAGGCTCTTTTGCGCAACGTCGAGCAGTTGTTCGCTCGGTGCTATCGGGTCATCCGTCAGGCGTTCGAGGTAATACTCAAGGCTGGTGATAACGTCGGCGAGGTTGTCCAGTTGCTGCCAGCCCGGCTCTTGCGGGTCGAGCAGCAGATGCTCGCGGATAAAACCGTTGCAAGCCTCGACCAGATTCGCCGCGCGACTCAGGCCGATCACCGCCAGCGCGCCACGCACCTGGGTCAGCAGCGCGGGTAACGGTTGCAGATGCTGGCGATCCCAATCAGCGTCGATGTAATCGACGATCATGTCCTTGGCCTGTTGCAGGCAGATGCGCGCTTCCTTGATCACGATCTGATGAATCTGCGTCAGGTCGGTGGTCGGCAGACGATTGTCTTCCTGGCTCTCCGGTTCGACCGTGCCGACCATCCCGGCCAACGTCGCTTCGACGTAAAGCAAGGCGCCGGCGACGTCCATCAGGATCGCGTCGTTCGGTTCACGCTGGCCCTGGACGAGACTCAGCACCACCGCCAGTTGATCGATAATGACCTTGCGCGGCTGGCCGAAACCGAGCACCGCCAGGGTATCGGCGATCTGCCGCAGCGGCGCGAGCAAGCTGTCCAGATCCGAGGTGTGCTGACGGTCGCTGCGCACGAACAAATCGAGGCGCTCTTTGACCCGCACCAATTCTTCGCACAACGCCGCGAGCACCGAGCGCATCGCATCGCGGTCAGGCCCGGCGAGACGCGCGCGTTCTTCGTCGACCATCGCACTGTCGGGCAATGCATCATCCAGCGAGTAGCGATCTTTCATGGTCAGCATCTGCCCGGTGGGATGTTCGGCTTTAGCAATATAGAACAGCAGGCTTTTCAGCAGCTCCGGCGGAGGCGGCTGATTCAGGCCAGACATGCCCTGTTCGAGCAGGTGTTTGAGTTGCTGGTCGGCATCCTTGAACAAGCTGCGCAGCGCCGGGCTGTTGGCGATCCGCCCGGCGAGCATGCCTTCGACCAGCGCCGAGGCAACCTGCCACAACGCACTCAACGGCGCATTGCCGCTCAAGGCTTCGAGACGGGTGAAGACCTTGGCCAGATAACCGAGGTGCGTCTGATCATCCTGCTCGCGCAGCAAACCGACCAAGGCCATTTGCAGCATCTGCCGCAGCTTGCGCAGCACATTCGGCAAGTCTGCCGGTGCGAGCAGCGCCAGCGCCTCATCGCTGAGCGGCTGCAGCTCGGGCAATTGCGGGCTGAACAGACTGGTTTCCGACAACAGGCTTTCGCCACGCGCGCTGCGCAGATCGTTGATCAGCGGCAGCACCACCAGCGGCAGATCGCGGCGCGCGCTTTGTACGCGATCCAGATAAACCGGCAACTGGCCGAGCGCTTGCAGCAGCAAGTGCAGCGCTTCGTCGCGATGGTTGACGCGCTCGTGTTGCAGCGCGGCGCACAGTTGTTCCATTTCTTCAGCGAGCAGCGCCGCGCCGTAGAACTCGACCATCTGCAAACTGCCGTGCACCTGATGGATGCACGCCAGGCATTGATCCAGACCGGGGAACGCCTGCGGATCATCAAGCACCGACTCAATCGCCTGATGCGCCTGCTTCAGCGTTTCGGCAATTTCGCCCTTGACCCATTCGAGGGCCACGTAATCGTGCCGGTCAACCATAACCGCTCCGCTCAACATGCTGCCTCAAGCCTTGTCCGTCGCCGCGCCCGGTTCCGCCGGCAAGGTGAAACCGGACACCGAACGGCGCAACTGACTGGCCATCTTCGCCAGATTGCCGATGCTCTCGGCAGTGGCTGTGGAGCCGGACGAGGTCTGCGAGGTGATCTGCTGGATCACGTTCATCGTCAGCGAGATCTGCCCGGCCGAAGAGGTCTGCTGCTGCGCCGCGTTGGAAATGCTCTGGATCAGCGCCGCGAGGGTCTTCGATACGCCTTCGATTTCTTCCAGCGCCACACCGGCATCCTGCGCCAGCCGTGCGCCGCGTACCACTTCGGTGGTGGTCTGTTCCATGGAAATCACGGCTTCGTTGGTGTCGGTCTGAATCGCCCGCACCAACGTTTCGATCTGCCGAGTGGCGGCGGACGAGCGCTCGGCCAGCCGCTGCACTTCATCGGCAACCACGGCGAAACCGCGTCCGGCGTCTCCGGCCATCGAAGCCTGAATCGCGGCGTTCAGGGCGAGTATGTTGGTCTGGTCGGCAATGTCGTCGATCAGGCTGACGATGTCGCCGATTTCCTGCGATGACTCACCGAGACGCTTGATGCGTTTGGCGGTGTCCTGAATCTGCTCGCGAATGTTGTCCATGCCGTGGATGGTGTTGTGCACCACCTCGTTGCCCTTGTTGGCAATCTCCACCGAACGCTCGGCCACCGCCGAGGATTCAGCGGCGTTGGCCGACACCTGATCGATCGATTCGGCCATGTCACTGATGGCGGTCGAAGCTTCGGAAATCTGCTGCGCCTGATGCTCGGAGGCTTGGGCCAGATGCATCGCCGTGGCCTGGGTTTCCTGCACCGCGGCGGCAACCTGGCCGGCGGTAAGGTTGATGGTCGCGACCAGATCGCGCAATTGGTCGACCGAATAGTTGATCGAGTCGGCGATGGTGCCGGTGAAGTCTTCGGTGACCGAGGCGGTCACGGTCAGGTCGCCGTCGGCAAGGTCTTCGATTTCGTCGAGCAGACGCATGATCGCGTTCTGGTTGCGCTCGTTCTTCTCGGCGGTCTCGCGCAACTGGCGGTTGGTTTCGCGCACCATGACCAGGCCGATCAGGATGATCGAGGCCAGCGCCAGCAAGCCCAAAACGTAGCCACCGATGGTGTCGGTGCTGCGCCCGCCGGCCAGGTTTTCGAAACGCGTGGCCAGATGCGAGGCTTCGTCGAGCAGGGTTTGCGACAGGCTGAAAATGTTGGTGGCGGACTCGCGCACCTTGAACAGCTCGGGCGAGGTTTCGAGGATTTCATCCACGGAGCCTGAGACGAACTGGAACAGCTCGGAAATCTCGCTCAGGCGAGCACGCGCATCACGATCCTCGACCTGGCTGATTTTCAGTGCCGGGTTGCCCTGCAGCATACCGTTGAGCACCTGGCCAAAACGCGCGGCGTCGCGGCCGAAAGCGTCGGCGGCTTGCTGGGAGTTTTCGTCGCCGGACAGCACGGTGTTGACCGCGCCGAGAATGCGCTCGGCGAGCAACGATTGACGCTGGGCCATCGCCACTTGTGCGGAGGGGGCACCGCGCTGGATGAGGATTTCGACGACTTTTTCGTATTCGATCTGCAACTGCGGCACGGTTTCGGCCAGGGTTGCGGCGACTTGATGTAGCGAGAGTACGGTCTGTTCGCTGGAAAGAATCGCGTCGGTGTTTTTCAGCAAGCGTTCCCAGTCCAGCTGCACGGCGCGCATTTCCGGGCGTACGGCGGAAGGTGCTGGCGGCAGGCTGGTCTGCGGGTCACCCTTTTTCAGATAGCCCCAGCGCTGCGCGAAATCGTTGCGCGCATCGCTGAGCAACTTGAACGCGGCAGCCTTGCCGGCGGCGGCTTCGGTGGCATTCTTGGCGATGCGTTGCGAGAGCACGCGCAGTTCCCCGGCGTGGCCGATGTACTGCTTGTCGTAGTTGGCCTGGGTGTTGAGGTAAGCGAAGTTGGCGAACAGCAGCATGATGAACACGATCAGCGCGATAAACAGCACGATGATCTGCGAGCGGCTGCGCGAGCCTTCTGCGGGCTTGCCTGTTTTTGCTTTTGTCATCGGTCCTCGCCTATTCCCGCACTATTTGAAGCTCACCGAATACCCTGTGGGAGCGGGCTTGCCCGCGATGGCGTCAAGTCAGTCGCAATCAATTTCGGATGTGCCGGCCTCATCGCGGGCAAGCCCGCTCCCACAGTGGACGGTATTGGATCTGTTATACCGCTACGTTCATGAACACCGGTGACTGCGCCAGCGCAAACAGGCTGAACACGCGCCAGTCCTGTTCGCGGCGGAAATGCCCCTGCACGAACTCGGCCTTCGAGCCGTGGCGCTGGCTGATCGGCATCGGTTCAAAACTGTCCTGTTCGAAATGCTGCAAGCCGAACACTTCATCGACGATCAGCCCGGCAAACACGTCCTGATGCTCCACCACCAATACCCGCCGCTGCTTGCGCATCGGCGACAGCTCATGGCCGAAGAACCCGCACAGATCCATGATCGGCAGCAAACGCCCGCGCAGGTTAGCCACACCCTTGACCCACGGCTTGACCCCGGGCAATTGAGTGAAGCGCGGTTCCGGCAGCACTTCGCTGACTTCGCCCATCGGCGCGACATACCAGTGTTCGCCGAGACGAAAGCCGATGCCGCTCCAGCGATCCTCGCGCGCCGCTTGCGACGGCAAGTCCGCCGCCAGCAAACGGCAGCGCTGGTCGATCTGCCATAACAGCTCGAACGCGGTCAGCGACTCGCTCATGGCTGCGCGATCAACCGGCCAGCACGTTGTTCAGGGTTTTGATCAGGGTTTCTTCGTCGACCGGTTTGGTCAGGTAGTCCTTGGCGCCCTGACGGGTGCCCCAGACCTTGTCGGTTTCCTGATCCTTGGTGGTGATGATGATCACCGGGATGTGCCCGGTGTCCGGGTCTTTGGTCAACTGGCGCGTGGCCTGAAAGCCGTTGAGGCCGGGCATGACGATATCCATCAGCACCGCGTCGGGTTTTTCCTGACGGGCCAAGGCGACGCCGTCGGCACCGTTTTCGGCTTTCAACACTTCATGACCGTGCTTTTCGAGCATGCCGGTCAGTTTGTACATTTCGGTCGGCGAATCATCGACGATCAGAATACGTGCCATGGTTTTCCCCATTTTCTTGTCGACCCACGGCCCGCTGACCGCGCGTCTGTATACATGTCTTACTGCGGCAAAACGGCGGCGAAGCCCGGAACATGGGCCGAAATCGCGTCGAGCAGTTCTTCCTTGCTGAAAGGCTTGGTCAAAAATTGATCGGAACCGACAATCCGCCCCTTGGCCTTGTCGAACAGCCCGTCACGCGACGACAGCATGATCACCGGCGTGGCCTTGAACGCGCTGTTGTTCTTGATTAAAGCGCAGGTCTGATAACCATCCAGACGCGGCATCATGATGTCGACAAAAATGATCCCGGGATGGTTATCGGCGATCTTCGCCAGAGCGTCGAAACCGTCGATTGCCGTGATGACTTCGCAACCCGCATTTTTCAACAATGTTTCGGCGGTGCGACGAATCGTTTTCGAGTCGTCGATCACCATGACCTTCAAGGCGCTGGACTGCTGTTCCATAAGGGGGCTCTACCGTCGCCTTTGCGAATCAATTTGTCCGTTTTGCGATGACCGCTGGCTTCAAACCCTTGATGCTCAAGGGCCAGCACGTATTGCCAGCCTTTTTAGCACAGTCTCCAGATGCAATCTATCGACGGGTTTTTCCTTGACCGCAAACCCGCCCGGCGCCACTCTGGCGGCACTTTTTTCATACCGTTCCGGTAGCCCATTTTCGAGGAAAACCCAATGAGCGTTCGCGTCGGGATTGTCATGGACCCTATCGCCAGCATTTCCTATAAAAAGGATAGCTCGCTGGCCATGCTGCTGGCCGCGCAGAAGCGCGGCTGGGAACTGTTCTATATGGAACAGCGCGACCTGTATCAGGGCGAAGGTCAGGCGCGGGCGCGCATGCGTCCGCTGAAGGTGTTCGCCAACCCGGAAAAATGGTTCGAACTGGACGCCGAGCAGGATTCGCTGCTGAGCGATCTGGACGTGATCCTGATGCGCAAGGATCCGCCGTTCGACATGGAGTTCGTTTACTCCACCTATCTGCTGGAGCAGGCCGAGGCCGCTGGCGTGCTAGTGGTGAACAAGCCGCAGAGCCTGCGCGACTGCAATGAAAAGCTGTTCGCCACGCTGTTCCCGCAGTGCACGCCGCCAACCGTGGTCAGCCGCCGCGCCGACGTGCTGCGTGAATTCGCCGCCAAACACGGCGACGTGATCCTCAAGCCGCTGGACGGCATGGGCGGCACCTCGATTTTCCGTCACCGTGCCGGCGACCCGAACCTGTCGGTGATTCTGGAAACCCTGACCGCTCTCGGCGGCCAGCAGATCATGGGCCAAGCCTACCTGCCGGCGATCAAGGACGGCGACAAACGCATCCTGATGATCGACGGCGAGCCGGTGGATTACTGCCTGGCGCGGATCCCCGCTCAGGGCGAAACCCGTGGCAACCTCGCGGCCGGTGGTCGTGGTGAAGCACGTCCGCTGACCGACAAGGATCGCTGGATCGCCGCACAAGTCGGCCCGACCCTGCGCGAGAAAGGTCTGCTGTTCGTCGGTCTGGACGTGATCGGCGAGCACCTGACCGAAATCAACGTCACCAGCCCGACCTGCATCCGCGAGATCGACAACGCGTTCGGCACCGACATCGGCGGCATGCTGATGGATGCCATCGATCAGAAGCTCAAGGCTCGTTGAGTTAGAACAACCAAGATGCGACCAACATTGCGTTATCATGCGCGGCCTGTGAAAAACGCGATGTTGGTTTACTTGTCATGACCCTCCCGTCCGATCTGCCCGCAGAACTCGCCCATCGTGGCGTGCGCCCGGTCGATCGCCTCGGATTTACCCTGTTTCTCGCGGCGCTGATCCATTTGGCGCTGCTGCTTGGCGTGGGTTTCACCATGGTCGAGCCCAAGCAGATCAGCAAAACCCTGGAAATCACCCTCGCCACGTTCAAGAGCGAAAGCAAGCCGAAGAAGGCCGATTTCCTTGCGCAGGAAAATCAGGAAGGCAGCGGCACGCTCGATAAGAAGGCGATTCCGAAGACGACTGAAGTCGCGCCGTTCCAGGCCAACGAGGTGAAGAAGGTCACCCCGCCGCCGGCCGCCAAGCCGCAGGTGCAGGAGGCCGCGCCCAAGGCTGCGGTGACCACCGTCGCGCCGAAGCCAAAAAAAGCCCCGACCAAGAAAGAAGAAGCCAAAACCCCGATCAAACCGACGGTCGATGCGCCGACGTTCGACAGCTCGCAGCTGTCCAGCGACATCGCCAGTCTCGAAGCGGAACTGGCCAACGAACAACAGCTGTACGCCAAACGCCCGCGTATCCACCGCCTCAGCGCGGCCTCGACCATGCGCGACAAGGGCGCCTGGTATAAGGATGACTGGCGCAAGAAGGTCGAGCGCATCGGCAACCTGAATTATCCCGACGAAGCGCGCCGCCAGCAGATTTACGGCAACCTGCGCCTGATGGTTTCGATCAACCGCGACGGCTCGCTGTATGAAGTGCTGGTGCTGGAATCCTCCGGCCAGCCGCTGCTGGATCAGGCGGCGCAGCGGATTGTGCGGCTGGCAGCGCCGTTTGCACCGTTCAGCGGCGATCTGGCAGATGTCGACCGACTGGAAATCATCCGCACCTGGAAATTCGCTCGGGGCGACAAGCTTTCCAGTAACTGAATACCACCCGTACAGCTTTTGTGGCGAGGGAGCTTGCTCCCGCTGGGCTGCGAAGCGGCCCCCTGCTTTTCTTGAGACACACCGCGCCAGCAGATTTTGCGACTGCTGCGCAGCCGAGCGGGAGCAAGCTCCCTCGCCACAGTGGTCTGTTGAACGATCAGAAGACCATTTGCAACGCATCCCCAGCTTGTCAGTTCGCCCCTTGAACGCCACACTAGCGCACATGAAAAACGTCAGCCCCAGCTACCTCAAGCATCAATTCCTGATCGCCATGCCACACATGGCCGACCCGAACTTTGCCCACACCTTGACCTACATCGTCGAGCACACGGCCAATGGCGCAATGGGGCTGGTGGTCAATCGACCGCAAGAGCTGAATCTGGCCGACATCCTCGAACAACTGCGCCCGGACATCGAGCCGCCAGCACTGTGCCAGCACGTGCCAATCTTCATCGGCGGTCCGGTGCAGACTGATCGCGGGTTTGTCCTGCATCCGGCGGGCAAGACCTTTCAGGCCACCGTCGAACTGGAAGGCGATCTGGCGCTCTCCACTTCTCAAGATGTGCTGTTCGCCATCGCAGACGGCGTCGGCCCGGCGAAAAGCCTGATCACCCTCGGCTACGCCGGTTGGGAAGCCGGGCAACTCGAAGCCGAATTCGCCGACAACGCCTGGCTCAACTGCCCGTATGACGCGGACATCCTGTTCAACACCAGCAGCGAACTGCGTCTGGAAGCGGCAGCCAAGCATCTGGGGATCAACCTCAGCTTGCTGACCAGCCAGGCGGGACACGCCTGATGGCTCTGCGTCTGATTCTCGGCTTCGATTACGGCACCAAACAGATCGGCGTCGCGGTCGGTCAGGTGATTACCGGCCAGGCCCGCGAGCTGTGCACCTTGAAAGCGCAAAACGGCGTTCCGGACTGGAATCAGGTCGAAGCGCTTATAAAGGAATGGAAACCCGACGCTGTAGTAGTCGGCCTGCCGCTGAACATGGACGGCACGCCAAGCGACATGTGCGTACGCGCCGAGAAATTCGCCCGCCGCCTCAACGGCCGCTACAACCTGCCCTTCTATACACACGATGAACGCCTGACCACTTTCGAAGCCAAGGGCGAGCGCCTGGCGCGTGGCGGACAAAAAGGCAGCTACCGCGACAACCCGGTGGACGCCATCGCCGCCGCCCTGCTGCTGCAAGGCTGGCTCGATGAAAACACTGCACTGTTTGCGTCCTGAGCGCATTTAATTCGAGAAGCGCTACGGCGCTTTTCTTTTGGCTAAACCCCCGAGCCACGTCCGGCAGGATTCGGCTCGGGTCAAAGAAGGAGCAACCATGAGTCTGCCCAATCCCGCCGAACTGATCAGCCAGATGGCCACTAGCCTCAAGGCGCACCTGGCCCAGCGCGGCATCAGCGAACCGCGTTACATCGGCATTCGCACCGGTGGCATCTGGGTCGCCCAGGCCTTGCTCAAGGAAATGCGCAGCGATGCGCCGCTCGGCACCCTGGATGTGTCCTTCTACCGCGACGATTTCAGCCAGAACGGCCTGCACCCGCAAGTGCGCCCGTCCGCCCTGCCCTTCGAGATCGAAGGCCAGCATCTGGTGCTGATCGACGACGTACTGATGAGCGGCCGCACCATCCGCGCCGCCATGAACGAATTGTTCGACTACGGCCGCCCGGCCAGCGTGACGCTGGTGTGCCTGCTGGATCTGGACGCCGGCGAGCTGCCGATCCGCCCGAACGTGGTGGGCGCGACCCTGTCGCTGGCCGCTCACGAGCGCGTGAAGCTGTCCGGCCCGGAGCCGCTGACGCTCGAACTGCAAGACTTCACCCTTTAATCCGCCCTATTGAGAGTCCCCCTCGCGATGACGCCTCTAGATACCAAGCGCCCGCTGCAGCTCAATGATCAGGGCCAGCTGCGCCACTTCCTCTCGCTCGACGGCCTGCGCCGCGAGTTGCTGACGGAAATCCTCGATACTGCCGATTCGTTCCTTGAAGTCGGCGCCCGGGCGGTGAAGAAAGTCCCGTTGCTGCGCGGCAAGACCGTGTGCAACGTGTTCTTTGAAAACTCCACGCGCACCCGTACCACCTTCGAACTGGCCGCCCAACGGCTGTCAGCGGACGTGATCACCCTGAACGTCTCGACCTCGTCGGCGAGCAAGGGCGAAACGCTGCTCGACACCCTGCGCAACCTCGAAGCGATGGCTGCCGACATGTTCGTCGTGCGCCACGGTGATTCCGGCGCTGCGCACTTCATCGCCGAACATGTCTGCCCGCAAGTGGCGATCATCAACGGCGGCGACGGCCGTCACGCGCACCCGACTCAGGGCATGCTCGACATGCTGACCATCCGTCGGCACAAGGGCAGCTTCGAAAACCTCTCGGTGGCCATCGTCGGCGACATCCTGCACTCGCGGGTCGCGCGGTCGAACATGCTCGCGCTGAAAACCCTCGGCTGCCCGGACATTCGCGTGATCGCGCCGAAAACATTGCTGCCGATCGGCATCGAGCAGTACGGCGTGAAGGTCTACACCGACATGACCGAAGGCCTGAAAGACGTTGACGTGGTGATCATGTTGCGTCTGCAACGCGAGCGCATGACCGGCGGCCTGCTGCCGAGTGAAGGCGAGTTCTATCGCCTGTTCGGCCTGACCACCGCGCGTCTGGCCGGGGCCAAACCCGATTGCATCGTGATGCATCCGGGGCCGATCAACCGTGGCGTGGAGATCGAATCCGCAGTGGCCGACGGCCCGCATTCGGTGATCCTCAATCAAGTTACCTACGGCATCGCGATCCGTATGGCCGTGCTGTCGATGGCCATGAGCGGGCAGACTGCGCAACGTCAATTCGAGCAGGAGAACGCCCAGTGAAGCTCAGCATTCTCGGCGCCCGCGTCATCGATCCAAGCAGTGGCCTGGATCAAATCACCGATATTCACGTTGAAGCCTGCAAGATCATCGCAATTGGCGCTGCGCCGGCCGGTTTCACAGCCGTGGAAACTATCGACGCCAGCGGTCTGGTAGCCGCGCCCGGACTGGTCGACCTCAACGTCGCCCTGCGCGAGCCGGGCTACAGCCGCAAAGGCTCGATTGCCAGCGAAACCCGCGCCGCTGCCGCCGGTGGCGTGACCAGCCTGTGCTGCCCGCCACAGACCAAACCGGTGCTGGATACCTCGGCGGTGGCCGAGCTGATCCTCGACCGCGCTCGCGAAGCCGGCAACACCAAGGTGTTCCCGATTGGCGCGCTGAGCAAAGGTCTGGACGGCGAACAGTTGGCCGAACTGGTGGCCCTGCGCGACGCCGGTTGCGTGGCGTTCGGCAACGGTCTCGAGAGTTTCCGCAACACTCGCACCCTGTGCCGGGCGCTGGATTATGCGGCGACCTTTGATCTGACGGTGATTTTCAATTCGCAGGATCACGATCTGGCTGAAGGTGGTTTGGCGCACGAAGGCCCGACCGCAAGTTTCCTTGGCCTGCCAGGCATTCCGGAAACCGCTGAAACAGTCGCGCTGGCTCGGGATCTATTGTTGGTCGAGCAGACTGGCGTGCGTGCGCATTTCAGTCAGCTCACCAGCGCGCGCGGCGTGGCATTGATCGCTCAGGCGCAGGCGCGTGGTCTGAAGGTGACGGCGGATGTCGCCCTGTATCAGCTGATTCTGACTGACGAAGCGCTGATCGACTTCAACAGCCTGTATCACGTACAACCGCCACTGCGCACCCGCGCCGACCGCGATGGTTTGCGTGCAGCGGTGAAGTCCGGCGTGGTGTCGGCCATCTCCAGCCATCACCAACCGCATGAACGTGACGCGAAACTGGCACCGTTCGGCGCGACCGAGCCGGGCATCAGCAGTGTTGAGCTGCTGCTGCCGCTGGCGATGACGCTGGTTGAGGATGGTCTGCTCGATCTGCCGACCTTGCTCGCGCGTTTGAGCGCTGGCCCGGCCGACGCCTTGCGCCTGCCGGCGGGCAAGCTGGCGGTGGGTGGCGCAGCGGATATCGTGCTGTTCGATCCGAAGGCTTCGACAGTGGCCGGTGAAGGCTGGCGCTCGAAGGGTGAGAACTGCCCGTTCCTGGGTCACACTTTGCCGGGTGTGGTTCGCTACACCTTGGTGGATGGGCGGATCAGCCACCAAGCCTAAAAGCAAAAGATCGCAGCCTGCGGCAGCTCCTACAATGGAATGCGTTCCAACCTGTAGGAGCTGCCGCAGGCTGCGATCTTTTGATCTTCACTCAGCGTTGCCGCAATCGCCAGCAGGCTGGCGATGGCTTACTGGAAGGTGCCGCGATTCTGCGCGTTACGCACCGAGACCTGATCGTTCAGCGTCCAGAAGTCATACAACACCCCCAGAAAGAACAACCCGCCCGTCAGCAAGTACAGCAATCCGCTGATCCACTTGCCCTGATACATCCGGTGCACGCCGAATACGCCGAGAAACGCCAGCAGAATCCACGCCACGTTGTACTCGATCGGCCCTGCGGTGAAACGCAGATCTGCTTCGCGATCCATTGCCGGGATCAGAAACAGGTCGATCAGCCAGCCGATTCCCAACAATCCAAGGGTGAAAAACCAGATCGTCCCGGTCACCGGCTTGCCGTAATAAAAGCGGTGCGCGCCGGTAAATCCGAATATCCACAGCAGGTAACCGATGAATTTGCTGTGGGTGTCTTTTTCTTTCACACGGGGTAGCTGATAGCTGCTCATTAAGACCTCGATGCACACGATAGATAAATATTGTTGAATTCTTTGTGACTTTTTTACAGGTAGCCGACGTATGGCAAATGTTAGGGTGACGTCCGTCAAAGCCTTATAGCATCGGACTCGTGTCCGACAATCGCGTCAATTTGCCGCTTATTTGGTTCCGTTGCCCGCCGCTTGAATCGACCAACGGCCTCGGAAGGGACAAAAAAGCTGTTATAAAGTTGCGCGCTATCACTTAAGAGCCACGCCTAATGCGACCATTTTTCAAGACATGGCTAACCATTTGCCTGTTACTGCCACTGGCCGCCCACGCCACCAATCGTGAGCAACGTCTTCCCAACGTTAACGGTTTCACCCCGAAATCCCATGCTTCTGCTCCCTCGAACAAGAGCAAGCAGAGCAAAACCACCACGCTGAGCAGCAAAGGCAACAGCAAGCTGGTGCCACCGATGGCGAGCAAGGAAAGCAGCAATGTCCTCAGCCGCGCGGTAAACGTCCTCGGTACTCCGTATCGTTGGGGCGGCAGCAGCCCAAGTAAAGGCTTTGATTGCAGCGGTCTGGTGAAATACGCGTTCAACGACGCTACGTTCGACCTGCCACGCACCTCGAACGCCATGGCCAGCGGCCACGGCGAGAAAGTCGAACGCAAGGATCTGAAGCCGGGCGATCTGATTTTCTTCAACATCAAGAGTCGTCGGGTCAATCACGTTGCCATCTACCTGGGCAACGACCGCTTTATCCACGCACCGCGTCGTGGCAAGTCGGTGAGCATCGACACACTGAACAAGCCGTACTGGGAAAAACACTACGTGGTTGCCAAGCGTGTGTTGCCGAAAGAACCGAACCAGTTGCGCGTGGTTCAGCGCTAAGCCTTACAGCAAGATCAAAAGATCGCAGCCTGCGGCAGCTCCTACACGGGATTAGCGTTTCCCTGTAGGAGCTGCCGCAGGCTGCGATCTTTTGCTTTTGGCCCTCAGAAATTATCCGGCGTACGCGCTTTCTCTCGCGCATGCTCGCGGCTGATCAAGCCCTTGGTCACCAGTTCCTTCAGGCACATATCGAGTGTCTGCATGCCCAACGACCCACCGGTCTGAATCGACGAATACATCTGCGCGACCTTGTCCTCGCGGATCAAATTGCGGATCGCCGACGTGCCGAGCATGATCTCGTGCGCCGCCACCCGACCGCCACCGATCTTCTTGATCAGCGTCTGCGACACCACCGCCAGCAGCGATTCCGAGAGCATCGAACGCACCATGGACTTCTCGTCACCGGGAAACACGTCCACCACCCGGTCGATGGTTTTGGCCGCCGACGTGGTGTGCAGCGTGCCGAACACCAGGTGTCCGGTTTCCGCGGCGGTCAGCGCCAGGCGGATGGTTTCCAGATCGCGCATCTCGCCGACCAGAATCACGTCCGGATCTTCACGCAATGCCGAACGCAGCGCTGTGGCGAAACTGCGGGTATCACGGTGGACTTCACGCTGATTGATCAGGCATTTGCGCGATTCATGGACGAATTCAATCGGGTCTTCAATGGTCAGGATGTGGTGATGGCGATGGGTATTGAGGTAATCGATCATCGCCGCCAGCGTGGTCGACTTGCCCGAGCCAGTCGGCCCGGTGACCAGCACCAGCCCGCGCGGGGCGTCGGTAATCTTGCGGAAAACGTCGCCCATGCCGAGGTCTTCCATGCTCAGCACCTTCGACGGAATGGTGCGGAACACCGCGCCAGCGCCGCGATTCTGATTGAAGGCGTTGACCCGAAAGCGCGCGACTCCGGGCACTTCGAAGGAAAAGTCGGTTTCCAGATGTTTCTCGAAGTCCACGCGCTGGGTGTCGTTCATGATGGCGTAGATCAATTCGTGCACTTGTTTGTGATCGAGCGCCGGCAGATTGATCCGCCGCACATCGCCATCGACGCGGATCATCGGCGGCAATCCGGCCGACAAGTGCAGGTCGGAAGCGCCCTGTTTGGCGCTGAAGGCCAGCAGTTCAGTGATATCCATAGCGTCCCTCAATTCCAGTAGAATGCCGCGAACCTTCAGACCGCTGGCGCCTCTTGATGTCCACGATAGCAGACAACATTGTTCAGGTTAGTTCGCGCATCCGTGCCGCCGCCGAATCCGCCGGGCGCGCCGAAAACAGCGTCCAGCTATTGGCCGTGAGCAAGACCAAACCCGCCGCAGCCCTGCGTGAAGCGTACGCCGCCGGCCTGCGGGATTTTGGCGAGAACTATCTGCAGGAAGCCTTGGCCAAACAGCTCGAACTGGCCGACCTGCCCTTGATCTGGCACTTCATCGGCCCCATTCAATCGAACAAGACTCGCGCCATCGCCGAGCATTTCGCTTGGGTGCACTCTGTGGATCGTTTGAAAATCGCCCAACGCCTGTCCGAACAACGCCCGGCGAACATGCCGCCGCTAAACATCTGCATTCAGGTCAACGTCAGCGGTGAAGCCAGCAAGTCCGGCTGCACTCCGACTGACCTGCCGGCATTGGCGCAAGCGATCAGTGCGTTGCCACGGATCAAGTTGCGCGGATTGATGGCGATTCCCGAGCCGACCGAAGATCGCGCCGAACAGGACGCGGCGTTTGCCGCCGTACAACACTTGCAAGCCAGCCTCGATCTGCCGCTCGACACACTTTCCATGGGCATGAGCCACGACCTAGAGTCGGCCATTGCCCAAGGCGCCACTTGGGTACGTATTGGTACGGCCCTGTTTGGCGCCAGAGACTATTCCCAATCTTGAACATTTCCAGATAAGGATCAGACATGAGCGACACACGTATTGCCTTTATCGGTGCCGGCAACATGGCCGCCAGCCTGATCGGCGGCCTGCGGGCCAAGGGTCTGGACGCCGCGCTGATCCGCGCCAGCGATCCGGGTGAAGAAACCCGCACGCGCGTCAGCCGCGAGCACGGCATCGAAACCTTCGCCGACAACGCTCAGGCCATCGACGGCGCCGACGTAGTAGTGCTAGCGGTCAAGCCGCAAGCCATGAAAGCCGTATGCGAAGCGATTCGCCCGAGCCTCAAACCCCATCAACTGGTGGTCTCGATTGCTGCCGGCATCACCTGCGCGAGCATGACCGCGTGGCTCGGCGAGCAGCCGATTGTGCGCTGCATGCCGAATACTCCGGCGCTGCTGCGCCAAGGCGTCAGCGGCTTGTACGCCACCGGCGAAGTGACTGCCGAGCAGCGTCAGCAGGCCGAAGAGTTGCTGTCCGCCGTCGGCATCGCGCTGTGGCTGAACGAAGAGCTGCAACTGGACGCAGTCACTGCCGTGTCCGGCTCCGGCCCGGCGTACTTCTTCCTGCTGATCGAAGCCATGACTGCCGCTGGCGTCAAACTCGGTCTGCCAAAAGAAACCGCCGAACAACTGACTTTGCAAACCGCTCTCGGCGCCGCGCATATGGCCGTTTCCAGTGACGTTGACGCCGCCGAACTGCGCCGTCGCGTGACCTCGCCGGCCGGCACCACTGAAGCCGCGATCAAATCGTTCCAGGCTGGCGGCTTCGAAGCGCTGGTAGAAAAAGCACTCGGCGCCGCCGCGCACCGCTCGGCCGAAATGGCCGAACAACTGGGCAAATAAGGAGCCTTACATGATTGGATTGAACACCGCAGCGGTTTACGTGCTGCAAACCCTCGGCAGTCTATATCTGCTGATCGTGTTGTTGCGCTTCGTTCTGCAACTGGTGCGCGCGAACTTCTACAACCCGCTCTGCCAGTTCATCGTCAAAGCCACCCAGCCGCTGCTCAAGCCACTGCGCCGGATCATCCCGAGCATGTTCGGTCTGGACATGTCGTCGCTGGTACTGGCAATTCTGGTGCAACTGGCGCTGATGGCCCTGACCCTGCTGCTGACGTACGGCACCACCGGCAATCCGCTGCAACTGTTTATCTGGTCGCTGATCGGCGTGGCCGCGCTGTTCCTGAAGATCTTCTTCTGGGCCATGATCATCAGCATCATTCTGTCTTGGGTCGCACCGGGCAGCCATAACCCGGGCGCTGAACTGGTGAACCAGATCTGTGAACCGGCTCTGGCGCCGTTCCGTCGCTTCCTGCCAAATCTTGGTGGCCTGGATCTATCGCCGATCTTCGCGTTCCTGGTGTTGAAGTTGATCGATATGTTGGTGATCAACAACCTGGCGGCGATGACGATGATGCCGGAGATATTGCGTTTGTTGATGTGATCGGTTTTTGCTGGGGCGGTGTGGGCGTTGTTCGGTCTGATTCCGTGTCGGCCTCTCCCCTCACCCCAGCCCTCTCCCGAGGGAGAGGGAGCTCAGCTGTGTTGTTTCCGAGACCGGAGTCCGGCGCGGAAATTTCAGGTCGGCGTCGCTCTGAAGATCGCCTCGATCAGTCCCCTCTCCCTCCGGGAGAGGGTTAGGGTGAGGGCCGCTTGCCGCTAACCCCCCCGGTCTTTAGACTTACGCCTCATTTCAACGAGAGCAGGGTCGATGCCAGCTGCCTTTCCCCCCGATTCTGTTGGTCTGGTGACGCCGCAAACGGCGCACTTCAGCGAACCGCTGGCCCTGGCCTGTGGCCGGTCGCTGCCCGCTTATGACCTGATCTACGAAACCTACGGTACGCTGAACGCACAGGCGAGCAACGCCGTGCTGATCTGCCACGCCTTGTCCGGCCATCATCACGCCGCCGGTTATCACAGCGTCGACGACCGCAAGCCCGGTTGGTGGGACAGCTGCATCGGCCCCGGCAAGCCGATCGACACCAGCAAATTCTTCGTGGTCAGCCTGAACAACCTCGGTGGATGCAACGGCTCCACCGGCCCGAGCAGCATCAACCCCGAGACCGGCAAGCCCTTCGGCGCCGATTTCCCGGTGCTGACCGTGGAAGACTGGGTGCACAGCCAGGCGCGTCTCGCTGACCTGCTCGGCATCGGCCAATGGGCGGCAGTGATCGGCGGCAGCCTCGGCGGCATGCAGGCGCTGCAATGGACCATCACTTACCCGGATCGCGTGCGGCATTGCCTGGCCATCGCCTCGGCCCCCAAGCTGTCGGCGCAGAACATCGCCTTCAACGAAGTGGCGCGTCAGGCGATCCTCACCGACCCGGAATTCCACGGTGGCTCGTTCCAGGAAGCCGGCGTAATCCCCAAGCGCGGCCTGATGCTGGCGCGGATGGTCGGGCACATCACGTATCTGTCCGACGATTCGATGGGCGAGAAATTCGGCCGGGGCCTGAAGAGCGAGAAGCTCAACTACGACTTCCACAGCGTCGAATTCCAGGTCGAAAGCTACTTGCGCTATCAGGGCGAAGAGTTCTCCGGGCGCTTCGATGCCAACACCTATCTGTTGATGACCAAGGCGCTGGATTACTTCGATCCGGCGGCGAACTTCGATGATGACCTGGCGAAAACCTTCGCCAACGCTACGGCCAAGTTCTGTGTGATGTCGTTCACCACTGACTGGCGCTTCTCCCCTGCCCGCTCGCGGGAGCTGGTGGACGCGCTGATGGCCGCGCGCAAGGACGTCAGCTACCTGGAGATCGACGCGCCGCAGGGCCACGACGCCTTCCTGATTCCGATCCCGCGTTATTTGCAGGCGTTCGGCAATTACATGAACCGAATCACGTTGTGAGAAAGCCATGAGAGCTGATCTGGAAATCATCCAGGAATGGATCCCCGCCGGCAGCCGCGTGCTCGACCTCGGCTGCGGTGATGGCGAGTTGCTGACCTGGCTGCGCGACCACAAGCAGGTCACCGGTTATGGCCTGGAAAATGACGCCGACAACATCGCGCAGTGCGTGGCCAAAGGCGTCAACGTCATCGAGCAGGATCTGGACAAGGGCCTGGGCAACTTCGCCAGCAACAGTTTCGACGTGGTGGTGATGACGCAGGCGCTGCAAGCCGTGCATTACCCGGACAAGATCCTCGACGAAATGCTGCGGGTCGGGCGTCAGTGCATCATCACCTTCCCCAACTTCGGCCACTGGCGCTGCCGCTGGTACCTGGCGAGCAAGGGCCGGATGCCGGTGTCGGAGTTTCTGCCGTACACCTGGTACAACACGCCGAACATCCACTTCTGTACCTTCGAAGACTTTGAAGAACTGTGCCGCGAACGCGAAGCCAAGGTCATTGATCGGCTTGCCGTGGATCAACAGCACCGCCACGGGTGGGCCAGTAAGCTATGGCCTAATCTGTTGGGTGAGATCGGTATCTACCGCGTCAGCAGCCCCGGGCTTGCGGATCACCAGATCGCGGTCTGAAACACGCCATTTCGAGGAGAGAGATCATGGGTCGTCTAGCGTTGTTCGTGTTAACCGCCTGCCTGAGCATCAGTGCCATGGCCGCCGACGTGATCAAGGGCGAGCGCAAGCAAACCTTCGGCGACGTGACGGTGCACTACAACACCTTCAACTCGACGTTTCTGACGCCGGACATCGCCAAGGCTGCCGAGCTGATCCGCAGCAAGAATCAAGGCGTGATCAACGTCTCGGTGATCAAGGCTGGCAAGCCAGTCATCGCGCAGGTGACTGGCACGGTCAAAGACCTGACCAGCCAGAGCGTGCCGCTGACCTTCCGCCAGATCACCGAACAGGGCGCGATCTACTACATCGCCCAATACCCGGTCGAGCAGCAGGAAGTGCGCACTTTTGAGATCAAAGTACAGACCGGCGACAAGATCGACACCATCAATTTCAACCAGGAACTTTTCCCCGGCGAATGATGAACCTCACACAGCTCGTACTGGCCAGCCATAACGCCGGCAAACTCAAAGAACTCCAGGCCATGCTCGGCGAATCGGTGCAACTGCGCTCGATTGGCGAATTCAGCAGCGTGGAGCCGGAAGAAACCTGTCTGTCGTTCGTCGAAAACGCGATCCTCAAGGCGCGTAACGCGGCGCGCATCTCCGGGTTGCCGGCGCTGGCCGATGACTCGGGTTTGGCGGTGGATTTTCTCGGCGGCGCGCCGGGCATCTACTCGGCACGCTATGCCGACGGTAAAGGCGATGCGGCGAACAACGCCAAACTGCTGGATGCCTTGAAGGATGTGCCTGAAGCCGAGCGCGGCGCGCAGTTCGTTTGCGTACTGGCGCTGGTGCGACATGCCGACGATCCGTTGCCGATCCTTTGCGAGGGCCTGTGGCACGGGCGCATCCTGACCGCCGCCAGCGGCGAGCACGGTTTCGGCTACGACCCGCTGTTCTGGGTGCCGGAGCGCGAAGTTTCCAGCGCCGAACTTTGCCCGGTCGACAAGAACCAGATCAGCCACCGCGCCCGTGCAATGGTTCTGCTGCGCCAGCGTCTGGGCTTGAAATGACTCACGATTCCTCCGCGTCGTCGCTGATCATTGGCGGCGCCGCCTCCTCGCCTCGGGCGCCGTTGCCGACGCTGCCGCCTCTGGCGCTGTACATCCACATCCCGTGGTGTGTACGCAAATGCCCGTATTGCGACTTCAACTCGCACACCGCCAGCCCGGTGCTGCCGGAGCAGGAGTACGTCGACGCGCTGCTCGCCGATCTCGATCAGGATTTGCACGCGGTGTATGGCCGCGAGTTGAGTTCGATCTTTTTTGGCGGCGGCACGCCAAGCCTGTTCAGCGCCGAAGCGCTTGGGCGGCTGTTGAAAGGTGTTGAACAACGCATCACGTTTGCTCACGACATCGAAATCACTCTGGAAGCCAACCCCGGCACCTTCGAACAAGAAAAATTCGTCGCGTACCGCAAACTGGGCATCAATCGCCTGTCGATTGGCATCCAGAGTTTTCAGCAACAAAAGCTTGAAGCGCTTGGGCGGATCCACAACGGTGACGAAGCGGTGCGTGCTGCTGGCATGGCACGCCAGGCCGGGTTCGATAACTTCAACCTGGACTTGATGCACGGTTTGCCCGATCAATCGCTGGACGACGCCTTGAGCGACCTGCGTCAGGCCATCGCGCTGAATCCTACACACTTGTCCTGGTATCAACTCACGCTGGAACCGAACACGGTGTTCTGGAACCAGCCGCCCGTGCTGCCGGAAGACGACACGCTGTGGGACATTCAAGAGGCCGGGCAAGCGCTGCTGGCCGAGCACGGCTACGCGCAGTACGAGGTTTCGGCTTATGCCCAACCCGGTCGCGCGGCGCGGCATAACCTCAATTACTGGAGTTTCGGCGATTTCATCGGCATCGGCGCTGGCGCTCACGGCAAACTCAGCCATCCGGACGGGCGCATCGTGCGCACCTGGAAGACGCGGCTGCCGAAGGACTATCTCAACCCGGCCAAGCATTATCAGGCGGGCGAGAAAGCCCTGACCAATGACGAAATGCCGTTCGAGTTTCTGATGAACGCACTGCGCCTGACTGCTGGCGTCGAATCGCACCTGTATCCGGAACGCACCGGCCTGTCACTGGAAAGCCTCGACGAACACCGCCGCGAGGCAGAACAAAGCGGCTTGTTGCAGGTCGAACCGTCACGTCTGGCGGCCACCGAGCGCGGACAACTGTTCCTCAACGACTTGCTGCAGAAATTTCTGAGCTGAGCCCAACGCCCAACGGCAGCCCCAAGGAAAAACCCATGGATTTGATTCTCGACCTGCTCGCCACCGTGTCCCGCTGGAGCCGCAGCAACCTTTCGGAAATCGCTCTGGCGCTGGTCGGTTGCCTGCTGGTGCTGTTCGGCGCGGACTTCAAAGGCTGGGTCGAGCAACGTCTGGGCAGTATCGCCGGCGCCCTGCGCGTGCCACTGATGGCGCTGCTGTGCCTGATCGGCAGCGGCGCGGCACTGATCTACGCCACACCGTGGGTGATCAAGGGTTTGAGCCAATTCAACAACTACAGCTTGGCGCCGGTGTTGTTGGTGGTGCTGGTGTTGATTGGCGTAGTAGCCGACCGCCGCTGAATTGTATCCACCACAAAAACCTGTGGGAGCGGGCTTGCCCGCGATGGCGGCATAACAGTCGACAAAAAATGTTGAATGTTATGGCCTCATCGCGGGCAAGCCCGCTCCCACAGGTTCATCTACATCCTGGAATCAGGACTGTTTTTCGAACTTCAGATCCCACACACCATGCCCAAGTCGTTCGCCGCGGCGTTCGAACTTGGTGATCGGGCGTTCGGTTGGGCGTGGCACGCACTTGCCGTCTTCGGCGAGGTTGCGATAGCCCGGAGCGACGTTCATCACTTCCAGCATGTATTCGGCGTACGGTTCCCAGTCGGTGGCCATGTGCAGAATACCGCCGACCTTGAGCTTGCTGCGCACCAGTTCAGCGAAGGACGCCTGAACGATGCGACGCTTGTGGTGGCGACTTTTGTGCCACGGATCGGGGAAGAACAGCATCAGACGATCAAGGCTGTTGTCGGCGATGCAGCGGTTGAGCACTTCGATCGCATCGCAATCGTAGACCCGCAGGTTGGTCAGGCCTTGCGTCAGCACGCCGTTGAGCAGCGCGCCGACACCCGGACGGTGCACCTCGACGCCAATGAAATCCTGCTCCGGCGAAGCGGCGGCCATTTCCAGCAGCGAGTGGCCCATGCCGAAACCGATTTCCAGCGAGCGCGGCGCCGAGCGGCCGAACACCTGGTCGTAATCCACCGGCGTATCGGCCAATGGCAGGACGAACAGCGGCGTGCCCTGATCAAGACCTTTCTGCTGGCCTTCGGTCATGCGCCCGGCGCGCATCACGAAACTCTTGATGCGGCGGTGTTGGCGCTCGTCGCCTTCTTCCGTCTGGATTGGCGTGTCGTTCGATTCAGTCATCAGTAGCTCTTACTTGATCAGACCATCCAGCGGCGAAGAGGCGCTGGCATAGAGTTTTTTCGGCATGCGGCCGGCGAGGTAGGCCAGACGGCCCGCGACGATCGCGTGTTTCATGGCTTCAGCCATCATCACTGGCTGCTGCGCGTGGGCGAGTGCCGAGTTCATCAGCACCGCATCGCAACCCAGCTCCATCGCAATGGTGGCGTCGGAAGCAGTACCAACACCAGCATCCACCAGCACGGGAATTTTGGCTTCTTCGAGGATGATCTGCAGATTGTACGGATTGCAGATGCCCAGACCCGAACCGATCAGACCGGCCAGCGGCATCACCGCGATGCAGCCGATTTCCGCCAGTTGCCGGGCGATGATCGGGTCATCGCTGGTGTAAACCATCACGTCGAAGCCTTCCTTGACCAGCACTTCGGCGGCCTTGAGGGTTTCGATCACGTTGGGGAACAGGGTTTTCTGGTCGGCCAGCACTTCCAGCTTCACCAGATTGTGCCCATCGAGCAGCTCACGGGCCAGGCGGCAAGTACGCACGGCCTCGATCGCATCGAAGCACCCGGCGGTGTTCGGCAGGAACGTGTAGCGATCCGGCGACAACACTTCGAGCAGGTTCGGCTCGCCCTTGATCTGGCCAAGGTTGGTGCGGCGCACGGCGAACGTGACAATTTCGGCACCCGAGGCTTCGATGGCCACGCGGGTTTCTTCCATGTCACGGTACTTGCCGGTACCGACCAGCAGACGCGACTGGTAAGTACGACCGGCCAGTACAAAAGGCTTGTCGCTACGAACGATGCTCATGGGAAATCCTCTGTTGGGGTGAGGGTCTTGCAGATTCTCGGCCGATTTAGGCCAGATGATTAGCCACCGCCAATGGCGTGCACCACTTCAACATTGTCGCCGTCGTTGAGCGCGGTGTCGGCGTGCTGGCTGCGCGGGACGATATCCAGATTGAGTTCGACCGCCACCCGGCGTCCGGTCAGATCCAGACGGGTCAGCAGGGCCGCAACGGTTTCACCGTCGGGCAGTTCAAGGGATTCGCCGTTCAACTGAATGCGCATGCCGGATGCCGCCATCATTTTTAGGGGCTGGCATTCTAGCCCGTTCATGACCCAAAGGTCAGCACCAAGCGTCAAGCGGTTACTGCAAACGCCAGGCGGCCAGGCCGAGGCATATCCAGCCGATCAGAAATGCCAGGCCACCGAACGGGGTGATGATCCCGAGTTTGCCAATGCCGATGGTAGTCAGCAGGTACAGGCTGCCGGAGAACAGCAGGATGCCGACGGCAAACGAAATCCCTGCCCAAGTGATCAGCCGACCCTGAATCTGCGTGGCCAGCAGCGCTACGCCAAACAGCGCGAGTGCGTGCACCAGTTGATAGGTGACGCCAGTGTGGAAGATCGCCAGGTACTCGGGCGTCAGGCGGTTTTTCAAGCCATGAGCGGCAAAAGCGCCGAGGGCGACGCCAGTGAAACCGAAAAAAGCGGCCAGCATCAGAAAGCCACGCAGCATTTGGAACTCCAGTCAGACTCGGTCGGCAGGGTCTGTATAATGGCCCGCTCCACGGGTTCGGCCAAGCCATCTCTATGCTGCGTTTAATTTTCCGCCGTTTCATCAAGGCCCTGCTCTGGTTCGCGGGCGCCAGCGTGTTGCTGGTGCTGGTGTTTCGCTTTGTGCCGCCACCGGGCACTGCGCTGATGGTCGAGCGCAAAATTGAATCGTGGGTCGATGGCGAGCCGATTGATCTGCAACGCAACTGGAAGCCGTGGGATGAAATCTCCGATGACCTGAAGGTTGCGGTGATTGCCGGCGAAGATCAGAAATTTCCTGAGCACTGGGGTTTTGATCTGCGCGCGATTCAGGCGGCACTGGCGCACAACGAGTTGGGCGGTTCGATTCGCGGCGCCAGCACCTTGAGTCAGCAAGTGTCGAAGAATCTGTTTTTGTGGTCGGGTCGCAGCTATCTGCGCAAAGGTCTGGAGGCCTGGTTCACCGCGCTGATCGAAGTGTTCTGGCCCAAGCAGCGGATTCTCGAGGTGTATCTGAACAGCGTCGAGTGGGACGACGGCGTGTTTGGCGCAGAAGCGGCAGCGCGACATCACTTTGGCGTGAGCGCCAAGTCACTGTCACGGCAGCAGGCGAGTTATCTGGCGGCAGTTCTGCCGAATCCACGAGTGTGGAGCGCGAGCCATCCGACCGGTTACGTGTCGCGCCGCGCCGGGTGGATTCGTCAGCAGATGAGCCAGTTGGGTGGGGACAGCTATTTGCTGACGCTCAATGATTCGCGACGGGCGCCTTGGACCCAATAGCCGGGCACACATCTTCCAAACTTTCGAAATCCCTGTGGGAGCTGACTTGCCAGCTCCCACAGGGATTGGTGCAGCCCCAGAAATACGCGAATAAAAAAACGCCCCGATCAGTGATGATCGGGGCGTTTTTCATTGCCGAGGCGCCGGTTATGCGGCGATCGACAACTTGAGCTTGTTCATCGCGCTCTTCTCGAGCTGACGAATACGCTCGGCCGACACGTTGTACTTCTGCGCCAGGTCATGCAGCGTGGCTTTTTCTTCCGCCAGCCAGCGCTGGTAGAGAATGTCGCGGCTGCGCTCGTCCAGCACTTCCAGAGCTTCGTGCAGGTTGTGATTGGAGTTGTCGCTCCAGTCGGCATCTTCCAGTTGACGGGCCGGGTCATACCGGTGGTCTTCCAGATAGTTGGACGGCGACTGGAAAGCACTGTCGTCATCGGCTTCTGCAGCCGGGTCGAAGGCCATGTCATGACCGGTCAGGCGACTTTCCATCTCACGCACTTCACGCGGCTCGACACCGAGGCTCTCCGCCACACGGTGGACTTCCTCGTTGTTCAGCCAGGCCAGACGCTTCTTCTGGCTGCGCAGGTTGAAGAACAGCTTGCGCTGAGCCTTGGTGGTCGCGACTTTCACGATCCGCCAGTTGCGCAGGATGAACTCGTGAATCTCGGCCTTGATCCAGTGCACCGCGAAGGACACCAGACGCACGCCCATTTCCGGGTTGAAACGCTTCACAGCCTTCATCAGGCCGACGTTGCCTTCCTGGATCAGGTCAGCCTGAGCCAGACCGTAACCGCTGTAGCTACGGGCAATGTGTACAACAAACCGCAGGTGGGCGAGCACCATCTGCCGAGCCGCCCCCAAATCCTGCTCATAATAGAGACTCTCGGCCAGTTCACGCTCCCGCTCCGGCGTCAGCAATGGAATGCTGTTGACGGTGTGCACGTAGGCTTCCAGGTTTGCGCCTGGAACCAACGCGTACGCAGGTTGCAAAGAATTGGTCATACGAAAAAACCTCCGACTTACATACTCGTGCTTCTCAGCACTGCGAAAAATTGACCGGGAATTCAAGTACGAGTTCCCTAAAAAACCGTGAGGTCAATCACGCGCAAAAAAGATTCTACTTCGGCGCCAGCTCCCTGAGGTGGCGTGCGACTGCAATCCATGCACCGATATAACCCAACAGCACCGCGCCAAGCAAGAGCGACAGACCGTCGGCAACTGGCACTCCGGCCAGCGCGAAATCACTGCCATACAAACCGGCCAGGCCAACCACCGCATCGTTCAGCCAGTCCAGACCAAACGCCAATACACCCCAGGACAACAGCCCCGCACCGAAGCCATACAGTGCGCCCATATAAAGGAAAGGACGCCGCACATAGCTGTCAGTGCCGCCGACGAGTTTAATCACTTCTATCTCGGTGCGGCGGTTTTCAATATGAAGACGAATGGTATTGCCTATCACCAAAAGTAATGCAGACACCAGAAGCACCGTCAGACCGAAGACAAAACGGTCACCGAGCTTGAGGATGGCGGCCAGACGCTCGACCCAGACTAGATCAAGTTGTGCCTGCTGTACCTTGGGCAGCTCGGAAAGTTTTTGTCTTAATGCTTCCAGCGTGGTCTTGTCGACTTCGTTCGGCGTTACCAGAACTACACCGGGTAGCGGGTTCTCAGGCAGCTCGCGCAGGGCTTCGCCCAGTCCGGACTGTTGCTGAAACTCTTCCAGCGCCTGATCACTGCCGACATATTCAGCATCAGAAACGCCAGGCATACCTTTGATCTGTTCGCGCAGCTTCTCGCCCTGCTCCGGACTCGCATCCAGTTGCAGATACAACGAGATCTGCGCCGCACGTTGCCATGAACCGCCGAGACGTTCGACGTTGTTCAGCAGCAATGACAGGCCCATTGGCAAACTCAGCGCAACAGCCATCACCATGCAAGTGAAGAAGCTGCCGATTGGCTGTTTGCCGAGACGACGCAGGCTGTCGAGCAGGCTGGCGCGATGGCTTTCGACCCAGGCGCGGAACAGCGTTGCGAAGTCCGGGCCGTCGTCATCGTCGTGCTTTTTCTTCTTCGGCGGTTGCGGATCGGCGGCTTTCGGGGCCACGCGTTCGGAAACCTTGGGGCTACGTGTCGCACTCATTCCGCAGCCTCCCCGTCGCCAATCAATCGGCCACGTTGCAGGGTCAGCATGCGGTGGCGCATGCGTGCGATCAGTGCCAGGTCGTGACTGGCGATCAGCACGCTGGTGCCCAAACGGTTGATGTCTTCGAACACGCCCATGATCTCCGCCGCCAGACGCGGGTCGAGGTTACCGGTCGGTTCGTCCGCCAGCAGCAGGGCCGGACGGTGAACGATGGCGCGGGCAATGCCGACGCGCTGTTGCTGTCCGGTGGACAGGTCGCCGGGGTACAGATCGGTTTTATCCGACAGCGCGACGCGCTCCAGCGCCGAATCCACACGTTTGGCGATTTCGGCTTTGGACAAACCGAGGATCTGCAACGGCAGCGCGACGTTGTTGAACACCGTGCGATCAAACAGCAGCTGGTGATTCTGAAACACCACACCAATCTGCCGACGCAGAAACGGAATCTGCGCATTGCTGATGGTGCTCAGGTCTTGCCCGGCGAGCAGCAATTTGCCGCTGGTCGGGCGCTCCATCGCCAGCAGCAGACGCAACAGCGTGGATTTACCGGCACCGGAGTGGCCGGTGACAAACAGGAACTCACCGCGGCGCACTCGAAAGCTCAGCTCATGCAAGCCGACGTGACCGTTCGGGTAGCGCTTACCGACCTGTTCGAAACGAATCATGCACGCTCCCGCTCGGCAAACAATGCCTGGACAAAGGGTTCTGCTTCAAAGGTACGTAAATCGTCGATGCCTTCGCCGACGCCGATGTAGCGGATCGGCAGGCCGAACTGCTTGGCCAGGGCGAAAATCACCCCGCCCTTGGCGGTGCCGTCGAGCTTGGTCAGCGCCAGACCGGTCAGTTCGACGGTCTGGTTGAATTGTTTGGCCTGGTTGATGGCGTTCTGGCCAGTGCCGGCATCGAGCACCAGCAGCACTTCGTGCGGCGCATCCGCGTCGAGCTTGCTGATCACCCGGCGAACCTTTTTCAGTTCTTCCATCAGGTTGTCTTTGGTGTGCAGACGACCGGCGGTGTCGGCGATCAACACATCGATGCCACGGGCCTTGGCGGCTTGCACGGCGTCGAAGATCACCGAAGCCGAGTCGGCGCCGGTGTGCTGGGCGATCACCGGAATCTTGTTGCGCTCGCCCCACACCTGCAATTGCTCGACCGCAGCGGCACGGAAGGTGTCACCGGCGGCCAGCATGACTTTCTTGCCTTCCAGTTGTAGCTTCTTGGCCAATTTGCCGATGGTGGTGGTCTTGCCGGCGCCGTTGACGCCAACCACCAGAATCACAAACGGCTTGGTCTGCGAAGAAATCTTCAGCGGCTGTTCAACCGGTTTGAGCATCGCCGCCAGCTCGGCTTGCAGCGATTTGTACAGTGCGTCGGCGTCGGCCAGCTCCTTGCGGGCGACCTTCTGCGTCAGGCGCTGGATGATCACCGAAGTCGCTTCGACGCCAACGTCCGCAGTCAGCAGGCGGGTTTCAATGTCGTCGAGCAGCTCGTCATCAATGATTTTCTTGCCAAGGAACAGGCTGGCCATGCCCTCGCCGATGCTCGCGCTGGTCTTCGACAGACCTTGCTTGAGACGGGCGAAGAAACCGGCCTTGGTTTCCTCTGTGCGCGGTGCTTCGACGGCGGACTCGACTGGCACTTCAACTGCAACGACTACCGGCTCAGCGATGACAACGGGTGCAGGCGCAGGCACTTCGACGACCGGAGCAACCTCCTCAGGCTCGGCGATAACAGGCGCGGCCTCAACGACTGGCGCAGGAATCGTCGGCGTCACATGCGGTGCAGCTTCTTCAACCAGCGCCACTGGCTCTTCCGCCACCGGCAAGGTCAACCAAGGCTCGGCAACTGGCGTCAGCGGCAGCTCGGCGGCCACTCCAGGCTCAGGCTCTGCCGCGACCACCGGTTGCAACACTGGCTCGGTAATCGGCAGCACAACCGGCGCCGGCGCTTCTTCTATAAGAGCAGGCTCAGGAGCTGGCTCAGGAATCGCAGGCGGCTGTTCGACGACGGGTTCCTGCGGTTTCTTACGCAGCCATCCGAACAGGCTTTTCTTCTCGCCAGCCGCAGCTGGGGTCTTCTTGTCGTCGTTGGAACCAAACATGGAGGACGGCTATCTCACGGTGGCGACGCGCCCATGGGCGCCCCGGCAATTGAATATTCGATGCAGAACAGACTGTTATTCACTCAGCTTGTTCACGCGCAACATTTTGTCGAGGCGCCACAGGCACCTCAAAGGTCTGTAAATACGAAGGACTGGAGCGGCATCGTCGGCGAAAACGCCGAGTTTAGCTGAGAAACTCAAAGCTTCTGCCGGTAACCCGTACAACCTATAGACCGATAAGTGGACTCATAGGCGTGGCCGCCAGTAAAACGGATCAGTATCCTAGCACCCTCTCGCCCGCTGACGCTAAGACCAAGCGGGCAGCCCAACAGGTTTAAAAACGAATGAATGCTCTAGCCCGCCGCGCCGCAGGCCTGCTGCTCAGCACAGTCTGCCTGCCCCTTTCGGCCTTGGCAGCCGACCCGCAACCGACTCACGAATTCACCCTCGACAACGGCTTGAAGGTCGTCGTGCGCGAAGATCATCGCACACCGGTGGTGGTTTCGCAGATCTGGTACAAGGTCGGCTCCAGTTACGAAACCCCGGGCCAGACCGGTCTGTCCCACGCGCTTGAGCACATGATGTTCAAGGGCAGCGACAAGGTTGGCCCCGGCGAAGCCTCGCTGATCCTGCGCGATCTTGGCGCCGAAGAAAACGCCTTCACCAGCGACGACTTCACGGCTTACTACCAAGTGCTGGCCCGTGACCGTCTGGGTGTAGCCTTCGAACTCGAAGCCGACCGCATGGCCAACCTGCGCCTGCCGGCCGACGAGTTCGCCAAGGAAATCGAAGTCATCAAGGAAGAGCGCCGCATGCGCACCGATGACAAGCCGATGTCCAAGGCTTACGAGCGCTACAAGGCCATGGCTTACCCGGCCAGCGGCTACCACACGCCAACCATCGGCTGGATGGCCGACCTCGACCGGATGAAGGTTGAAGAACTTCGCCACTGGTACCAATCCTGGTACGTGCCGAACAACGCCACGCTGGTGGTGGTCGGCGACGTGACCCCGGACGAAGTGAAAACTCTCGCCCAACGCTATTTCGGCCCCATCGCCAAGCGTGACGTACCGCCAGCCAAGCAACCGCTGGAACTGGCCGAGCCCGGCGAACGCCAAATCACTCTGCATGTGCAGACGCAGTTGCCGAGCCTGATGCTTGGCTTCAACGTGCCGAGCATCGCCACCGCTGAAGACAAACGCTCGGTCAACGCTCTGCGCCTGATCTCGGCGCTGCTTGATGGCGGCTACAGTGGACGCATCCCGACTCAACTGGAGCGCGGCGAAGAGCTGGTGTCCGGCGGTTCGTCGAGCTACGACGCCTACACGCGCGGCGATAGCCTGTTCACCCTGTCCGCCACACCGAACACCCAGAAGAAAAAAACCATGGCCCAGGCTGAGGCCGGCCTGTGGAAACTGCTCGAGCAGCTGAAAACCACCGCGCCTTCCGCTGAAGAGCTGCAACGCGTGCGAGCGCAGGTGATCGCCGGTCTGGTGTTCGAGCGTGACTCGATCACCAGCCAGGCCACCGCCATCGGTCAACTGGAGACCGTTGGTCTGTCGTGGAAGCTGATGGACACCGAACTCGCCGATCTGGAAAGCGTCACCCCGCAAGACATCCAGAACGCCGCCAAGCTGTATTTCACCCGCGAACGTCTCAGCGTCGCCCATGTTCTGCCACTGGAGACGCCTCATGAGTGAGCGTAAAACCCCACGCCTGCTGCTCGGGCTGATTGCCGTCGCAGTGTTCGGCGCCGCCGCGTTCTACCTGGTACCAAGCGACAAGAGCACCGCCAGCGAGGCGCTGGACAAAGCCAAGTCGAGCCAGAAACTGCAATCGCTGGCCGAACTCGACGGCAAGGCGCCGAGCAGCCGCAAACTCGACGTGCAGACCTGGAACACCGCCGAAGGCGCCAAGGTGCTGTTCGTTGAAGCCCATGAACTGCCGATGTTCGACCTGCGCCTGATCTTCGCCGCCGGCAGCAGCCAGGACGGCAACGCGCCGGGATTGGCGGTGCTGACCAACGCCATGCTCAATGAAGGCGTAACCGGCAAGGACGTCAGCGCCATCGCTGAAGGCTTCGAAAGCCTCGGTGCCGATTTCGGCAACGGCGCATTCAAGGACATGGCCCTCGCGTCGCTGCGCAGCCTGAGTGCGCCTGAGCAACGTGGACCGGCGCTGAAGCTGTTCAGCGACGTGGTGGGCCAGCCGACCTTCCCTGACGATTCCTTCGCGCGCATCAAGAATCAGCTGCTCGCCGGTTTCGAATATCAGAAACAGAACCCCGGCAAACTCGCCAGCCTCGAGCTGATGAAGCGTCTGTACGGCGATCACCCGTACGCGCATTCCAGCGACGGCAGCGCGCAAAGCGTGCCGAAAATCACCCAGGCGCAACTGCGTGAGTTCCATGCCAAGGCTTATGCGGCCGGTAACTCGGTGATCGCGTTGGTTGGCGATTTGTCCCGCGCCGATGCCGAAGCGATTGCCAAGCAGATCTCCGCTGCCCTGCCGAAAGGCCCGGCGCTGGCGAAAATCGCTGATCCGGTTGAACCGAAAGCCGGCGTCGGTCACATCGAGTTTCCATCGAAACAGACCAACCTGATGATCGCGCAACTGGGTATCGACCGTGACGACCCGGACTACGCGGCGTTGTCGATGGGCAACCAGATCCTCGGCGGTGGCGGTTTTGGTACGCGGCTGATGAGCGAAGTGCGCGAGAAGCGTGGCCTGACCTACGGCGTGTATTCGGGTTTCAGCCCGATGCAAGCGCGCGGCCCGTTCATGATCAACCTGCAGACCCGCGCGGAAATGAGCGAAGGCACCCTGAAACTGGTGCAGGACGTGCTCGCTGATTACCTGAAAACCGGCCCGACCCAGAAAGAACTCGACGACGCCAAACGCGAACTGGCCGGCAGCTTCCCGCTGTCCACCGCGAGCAATGCCGACATCGTTGGTCAGCTCGGCGCGATGGGCTTTTACAACCTGCCGCTAAACTATCTGGATGACTTCATGCGTCAGTCCCAGAGCCTGACCGTCGAACAAGTCAAAAGCGCACTGAACAAACACTTGAGCACGGACAAACTGGTCATCGTCACCGCTGGCCCGACCGTGCCGCAAAAGCCGTTACCGGCCCCATCTGATAAACCTGCCGAGCAACCGCTCGGGGTTCCGGAGCATTAATGGCTACTCGTCCAAAAAAACCTGTGCACAACGTACACAACGGTGTGAACCAGCTGCGCATCATTGGCGGTGAATGGGGCAGCCGCAAGCTGAGCTTCCCCGATGCGCCGGGCCTGCGCCCGACGCCGGATCGCGTGCGCGAAACCCTGTTCAACTGGCTCGCGCCGTACGTGGCCGGGGCCAAGGTGCTGGATCCGTTCACCGGCAGCGGCGCGCTGTTTCTTGAAGCGCTGTCGCGCGGCGCAGCCATGGGCCAGGCACTGGACGCGAGCAACATCGCGGTCTCCAGCCTGAAAGAACATCTTGGCACCCTGCGTTGCACCACAGGTCAGGTACAGACCGCCGACGCCCTGCGCTATCTGGAAACCCAGACTGCCAGCGCGTTCGATCTGGTGTTCCTCGACCCACCGTTCAACCAGAACCTGCTGCCAGTCGTATGCACCTTGCTCGAAGAGCGCGAGTGGCTGGCACCGGATGCGTGGATCTACACTGAAAGCGAAAACGCGCCATCGACCCTCGGCCTGCCGGGCAACTGGCGCCTGCACCGCGAGCAGAAATCCGGGCGGGTGTACTACGCGTTGTGGCAACGTACGGCAGAGATCGCCGGTTAACCTAAAGCTTGAGAACAAACCGTGGCGAGGGAGCTTGTCGGATCGCCGCACCGTCCCGCTGGACTGCGCAGCAGGCCCCTTCTTCTATCAGGTAGAAAAGGCCCGCTTCGCGACCCAGCGGGACGGTGCGGCGATCCGACAAGCTCCCTCGCCACAAAAGCGATCTGGTCGCCTCTGCATCGAGAGCAATCGTGTCCCCTTCTTCAGATCCGTTCCGCCCCGCCTTCGGCCTCGGCAATCCGCACCTGCAAACCTTGTGGGGGCCGCTGTGGCGCAAAACCGTACACCTTGATCGCGAGCGCGAACGGCTGTGGCTGGACGACGGTGATTTCCTCGACCTCGACTGGCACGGCCCGCACAGCGCCGAAGCACCGTTGGTGCTGCTGTTGCACGGGCTGACCGGTTCATCCAATTCGCCGTACATCGCCGGAATCCAGCCCGCACTGGCCGCGCAAGGCTGGGCCAGTGTTGCGCTGAACTGGCGTGGCTGCTCGGGCGAGCCGAACCTGCTGCCGCGCAGCTACCATTCCGGCGCCAGCGAAGACCTTGCCGAAGCGATCAGACATCTGAAGGCCAAACGGCCATTGGCGCCGCTGTATGCAGTCGGCTATTCGCTGGGCGGCAACGTGTTGCTCAAGCATTTGGGGGAAACCGGTGCTGACAGTGGCGTGCTCGGCGCGGTGGCGGTGTCGGTACCGTTTCGTCTTGACCAGTGTGCAGATCGAATCGGCCAAGGCTTTTCCAAGGTCTATCAGGCGCACTTCATGCGCGAGATGGTCGCCTACATCAAGAACAAGCAACGCCAGTTCCAGCATGACGGTCGTGAAGATGGACTCGCCGCGCTGGCGGCGCTCGGCTCACTGGAAAACATGCGCACCTTCTGGGATTTCGACGGCAGGATCACCGCACCGCTGCACGGCTTCGTCGATGCCGAGGATTACTATCGCCGCGCATCGAGCCGCTATTTCCTCGGCGAAATCCGCACGCCGACCCTGATCATTCAGGCGGCGGACGATCCATTCGTGTTCCCGCACAGCTTGCCGCAGGCCAGCGAACTGTCAGCGTCGACGCAGTTTGAACTGCAGGCCAAAGGCGGGCATGTCGGCTTCGTCGACGGCACCGTGCGTCAGCCAGGTTATTACCTTGAAAGACGCATTCCCCAGTGGCTGACGGACGTTTATTCGCCGGTGGCGACACCGCGCGCAGGCTCGTTGATCCACTCGCTCCAAGACCCGGCGTACAGCGATCCCAGCGGATAACCGGCAAGACACAGCGCGAACAGGTTGTGGCACGCGGTCACCCCGGAACCGCAATATGCCACCAGATCATTCGGCGAGCGCCCGGCGAGCTTCGCCGCGAATCGCTGCTTGAGCTGATCGGCTGGCAGGAAACGTCCGTCGCTGTCGAGGTTGTCGCTGAACGCCGCGCACTGCGCGCCGGGGATGTGCCCGGCAATCGGATCAATCGGTTCCACTTCGCCTTTGAAACGCGGCAGTGCGCGCGCGTCGAGCAGGGTCAGCGCTGGCTGACCGAGGCGTTGCTGCAGTTGTTCGGCGCTGAGCAACAAACTCATGTCCGGCTGTCCGGTGAAATTTCCGCGAGTCCCGGAAGGCGCGTCGAGGCTCAGCGGCAAACCCGCCGCATGCCAGGCCTTGAGCCCACCATCGAGAATCAACACGCCGTCACGCTTGCCCAGCCACGCAAGCAACCACCATGCGCGCGCCGCAAAAGCACCGGGGCCGTCGTCATACAGCACCACGTCGCTGTCGGCATTGATGCCGAACGCTTGCAGACGCTCGACCAACTCGACCGGTTCGGGCAGCGGATGGCGTCCGGTCACACCCTTGATCACCTTGCCGCTGAGGTCGCGCTCAAGATCGGCGTAACTCGCCCCGGCGATATGCCCTTCGGCATAGCTGCGCTGGCCATAGTCCGGATCTTCCAGAGCAAAGCGGCAATCGAGAATCACCAACCCCGGCTGATCCTTGCGGGCATCCAGAGCTTGCGGGCTGATCAGTTGCGCAATCGGCATAGCGGACGACTCCTGTGGGCGAATACGTTTACGGTTTGTCTTCGAGGGCCTGCGCCAGCGGCACGTAAAATTCTTCGAACAATGCATTGACCGCTTCACGCGCCTGATCGGTGACGAACCCGGCTTCCAGCACCAGCACCTGATACACGCCACGCTTGATGGCCTGCTCGCTGAGGTGATTGGAGTTCTCGCGGGTGGTGCACAAAAAACGTACCCACGAGGTGAGGATGATCCACGCATTGAGCGTCAGCGATTCAATCTGCACCCGATCCATTTTCAGGATCCCGGCGGCGACGAAGCCTTCATAGATCGCCGCGCCCTGGATTACGCAGCGCTGAGAGAAGCGCCGGTAACGCGCGGCCAACTCCGAATCGCTATCAAGCAAGTGCTCAAGGTCGCGGTGCAGAAACCGGTAGCGCCACATCGCCGACAGCAACTCCTTGAGGTAGAAGCGCTTGTCCTCGACCGTCGCCGGGCGGCCCTGTGGCGGGCGCAGGAAGCTGTCCACCAGGCTTTCGTACTCACTGAACAGCACGGCGATGATCGCCTGCTTGTTGGGGAAGTGGTAGTACAGATTGCCCGGAGAAATCTCCATGTGGGCAGCAATGTGATTGGTGCTGATGCTGCGCTCGCCCTGCTGATTGAACAGTTCGAGGCTGTTCTGCACGATGCGCTCGCTGGTTTTGATCCGTGGGGCCATGGCTTGAGCTTTAATTCAGAGTGCGTTGAGGGGCATCTTACGACCTATCCGGAATTGGATAAAACCATCGCGCGCAAGGAAGTCATTTGACTTTCTAGAGCATCGACTCTAAAAAGTTCATCATTACAACAAAAACCGGAGCCGACGATGACTGCCGATATTGCCTACCTGCAAACGTTGCAACAGCCGCTGGAAGAACTCAACCGTCAGTTCGATGCGCAACGGGCCGCCTACGCCGCCAACCCGATGCCGCCCGCCGCGCAACGCCAGCAATGGCTCAAGTCTCTGCGTGAGCTGTTGAGCAATGAACGGCAAGCCTTGGTCGAGGCGATCAGCGCCGATTTCAGCCACCGCAGCGCTGATGAAACGCTGCTCGCCGAACTGATGCCGAGCCTGCACGGCATCCACTACGCCAGCCGTAATCTCAAGGGCTGGATGAAGCCGTCGCGACGCAAGGTAGGGATCGCTTTTCAGCCAGCCTCGGCCAAAGTCATTTACCAACCGCTAGGCGTGGTCGGCGTCATCGTGCCGTGGAATTACCCGCTGTTTCTGGCCATCGGCCCGCTGGTCGGGGCGCTCTCGGCGGGCAACCGGGTGATGCTCAAACTCAGCGAATCGACCCCAGCCACCGGCCTGTTGCTCAAGGAATTGCTGGGGCGGATCTTCCCCGAAGATCTGGTTTGCGTGGTGCTCGGCGAGGCCGATATCGGCGTGGCCTTCTCGCGGTTGCGCTTCGATCACCTGCTGTTCACCGGCGCTACCAGCATCGGTAAACACGTGATGCGCGCGGCGGCGGAAAACCTCACACCGGTGACGCTCGAGCTGGGCGGCAAGTCGCCAGCCATCGTCTCCCGCGATGTTCCGCTGAAGGACGCCGCCGAGCGCATCGCCTTCGGCAAGACCCTCAACGCCGGGCAGACTTGCGTGGCGCCGGACTACGTATTGGTGCCGGAAGACCGCGTCGGCGCCTTTGTCGAAGCCTATCGACAGGCCGTACGCGGGTTCTATCCGACGCTCGCCGACAACCCGGACTACACGGCAATCATCAATGATCGCCAACTGGCGCGGCTCAGCAGTTACCTGAGCGACGCCACCAGCAAGGGTGCGCTGCTGATTCCGCTGTTCGATCAGGGACAGGGCCGACGCATGGCCCACAGCCTGTTACTGAATGTCAGCGACGAGATGCTGGTGATGCAGGACGAAATCTTCGGCCCGTTGCTGCCGATCGTGCCGTATCAGGATCTCGATCAGGCTTTCGCTTACATCAACAAGCGGCCACGACCTCTGGCTCTTTACTACTTCGGCTACGACAAACGCGAACAACAGCGCGTGTTGCACGAAACCCATTCCGGCGGCGTGTGCCTCAACGACACGCTGCTGCATGTGGCGCAGGACGATATGCCGTTCGGCGGCGTCGGCCCTTCCGGCATGGGTCACTACCATGGCCACGAAGGATTTCTGACCTTCAGCAAGGCCAAAGGCGTGCTGGTCAAACAGCGCTTCAACGCGGCCAAATTGATTTATCCGCCTTACGGCAAAGCCATTCAGAAGCTGATCCAGAAACTGTTCATTCGTTAACGTCGCCGCCGGGTAATAAAAATAATGCACCCAAGCCTGACCGAAACACCTGCACTGTCGCGCCGTGGCCTGCTGAAATTCAGCCTCGGCGCCAGCGCGTTTCTCGCCACCGCTGGCCTTGGTGCCAGCCTCAGCGGCTGCTCGTCGAGCGTCGCGGCCAATGGATTTGTCACGTTACGCAGCGGCGATCTGCTGTTTCTGCGGGCGTTGATTCCGGTGATGCTTGAGGGTGCCGTGGCCAGCGCGGCCATGCCTGCGGCCGTCGATGGCACGCTGAAATCTATGGATCGCAGCCTTGATCACCTGTCGCCGGAAATGCTCAAGCTCACCCGGCAGTTGTTCGACGTGCTGGGCATGGCCGTGACGCGCGGGCCATTGACCGGAATCTGGGGCAGTTGGGAAAACGCCAGCCCCGAGGCGATGAGTCACTTTCTGCAGCGCTGGCAAAACAGCTCATTGAGCCTGTTGCGCATGGGCCACAGCTCATTGCTGCAAATGGTCATGATGGCCTGGTACGCCCGCAGCGAATCCTGGGCGCATTGCGCTTATCCCGGCCCGCCGACTGTTTAACAGCTGCGCCGCACTCCAAAAATAATAAGAGAATCTGATCGATGCCCGTACCTGACCCGTTCCGCGAAGGCCTCGCCCGTGGCTGGAAAACCTACAACGGCGCGCAACTCACCGACGACCTGACGCTGGAAGCCGACGTTGCGATCATCGGCAGCGGTGCCGGTGGTGGCACCACGGCGGAAATCCTCAGCGCCGCTGGCTATAAAGTGCTGCTGATCGAAGAAGGCCCGCTGAAAACCAGCAGCGACTTCAAGATGATGGAAGATCAGGCCTACAGCAGCCTCTATCAGGAAGGCATCGGCCGTCAGAGCAAGGACGGCGCGATCACCATCCTCCAGGGCCGTGCGGTCGGCGGCACCACGTTGATCAACTGGACCTCAAGCTTTCGCACTCCGGAACCGACCCTCGAACACTGGGCCAGGGAGCACAACGTCAAAGGTCACAGCGTCGCCGAGATGGCACCGTGGTTCGAGAAAATGGAACAACGCCTCGGCGTCGCGCCGTGGATGGTACCGCCGAACGCCAACAATGACGTGATCCGCAAAGGCTGCGAGCAACTCGGCTACGGCTGGCACGTGATCCCGCGTAACGTGCGCGGCTGCTGGAACCTCGGCTACTGCGGCATGGGCTGTCCGACCAACGCCAAGCAATCGATGATGGTCACGACCATTCCCGCTACTTTGGAAAAGGGCGGCGAACTGCTTTACCTGGCGCGCGCCGAAAAGCTGTTGATCAGTGGCGACAAGGTTACCGGCCTGCACTGCGTGGCGATGGACGAGCGCTGTGTCGAATCGACCGGCCGTACGATCACGGTCAAAGCGCGGCATTACGTGCTGGCCGGTGGCGGTATCAACAGCCCGGCGTTGCTGCTGCGTTCGGATGCGCCAGATCCGCACGAAAGCTTGGGCAAGCGCACTTTTCTGCATCTGGTGAACATGTCTGCCGCGCTGTTCGACGAGGTGATCAACCCGTTTTACGGCGCGCCGCAGTCGATCTACTCCGACCATTTCCAGTGGAAGGACGGTGCCACCGGGCACATGGCCTACAAACTCGAAGTGCCGCCGCTGCACCCGGCGCTCGCCGCCACATTGCTCGGTGGTTTCGGCGAGCAAAGCGCACGGCACATGGCCGACCTGCCGCACACCCACGCCATGCTCGCGTTGCTGCGCGACGGCTTTCATCCGGACAGCCCCGGTGGCAGTGTCGAACTGCGCGGCGACGGATCGCCGGTCCTCGATTATCAGGTTTCGCCCTACGCCTGGGACGGTTTGCGCCGGGCCTTTCACAGCATGGCCGAGATCCAGTTCGCCGGCGGCGCCAAAGCGGTAATGCCGATGCACGCCGACGCGCGTTACGTGAACAGCCTGGCCGAGGCCCGCAGTCTGATCGACGGCTTGAGCCTTGAGCTGTATCGCACGCGTCTGGGCAGTGCCCACGTCATGGGTGGTTGCGCGATGGGTGAAGACCCGAAAACCGCTGTCGCTGACAGCCTCGGTCGCCATCATCAACTGCGCAATCTGTCGATCCACGACGGCTCACTGTTCCCCACCAGCATCGGCGCCAATCCGCAGTTGTCCGTGTACGGGTTGACGGCGCAACTGGCGACGTCCCTCGCCGAACGGCTGAGAAATTCGTGAAAAAGCAGAAAATTCCTGACGTCTATAGTGCTTTCTTACCCAACAGGCGACTTTCCCGACCGGGACGGCTGCGATACCATCCGACTCCCCAACGGACTCCCGCCAGGACGACGCGATGAACCGAGTGTTGTACCCAGGTACCTTCGACCCTATTACCAAGGGCCATGGCGATCTGGTCGAACGCGCCTCGCGCCTGTTCGATCACGTGATCATTGCCGTCGCTGCCAGCCCGAAGAAAAACCCGCTGTTCCCGCTGGAACAACGGGTGGAACTGGCTCGCGAGGTCACCAAACACCTGCCGAACGTGGAAGTGGTCGGCTTCTCGACGCTGCTGGCGCATTTCGCCAAAGAGCAGAATGCCAACGTGTTCCTGCGTGGGCTGCGCGCGGTGTCGGACTTCGAATACGAATTCCAGCTGGCCAACATGAACCGCCAACTGGCCCCGGACGTCGAGAGCCTGTTTCTCACCCCGTCCGAGCGTTACTCGTTCATTTCCTCGACGCTGGTGCGGGAAATTGCGGCGCTTGGCGGTGATATCACCAAGTTCGTGCACCCGGTGGTGGCTGACGCGCTGACCCAACGCTTCAAGAAGTAGCGACCGTTGAAACGGCGCCCGCGTGCACTGCGGGCGTCAATGCGGCACAATTGCGCGCATTGATAGATAGTGCCCGGGCCATGCGCCCCGGCTGGAGCAAGCATGTCCCTGATCATCACCGACGATTGCATCAACTGCGACGTCTGCGAACCCGAGTGCCCGAACGCCGCGATCTCCCAAGGCGAAGAGATCTACGTGATCGACCCGAACCTGTGCACCCAGTGTGTCGGTCACTACGACGAGCCGCAGTGCCAGCAGGTCTGCCCGGTGGATTGCATTCCGCTGGACGAAGCGCATCCGGAGACTGCTGAACAGTTGCTGGAGAAGTACCACAAGATTACCGGCAAGGCCTGAATCCCTCGGCGTCTGTTCCGACGCCATCGCGGGCAAGCCCGCTCCCACAGAGATTTGTGGTGCTCACAAAATTTATGTATTACACGGGACCCTGTGGGAGCGGGCTTGCCCGCGATGGGGCCCTCAGCAACACCACCAAATCTGATCAGCTCACTCACGCTGCTCAAACCCCTCCCCGATACAGCCCAGACACCGCACAAAAGCCGCTTTCGCCGGCTCGACCACCAACGCCTGTCCCGCATCGCCAATCCCGCCACCCAGCGCGGTAAACGGCAGCGACACGACAAACGCCCCCGCACCAATCACCGTTGCCGCTACCAATAACGGGCGAGCAATCAGCAAGTCGCCGAGCATGGCGTAGGCCGGTGGATTCTGAATGGTGTAACGCGGATCACCGCTACCGCTTTCCGCGGCCTGAACTACCAGGCTGGAACACAGCAGCGCTGCGAGAAACAGGGCTTGCAAGCACTTCATGGCGCGATCCTTCGGGCTGAACAGTGAGACAACTCACTATAGACCGTAGGACTTTTTCAGCCGTTTGCGCTCAAGTCTGGCAGCGCGGGCACCAGACGCTGTTGCGTTGCCCGAGCTTCATTTCGCGCAGACCGGTGCCGCAGACTTTGCAGTGCTCGTTGCCGCGGCCATAGACAAACAACTCCTGCTGGAAATACCCCGGCTGACCGTCGCCACCGATGAAATCGCGCAATGTGGTGCCGCCGCGCTCGATGGCCGCCGCCAGGATGCGTTTGATCTCGATCGCCAGTTTCAGATAGCGCGCGCGGGAAATGCTCTTGGCTTCGCGGCGCGGGTCGATCCCGGCGGCAAACAGCGCTTCGGTCGCGTAAATATTGCCGACGCCGACCACCACCGCGTTGTCCATGATGAACGGCTTGACCGCCATCGAGCGCCCGCGCGACAGCTGGAACAGCCTTTCGCCGTCGAACAGATCGGTCAACGGCTCCGGCCCAAGGCGGATCAGCAATTCGTGATTGAGCGGATCGAGGCTCCAGAGCATCGCGCCGAAGCGTCGCGGATCGGTATAACGCAGCGCCAGACCGGATTCGAGTTCGATATCCACATGCTCATGCTTGGCCGCCGGCAGCCCGGCCTCGACCAGACGCAAATTTCCAGACATGCCCAAGTGGCTGATCAACGTACCGACTTCGGCCTTGATCAACAGATACTTGGCCCGCCGCTCTACCAGCACGATGCGCTGCCCGGACAGGCGCACATCGAGGTCTTCCGGGATCGGCCAGCGCAGCCGCCGGTCGCGCACGATCACCCGGCTGACGCGCTGGCCTTCCAGATGCGGGGCGATGCCGCGACGGGTGGTTTCGACTTCCGGCAATTCAGGCATGGGCTTCTCGAATCAATGCGCGCCGAGGTCGCGGATCGTTTGTTTCAGGGTTTCAAAATCGTATTCCGACAGGCCGACATAATCGAGCACCAGCGGCCCGACAGCCTTCCATTCGAAGTCTTCGGTCTGACCGCCCAGCACCCGATACGACGCGCAGATGTGCTCGGCCATTTTCAGAATCGCCAAGAGGTTCTTCATCTGACTGTTGCGCGACGACTCATCGGTGAAAATCGCCAGCGCATTGTGGTGATTGGCAATCGCCGCGCTGACGTGTTCCGGCAGGCGCCAGGATTTGGCGGTGTAATAGCCGACCACGGCGTGGTTGGTGTTGAATTCGCTGTTTTCCGTATCCACCACCCGGCATTCGGCGCTGGCATTGGCGTAAGCCTTTTCCAGCACCTGCATGTAGTTGGGGAAGCGCTGCAACATCAACGGCACGCCGCAATCGTGGAACAGACCCAAGGCGTAGGCTTCGTCGCCAGCCTGAGTGCCGATGCGCTTGGCCAGGGTCAGGCAAGTCATCGCCACGTCTTGGGCGGTGTCCCAGAAACGGTTGAGGGTGACGATGGTGTCGTCATTCATTTCGCCCTTGATCGACTGCGCGTTGATCAGGTTGATGATCGAGCGGCTGCCCAGCAGATTCACTGCGCGCTGTATCGAGGTGATCTTGTTGCTCAAGCCGTAATACGGCGAGTTGACGATTTTCAGCAGCGCACCGGACAGGCCGGGATCCTGGGCGATCAGCTTGGCGATCACCTCCAGGTCCGGGTCGGGCATGTATTGCTCCATTTGCAGATCCACCATGATCTGCGGCTGCGCCGGCACGCTGATGCCTTGCAGGGATTGTTGAATCTGTTCGGTGGTCAGCTCTTGGGACATAAGTACACACTCTGGGACAGGCGGCGATTCTAACCGCTAAAAACCGACAGGCGACAAATGAGCGGCAGATCGGCGCAAAACTTTCATTCAAGACCATGCCGAGGATTTCGCCTGACCCGATTTGCGGGCCGCCCCGGATGCCGCATGTCCTGCGCCGAACCTGCACGCGGCGCAACACGGTATACTCCCGCTCTTTTTTCCGGAGCGACGTCATGTCCCTGCCTAGCCTGCGCCTCAAAGCCAACGCCGACCGACGCCTGCGAAACGGCCACTTGTGGGTCTACAGCAACGAAATCGACGTGGCTGCCACGCCATTGCACGGCTTCAAGGCCGGCGACCAGGCCATCCTCGAAGCTGCCGGCGGCAAGCCGCTGGGCATCGTCGCGATGAGCCCGAACAATCTGATCTGCGCTCGTCTGGTGTCGCGCGATATCAAGCTGCCGCTGGACAAGTCGCTGCTGGTGCACCGCATCAACGTCGCTCTCTCGCTGCGAGATCGCCTGTTCGACAAGCCGTTCTATCGCCTGGTTTACGGCGATTCCGACCTGCTGCCGGGTCTGGTAGTCGACCGTTTCGGCGACATCCTCGTGGTGCAGATCGCCTCCGCGACCATGGAAGCGCATAAAGATGACGTGATTGCTGCACTGACCCAAGTGCTCAAGCCAAGCGGCATTCTGTTCAAGAACGACTCCGCTGCGCGTGATGCCGAAGGCCTCAACCGCTACGTCGAAACCGTATTCGGCCTGGTGCCGGAGTGGGTTGCGCTGGAAGAGAACGGCGTGAAATTCGAAGCCCCGGTGATTCAGGGTCAGAAAACCGGCTGGTTCTACGATCACCGCATGAACCGCGCGCGCCTGGCGCCTTACGCCAAGGGCAAGCGCGTGCTCGACCTCTATAGCTACATCGGTGGCTGGGGCGTGCAGGCTGCCGCATTCGGCGCCAGCGAAGTGTTCTGCGTCGACGCTTCGGCCTTCGCCCTTGACGGCGTTGAGCGCAACGCTGCGCTGAACGGCGTTGCCGAGAAAATGACCTGCATCGAAGGCGACGTCTTTGAAGCCCTTAAAGAGCTGAAAGCCAGCGAAGAACGCTTCGACGTGATCGTTGCCGATCCGCCTGCATTCATCAAACGCAAGAAGGACATGAAAAACGGCGAAGGCGCTTACCGTCGTCTGAACGAGCAAGCCATGCGCCTGCTCACCAAGGACGGCATTCTGTTCAGCGCTTCGTGCTCGATGCACCTGCCGGAAGACGACCTGCAGAACATCCTGTTGACCAGCGCCCGTCACCTGGATCGTAATATTCAGTTGCTGGAGCGTGGCGGTCAGGGCCCGGATCACCCGGTGCACCCGGCGATTGCCGAAACCCGCTACATCAAGAGCATCACCTGCCGCCTGCTGCCTAACAGCTGATTCCTGCGGGATTGATGACACCAGAAAGGGAGCCTGCGGGCTCCCTTTCTGCTTTTTACTACTTTGTGTTCCTACACTAGTCGTCCTGATGGCGTGCAGGACATTTCCTTAAATTTGTTAATTACTCATATTTAACTGACACAACTATTCCAAACCAAAGATCACTCCGACAAAATTACTGGAATATTCCTACTCAATATCTGCTCGCCATTAATCCATTACAAACTATGATTGAGTTGTCACCACGAGGTGGCTCAACTAATCAATGAACAAGGAGTTCACACATGAAAGCAATTACTCTGGAATCCGGCAAAATCGCAAACCTGGCTTTTCTGGTTGCGCCTAAAGCCCGCTAAGCAATAGAGACGCTGGGGACGGCCGGCGCCCCAGCGCCTTATACCCAATCCAGAGCGCCTTGTATGAACATGCACATAAATCCTTATTTATTCATATTGCCCTGCACACCCGGCCAAATAGTCTGGAACTACAAAGATCACACGCAACATGAACTTGATCTGAATTACTCCACTCGCCTGGCACAACTCATTAACAACCCGAACTTGTTTGATATCAATAACATTATTGATACAGAACTTTTAGATGCACAAATACTGACCACATCTAAAATTGACTGCCCTGCCTGGGGCTGGGATGAACTGTCGAAGATTTATCATATCGGCACGCAAAATATTCCCTGCGAACATACCCCACAAAATATTCAAGAATGGTCCAGGCAATATCTGGAACATTGCACAGAGGTGCTAGCCACTTCACCTGCTGCGCCAGTTCGCGCGGATCATTCTCCGCGAGACCTTATCGCTTTACCCGCACTCGCCGCGCTGAACAACGACAGTTTTCGGAACGCGCTGATGCAGAGAAAAACCTGCCGTTCCTTCACTGGCGCCGCGATTTCCCTGCAAGACGTCGGCACCCTGCTCTACCTGACCCTCGGCTATTTGCGCGAGCGCGATAGCGCTTGCGACCCGAGCATTGCCGAAGGCCTGAGTGCGCGCCGAAGCAGTCCTTCCGGCGGCGGTCTCAATGCCTGCAACGGCTTTCTGCTGGTGCAACACGTCGATGGACTGGCACCCGGGGTCTACGCCTATCATCCCGCAGAGCACGCCTTGAGCTTCGTCGATCAATTGCCGAGCGAGCCGCTGGGCAATCTCCTGGCTGGCCAGCATTTCATCAACAACCTGCCGCTGGGTCTGTTCATCACCGCCCGCTTTGATCGTCTCTGGTGGAAGTACCAGCATTCGCGTGCTTATCGAATGGCCTTCGTTGAAGCCGGGCATCTGTCACAGACCTTCCAACTGGTGGCCACAGCACTTGGCATGAACACCTGGCTCACCGGTGCATTCGCCGATGATCAGGTCGAAGCATTGTTGAAAACCTCGAGCAGCGCGGAACAACCATTATTCTTCGTCGGTTGCGGTGCAAGCGATGGACAGGCGATGTGTCAGGAAATGCGCGACTTGCTGCAAGTGGCGCAGCCGTGAGTGCCTTCAAGGAGGTCCCGGACGCAGCGCAGCGCTTCACACTCGGGGACTGGAATAACCGCGCCTCGGTACGCATCAGTGTCCACGACTACCAGTTGCCGGACGACGTGGAGCTGCAACTGAAAACCCGCCATTGGTTCCCCCCTGGATTCTTGCCTTATCTGGCGCACCCGATCATCCAGCAAGCCGGTCCCAGCGTCTTGCACCGGCTGACAGCCAATCATCTGGTGCACTTTCTCGACTACACCACGTTGCTCGAACACCGCATCGTCAATCGCGCCGTGGAAGTGATTGTCCACGGCGAGCTGCCTGCCGCCGTTCCGTTACAGATGAAAACCGCTGCGCTGCAGCTGTACACCGACGAGGGCTACCACGCATTGTTTTCCAGTCAGGTTGCCGAGCAGATTGCCGACTTCTATGGCATCAGCGACCGTCCGGCGATGCCCCGACGCATTACCCGCATGAACGCGCTGATCGCTCGCACACCGCAAAAGCACAAATCACTGGCTTGGTTTCTGCTCGGTTTCGTCTCGGAAACCATCATTGCTCGCGAGCTGCTCGACGTGTGCCGCGACAGTCTGGTATCCAATGTCAGCGAGATGCTGCGCGATCACCTCACCGACGAGGCCCGGCACAGCCGGTATTTCGCCGAGGTGTTTCAGCACCTGTGGCCCGGCCTCGACAGCCGCCAGCGAACCTTCACCGCAAGAATGCTGCTGGAAATCATCGGCATATTCTTTGAGGTCGATGAGCCTTGGCTGCAACAAAGCCTGAGCGGTGCCGGGATTGCCGACAATGCGCTGCTGCAAATTGTCGGTGGCATGGCCACTGAGCAAGCCTGTCGCTTGCGCGCACGTTCTGGCGCCATCGCTACGCTAGACGCCCTGAGAAAAGCCGGATTTTTCGCGTCGCCTCAAAACCAGACACTTTTTGCCAAGGCAGGACTGATCCATGGATGACGGACAATCTGCGGTAACTCCAGGGCAACGCCGTGCGGCGGTCAGTCTGCTGTTGGCGATGGTCTTGCTCGGCGTGTTTCCGCTGGATGTCCTGCTACCGTCGTTTCCGGCACTGGCAGAACACTTCAGTCGCACGCCGGCAGACATCGCACTGTCGATCAGCCTGTTTGCCGTCGGCATTGCATTTGCGCAATTGCTGATCGGCCCGCTGTCCGACGTGATCGGACGCAAAGGTCTGTTGCTCGCGGGCATGACGGTTTCGATGCTGGGTGCCATGGGATGTGTGATGACCAATGATTACTCGCTGTTCCTGATGTTCCGCGTGGTGCAGGCATTGGGTTGCGGCTGTTTCGTTCTGTCTCAGGCACTGGTGCAGGATCTGTTTGCAGGTGAAGAACGTGACCGCCTGCGTATCCTGATGGTCACCGCCACCGGGGTCTTCATCTCGGTGTCCCCGTTGGCCGGCACGTTTCTTCAGGCGACCCTCGGCTGGCGCGGCAGTTTTTGGGTTTTCACCGTGTTGGCGGCGCTGGTATTGATCAAGGCGTGGCTATTTCTGGATAACAGCCGTCCTGCCGTCCGCGGTACTCGCACAAACTTCTCAAGGCCTATCGCCGCGTGCTGGGCGATTTTGATTTCGTCGGCTATTGGCTGATCTCGGCGTTCGCGTTTGCCTGCCATTTTTCTTTCATCGTGATTTCACCGCTGATTTTCATGGATCATCTGCAAATGTCGGCCTATGACTTTTCATTGATCCTGCTTATCTACGGTGCGGCATATGTGGTCGGCGGCATCATCGCCACCGTGCTCAGTAGAAGGATCGCTGCGGGTCAGCAGATTGTCGTCGGGTTGAGCCTGATCCTGCTGTCAGGACTGATCATGCTCTATCTCGCAGCCAACTTCGAACTGGCAGCGGCCACCGTGCTGATTCCGATGCTGGTCTGCACCGCCGGCACCACTATCGCGCGTCCGGCCGCCACCTCCCGAGCAATGGGCATGTTCCCCGACAATGCCGGCACCTCGGCGTCGGCCGGCAGTACGCTGATCTTTATCTGCGGCGGTTTGATCAGCGCGTTGATCAGCCTGAGTCCGGCGAATCTGCAATCTACGCTGGGCTACTGCTTCGTCATTCTCAGCAGCGTGGCACTGGCGTTGAACAGCCAGATTAGCCGCCGCGGCAAAAGCTCCGAGGCAAATTCCATCGCGCAACCGGGCAGCGATTAATCCTGCCGGTCGTCATCTCACACGCTGCGTCACCGCTGGAAGCACGCTTTGCGCCATTCCCTCCTGACGCCAGCGGTGTAGAATCGCCAGATTCATCGCCATTCATCCCCCGGCGGGTTTATGAGCTCAGGCTGAGACCAGCGGCGATCCCGCAACGTCATCGGCAACATCAGGACACACGGCCATTTCTGAGTGTTCCAGACGTCAATAGAAGCTCACTCCCCTTTGTTATGTGATTAGCCGCCCGGAGTGCTCCATGCCAGATTACCGCTCGAAAACATCCACCCACGGCCGCAACATGGCCGGCGCCCGCGCACTGTGGCGCGCCACCGGGATGAAAGATGACGACTTCAAAAAGCCGATCATCGCCATTGCCAACTCGTTCACTCAATTCGTTCCGGGGCACGTGCACCTGAAGGATCTCGGTCAATTGGTTGCCCGTGAAATCGAACGTGCCGGTGGCGTAGCGAAAGAATTCAACACCATCGCCGTCGATGACGGCATCGCCATGGGCCACGACGGCATGCTCTATTCGCTGCCGAGCCGCGAGATCATCGCCGACTCTGTCGAGTACATGGTCAACGCCCACTGCGCCGACGCCATCGTGTGCATCTCGAACTGCGACAAGATCACCCCGGGCATGCTGATGGCTGCTTTGCGCCTGAACATTCCGGTGATCTTCGTTTCCGGCGGTCCGATGGAAGCCGGCAAGACCAAACTGGCCAGCCACGGCCTCGACCTCGTCGATGCAATGGTCATCGCCGCCGACTCCAGCGCTTCTGACGAGAAGGTTGCCGAGTACGAGCGCAGCGCTTGCCCGACCTGTGGTTCGTGCTCCGGCATGTTCACCGCCAACTCGATGAACTGCCTGACCGAAGCCCTCGGCCTGGCATTGCCCGGCAACGGTTCGACCCTTGCCACCCACAGCGACCGCGAGCAACTGTTCCTGCAGGCCGGCCGCACCATCGTCGAGCTGTGCAAGCGCTACTACACCGAGAACGACGAGTCGGTATTGCCGCGCAACATCGCCAACTTCAAGGCGTTCGAGAACGCGATGATGCTCGACATCGCCATGGGCGGTTCGACCAACACCATCCTGCACTTGCTCGCTGCCGCCCAGGAAGCCGAGATCGACTTCGACCTGCGCGACATCGATCGCCTGTCGCGCATCGTGCCGCAACTGTGCAAAGTCGCGCCGAACATCCAGAAGTACCACATGGAGGACGTGCACCGTGCTGGCGGCATCTTCAGCATCCTCGGTTCGCTGGCCCGTGGTGGCCTGCTGCACACCGACCTGCCGACCGTGCACAGCCGCAGCATGGAAGAAGCCATCGCCAAGTGGGACATCACCCAGACTGACGACGAAGCCGTGCATCACTTCTTCAAGGCCGGCCCGGGGGGCATTCCAACGCAGACGGCTTTCAGCCAGTCGACCCGTTGGGAAAGCCTCGACGACGACCGTGAAAACGGCTGCATCCGCAGCTTCGAACACGCCTATTCGAAAGAAGGTGGCTTGGCCGTGCTCTACGGCAACATCGCCCTCGATGGCTGCGTGGTCAAAACCGCCGGTGTCGACGAGTCGATCCACGTATTCGAAGGCAATGCGAAGATCTTCGAAAGCCAGGACAGCGCAGTGCGCGGCATCCTCGCCGACGAAGTGAAGGAAGGCGACATCGTCATCATTCGCTACGAAGGTCCGAAGGGCGGCCCGGGCATGCAGGAAATGCTCTACCCGACGTCTTACCTGAAATCCAAAGGTCTGGGCAAAGCTTGCGCTCTGCTCACCGATGGCCGTTTCTCCGGCGGTACTTCCGGTCTGTCGATCGGCCACGCTTCGCCAGAAGCCGCAGCCGGCGGTGCGATTGGTCTGGTGCAGGACGGCGACAAAGTGCTGATCGACATTCCGAACCGCTCGATTAATCTGTTAATCAGCGACGAAGAACTGGCCGCACGCCGGGTCGAGCAGGACAAGAAAGGCTGGAAGCCGGTGGAGATCCGTCCACGCAAAGTCACCACCGCCCTAAAGGCCTACGCCCTGCTGGCGACCAGTGCCGACAAGGGTGCTGTGCGTGACAAGGCGATGCTCGACGGGTTGTAAGCGTCAATCGCAGAAACAAAAATGCCCCGCCAAATGCGGGGCATTTTTTTGCCCGATCGATTTTATGCGTAACCGTGAGTGCCCCATCGCTGGCAAGTCGAATCGTCGCACCGCAGCTCCCACAGGTATCGAGGTGGAACACAAATTTTGTGAGTACCACAGGTCCTGTGGGAGCTGGCTTGCCAGCGATGGGAGCGCCCCGGTTTTACTGGATTTCTTCTGGTTTGACGATCACCCAGTTCTTGTCCGCCGTCACCGGCAAGCCTTCTTTGGCCTGCGCCGCCGCGTGTTTGGCCATCATGCCGTTGAGCTGGGTCATGTACTTGTCCTTGCGGTTGATCCACAAGTGGATGCCGCCCTTGGCCACGTCAACATCGTGGAACAGCATGTAGCCATCGCTGGTTGGGGTGTCGCCACCCACCAGTACCGGTTTTTTCCATTCGTCGATGTAGGTCAGGATCGCCGCGTGTTTGCCGGCCATCCAGGTCGCGGGTGTCCACAGGTAGGGCGTCAGTTCGAGGCCGAGATTGGCTTTCTCGTCATATTTTCCGGCGGTGATCTGCTTGCGCGCGGTGGTCAGTTCGCCGGTCTCGCGGTTCTTCAGCAGCGTGGTCACGCCGATCACGTTCTGCGGTTTGACGTTGTAGCCATACTTCGGATCGGCCGCGACCATGCGCACCAGTTCTTCGGAAGCGGCGGTCATCACGTAGACCTCGATGCCGTTCTCCATCAGCTTGTTGTAGAGCTCTTTTTGCCCGGTGAAGATCTTCGGCGGATTGACGTCGAGCGTCTTCACCACGTCGCCTTCGTAATAAGTCGCCGGCACCGGTTTGCCCGAGGCCATCAGCTCATCGACGTAGCCCTTGAGTTCCTTGAGGGTGAAGCCGGAGAACACCTGCGCCACCCACGGATAGCAGACCATGTCGTCGACTTCGCAGAGACGGTAGTAGTAGCTGAACAGGCTTTCCTTGTGCTCGGCAGTGTCTTTGAACGGCATCAGTTTCAGGGAGGGATCGAGCTTGTCGCGGGTGATCAGGCCCTTGTTTTCCATGAACGGCAGCAGCGATTCTTCGAGGTCGTAGCGGTAGCTGGTGTTGTCCATGTCGAACACCGCGTAGTTACCCTTGTTGGCATTGGCCGCGATCATCGCGTCCAGCGCCTTGGCCTGATCTGCCGGCCAGTGCTTGAGGTCGGTGGCGAACACCTGGCCGGCGAGGCCAAGGCACAGCGCTGCGGCGAGAAATTTCGGTGCAAATTTCATCAATGGATCTCCCTGACTCAAAGAGATCGACGCTAACAAATATGTGTGACAGTCCTCGCCTGTCAGCGACCGTCCACGTCCCCATCGCGCCAAATGCATCCCCGAGAACGACACGCGCTTATTCCAAAAACGACGGACGACCTGCGATTTAGGTATTAAATCAATGGAAATCAAGCTGTTAGGCTTGCCGGTTCGCAGTTGCCCAAGAATGCGACTGACACAGTCATATCGGAGTTTTCATGAATCTGCCGCTGATCCTCAATCTGCTGGTGTTCCTCGCCCTGCTCTTCGGTCTGGCGCAAACCCGCCACACTTCGTGGAGTCTGGCGAAAAAAGTCCTGCTCGCGCTGGTGCTCGGCGTTGCGTTCGGTGTCGCATTGCACACGATTTACGGTGCTGGCAACCCGGTGCTCAAAGCCTCCATCAGTTGGTTCGATCTGGTCGGCAACGGTTACGTGCAACTGCTGCAAATGATCGTGATCCCGCTGGTATTCGCCTCGATTCTCAGCGCGGTAGCGCGTCTGCACAACGCGTCGTCGTTGGGCAAGATCAGCTTCCTGACCATCGGCACGCTGCTGTTCACCACCGCGATTGCGGCGCTGATCGGGATCGGCCTGACCAACCTGTTCGGCCTGACCGCTGAAGGTCTGGTGGCCGGCACCCAGGAAATGGCTCGTCTGCAAACCATTCAGAACGACTACGCGGGCAAGGTCGCCGACCTGAATGTGCCGCAACTGCTACTGTCGTTCATCCCGCAGAACCCGTTCGCCGACTTGGCGCGGGCCAAGCCGACGTCGATTATCAGCGTGGTGATTTTCGCTGCGTTCCTTGGAGTAGCGGCGCTGCAACTGCTCAAGGATGACGTAGAGAAAGGTCAAAAAGTGATCAACGCCATCGACACCCTGCAAGCCTGGGTGATGCGTCTGGTGCGTCTGGTGATGAAGCTGACCCCGTATGGAGTGCTGGCGCTGATGACCAAAGTGGTGGCCGGTTCCAACCTGCAAGACATCATCAAGCTCGGCAGTTTCGTGGTGGTGTCGTACCTCGGTCTGGGCCTGATGTTCGTGGTGCATGGCTTACTGGTGTCGGCGGCGGGCATCAACCCGCTGCGCTTCTTCCGCAAGATCTGGCCGGTGCTGACCTTCGCGTTCACCAGCCGCTCCAGCGCGGCGAGCATTCCGTTGAGCATCGAAGCGCAGACTCGCCGCCTGGGCATTCCGCAATCTGTTGCGAGTTTCGCCGCGTCGTTCGGTGCGACCATCGGCCAGAACGGCTGCGCCGGTTTGTATCCGGCGATGTTGGCAGTGATGGTGGCGCCGACCGTGGGCATCAATCCGCTGGATCCGCTGTGGATCGCGACGCTGGTGGCGATTGTGACGCTGAGTTCGGCCGGTGTGGCCGGGGTCGGTGGCGGCGCAACGTTCGCGGCGCTGATCGTGCTGCCGGCGATGGGCTTACCGGTTTCACTGGTGGCGTTGCTGATTTCGGTCGAGCCGCTGATTGATATGGGTCGCACGGCGTTGAACGTGAGTGGTTCGATTACCGCGGGTGCGATTACCAGTCAGGTGATGCAGCAGACGGATAAAGCGTTGCTGGATGCGGATGAGCATGCGGAGTTGGCGCAGGCTTAAATGATCTTGTGGCGAGGGAGCTTGCTCCCGCTGGGTTGCGAAGCGACCCTGATATTTTTGGGCTGCTGCGCAGCCCAGCGGGAGCAAGCTCCCTCGCCACAGATTTAGGCTTTTTCCCAGACTTCGAAGTTGTACGCCGGCTTGTCATCGACTGCCGGGTTCGGCACGTTCGACACCAGTTTCCACTGGTCCAGATCAAACTCCGGAAACCACGCATCGCCTTCCGGACTCAGCGCCACACGGGTCAGGTACAGACGATCCGCCTGCGCCAGCCCTTGCGCATACAGCTGCGCGCCGCCAATCAGCATCAACTCATCGACGCCCTGCGCTTTTGCCCATTCTTCGGCGCGCACCACCGCAGCTTCCAGCGACGAAAAAACTTCCGCGCCTTCCAGCACCAGATCGGCCTGACGGCTGACCACGATGTTCAAGCGTCCCGGCAGCGGACGTCCGAGGGAATCCCAGGTCTTGCGCCCCATGATGATCGGCTTGCCGAGCGTGGTGGCCTTGAAGTATTTGAAGTCCCCCGGCAGGTGCCAGGGCATGCTGTTGTCGACGCCGATCACGCGGTTTTCACCGAGGGCTGCAATCAGGCTGAGGGGGAGTGATTTAGTCATGTCGGCGAGGATACCAGAGCCGTGCTTACCCGGATAAGCGCCACAGCGGTTATGCTCACGGCTCAATTGAGCGACGGGATGCCGCGTGACTGAACTGACTCCACTGCAAAACCTCTGGTTGACTGAAACCATCCGCCTGCGTGAAGAACACGCCGGGCCTCTGGACGATCTCGAAGCCAATCGCCTCGCCCGTGCGGCCGGCGGCGATCTGCCGAGCCGTGTTCAACGCCGCGCTTTGTGGCTGGCCGAGCGTGACGGGCTGACTTCTGCCCTCACGCATTGGCTGCAAGGCGCGCGACTGGCGCTGATCGTGCTGGCGGTGTTAGCGATCGTCGCCGGCGCCGGGCTGGCATTCGCCGCGCTGGGCGACGGGCAGACGCCGGTCAACGTGTTCTGGGCCTTGGGCAGTCTGCTCGGGCTGAATCTGCTTCTGCTGTTGAGCTGGGCGCTGGGGCTGGTATTCGCCGGCGAGCACGGCGCCGCGCTCGGCCGTTTGTGGCTGTGGCTCAGCGAAAAACTCGCTCGCGACGCCAAAGCCGCGCAACTGGCGCCGGCCCTGCTGCTGTTGCTGCAACGGCAGAAACTCAATCGCTGGGCGCTCGGCACTTTGGTCAACGGCTTGTGGCTGTTGGCGATGCTCAGTGCGCTGATCTTGCTGCTGACGCTGATGGCAACACGGCGCTACGGCTTTGTCTGGGAGACCACGATCCTCAGCGGCGACACCTTCATCAACATGACCCAGAGCCTCGGCGCGCTGCCGGCGCTTCTCGGCTTCAATGTTCCGACCGTTGAAATGATCCGCGCCAGCGGCGACGGCGCGCTCGACATCGAAAGTGCGCGGCAAGCCTGGGCGACCTGGCTGGTCGGCGTGCTGGTGGTGTTCGGCGTGTTGCCGCGGCTGCTGCTGGCGCTGTTGTGCTTCTGGCGCTGGAGCAGCGGCAAATCCGCGTTGCGTCTGGATTTGAACCTGCCCGGCTACGTGCAATTGCGCGAACGCCTGATGCCGACCAGCGAACGCCTCGGCATCACCGACGCCGCGCCAGAGCATCTGCACCGTGTCGAAAACAGCGTCGGCGAACACGCCAGCGAGGGTGCGTTGCTGGTGGCCATCGAACTCGACGATCAACGTCCATGGCCGCCCGCGCTGCCGAAAAACGTCAGCAATGCCGGCGTGCTCGACAGCCGCGAATCGCGCAATAAACTCCTCGAACAACTCAGCCGCTTCCCGCCCGCGCGTCTGGCCATCGCTTGCGACCCACAGCGCTCACCGGATCGCGGCAGTCTCGCGCTGATCGCCGAACTGGCGCGCAATGCCACGGCCACGCGGATCTGGCTACTGCAACCGCCGCAGGGCCAGGCGCTGGACGCCGAGCGTCTGGGCGACTGGCATGTGGCGCTGCAACAACTCGAACTGCCGTTTGCCGACAGTGCGCCGCTGAACTGGCTGGAGAACGGACATGACTGACGCCCGCAAAGCGCCGCTGAAACTCGCGGTGGTCGGCCACACCAACGTCGGCAAAACCTCGCTGCTGCGCACGCTGACGCGCGATGTCGGCTTCGGCGAAGTCTCGCACCGGCCGAGTACCACCCGGCATGTCGAGGGCGCGCGGCTGTCGGTGGACGGCGAGCCGTTGCTCGATCTGTACGACACGCCGGGACTGGAAGACGCCATCGCCCTGCTCGACTTTCTTGAACGGCTGGAGCGCCCCGGTGAACGTCTCGACGGTCCAGCACGATTGGCACGTTTTCTCGACGGTAGTGAGGCCCGCCAGCGTTTCGAACAGGAAGCCAAAGTGTTGCGCCAGCTATTGGCTTCCGACGCGGGCCTGTACGTGATCGACGCCCGCGAACCGGTGTTGGCCAAGTACCGCGATGAACTGGAAGTGTTGGCCAGTTGCGGCAAACCGCTGCTGCCGGTGCTGAATTTCGTCAGCAGCGCCAGCCATCGCGAACCGGACTGGCGCGAAGCGTTGGCGCGCCTCGGTCTGCATGCGCTGGTGCGTTTCGACAGCGTTGCCCCGCCGGAGGATGGCGAGCGCCGATTGTACGAAAGCCTCGCACTGCTGCTGGAAAATGCCCGCCCGCAACTTGAACGCTTGATCGCCGATCAACAGGCACAGCGCTTGGCCCGCGAGCAAAGCGCCGCGCGGCTGATCGCCGAATTGTTGATCGACTGCGCCGCGTGCCGACGTAGCGTGGCCAGTGACGCCGCGCAGGAACAACAGGCGATCAGCGAACTGCGCAAAGCCGTGCGTCAGCGCGAGCAACGCTGCGTCGAGGCGCTGCTCAAGCTCTACGCATTTCGTCCACAGGATGCGGCGGCCAGTGATTTGCCGTTGCTCGACGGGCGTTGGGGTGATGACCTGTTCAACCCGGAAACCCTCAAGCAACTTGGCGTGCGTGTGGGTGGCGGCATCGCTGCGGGTGCGGCGGCCGGCGCCGGGGTGGATTTGCTGGTCGGCGGCATTACGCTTGGCGCTGCGGCACTGGCCGGGGCGATTGCCGGTGGCGCGCTGCAAACTGCGCGTAGTTACGGCAATCGCTTGCTGGGCAAGATCAAAGGCCAGCGTGAACTGACCGTCGATGACAATGTTTTGCGCCTGTTGGCGCTTCGTCAACGGCAGCTGCTGCAAGCGTTGAATGCCCGAGGCCATGCGGCGCTGGACAGCATTCAAGTGGCGACGCCGCAGGACAAGACCTGGCGCGAAGGCAAGTTGCCCGAGGCATTGAAGAAGGCGCGGGCGCATCCGCAGTGGTCTTCGTTGAATCCGCATTCGAAGTTGAATCAGGCGGAAAGACAGGATCAGATCGAGTCTCTTGCTGCAGATTTGTAGTGTCTGATCTGGCGCCATCGCTGGCAAGCCAGCTCCCACAGTGTTCTTCGATGAACACAGATCTTGTGAACACCAAAATTCCTGTGGGAGCTGGCTTGCCAGCGATGGCAGCGACTCGGTGTGAAGCTTATACAGCCAAAAGGCGCGCCGCTTTATCCTTCAAAACCGCAAGGTCGATCACTGGCACCGCCATTTCTTTGGCCATTTCATCCCACTGACGCATACGCAAACTGACTTGCTCGTGACGCGTCATCAAATCTCCCCCAACACCTGCGCGATATTGCGCTCAGCCATGGCCGGGCCGACGCTCATGCCGACCCCGGTGTGCATCAGCGCCACGCTCAAACCCGGCGCTGGACGCAAGAACGAAAACGGCCCCGGCCCGCGCGATCCATACACGCCCTGCCAGCGCTCGACCACTTGGACTTTACAGCCAAGGGTTTGCTCGGCCAGTTCGAGCATCCAGTCGTCGACCTGCTCGGCGTTGAACGGCGACGGATCGCTGCCGTAGTGATGCGAATCGCCGATGATCAGCTCGCCATAGGGTGTCGGGCTGATCAGCAGGTGTATGCCGTGTTCCTGCAAGTGCGGCTCTTCGCGCAGGATCTGCGCCTGCACCGCCGTCGCTTCCGGCAGATCGGCGAAGGCGCCGTAGTGCACGCAGCTGAGGCCGGTGAGCAAGGCGTGTTGCAGGTTGAGATTGACCTGCGGCCGGGCGCGGAGCATTTGCAGACGGCAGATTTGCGGGTCGAGCGCGGCGATGGGTTCGGCGAGCAGGGTCTGATAATCGTGGCCGGAGCAGACGATGATGTGTTCGGCCATGAACACGCCAGCAGTGCTGTGCAGACGGCCCGGTTCGACGTCACGCACCAGTGTCGAGAAATGAAACTCGACGTTGAGTTCGCGACGCAGATACTCGATCAGCGCCGGAATTGCTTCGCGCGAATACACCTGTTGATCATCCAGCCCGTGCAAAGCGGCGCGGTGATGGCTGAACTGGCCGCGATACAGATCGCGCAATGCGGAACCGCGCAGCAGCTCGACGCGGTAGTCGTGCTCAACCGCTCGACCGGCGCAAAAGGCTTCCAGCAAAAGTTCTTCAGCTTCGGTGCGGGCGAACAGGTACGAGCCGTTGCGCTTGAGTTGCAGGCCGGCGAGCTGCGCCCAATCGCCCCAGATCTGGCGGCTGGCCTTGGCCAGTTCGAGCATCGGCCCGGGTGGCTGGCCCGTGACCAGCGCTTGACCGAAGTTGCGCACCGAAGCGCCGAGCGGCGTGGCGGTGCGCTCGAAAACCGCGACCTTGAGGCCGCGTTTGGCGGCGGCGTAGGCGTGGGACAGGCCGAGGATTCCGGCGCCGACGATGAGCAGGTCTTTGTGTTGGGTCATCTGGAGGTGCTCTGAATGAGAGACCGTCATCGCTGGCAAGCCAGCTCCCACAGGTTCAGCGGTGTCCACAAAATGTATGTTCCGCACCGGTCAATATGGGAGCTGGCTTGCCTGCTCCCCCAGATTTTGTGGTGAACACCGATTGCGGGGACACCTTGAAACCTGTGGGAGCTGGCTTGCCAGCGATGAGGCCCTGACAGTCGAAAAAGATCTTACTTGGCGACGACTTTCTCGGACTTGCCGTCATAGCGCTTGCGCCACTCGGTGAGGATCTCGTCGCGATTCTTCGAGGCCCAGGCGAAGTCGTTCTTGATCAGGCGCTGCTCGTAATCCGCAGGCAATTCAGTCTGCGGCTTGGCAATGCCCGGTTGCGCCAGAACCGCGAAGTTCTCTTTATACAAATCCATCGCCTCAGCGCTGGCAGAGAAGTCAGCCAGTTTCTTCGCGGCGTCTGCATGCGGCGTGCCTTTGATCACGGCAGTCGCTTCGATCTCCCAACCCAGGCCTTCCTTCGGCAGGATGATGTCCAGCGGCGCGCCCTGGCGTTTCAGCTGAACGGCTGGGTATTCAAAGGAAATACCGATGGGAAACTCCCCCGCCGCCGCCAGTTTGCAAGGCTTGGAGCCGGAGTGAACGTACTGGCCGATGTTCTGGTGCAGGCCATCCATGTAAGCCCAGCCCTGCTTCTCGCCGAAGGTTTGCAGCCACGCACTGACGTCGAGGAAACCGGTGCCGGACGACGCCGGGTTGGGCATGACGATCTTGCCCTTGTACTCAGGCTTGGTCAGATCCTGCCAGCTCACCGGTTTGGTCAGGCCCTGCTTTTCCGCCTCGACAGTGTTAAAGCAAATGGTCGCGGCCCACACGTCCATGCCGACCCAGGCTGGCGGATTGGCGGCGTCGCGGTAGTTCGCGCCGATCTTGCCCAGATCCTTCGGCGCGTAGCTTTGCAGCATGCCTTGCTGATCGAGAATCGCCAGGCTGGACGCCGCCAGACCCCACACCGCGTCAGCCTGCGGGCGGTCTTTTTCGGCGAGCAGTTTGGCGGTGATGATCCCGGTGGAATCACGCACCCACTTGATCTCGACCTCCGGGTTGGCCTTTTCGAAGGCTTGTTTGTAAGTCTTCAATTGCTCAGCTTCGAGGGCGGTGTACACCGTCAACTCGGTTTTCGCCGCGAAGGCGTTCAGGCTGAAAGTTGCGAGCACAGCAGCGGCCAGGGCCATAGGCTTGAACATGATCGTTTTCCTGTCTTCTGGAGTTGAGGGTTAGGGAAAATCAGTGACCGGGCGCGTTCTGCCGCCAGGCCTGGGAGCGGCGCAACAAGCCGCGCGAAGCCCACGCCAGCAGCAAGGACACGCCCGCCGAGGTGAACAGAATCAGGGTCGACATCGCCGCCGCGCCGCCGACGTTGCCGGCGTCATCCATGTTCAGCACCGCGACCGCTGCGAGGATGGTGTCGGGGCTGTAGAGGAAGATCGCTGCCGACACGGTGGTCATCGCCGAGACGAACAGGTAGCGCACGATGTCCAGCAGCGCCGGCAGGCAGATCGGCACGGTAACTTTCAGGTAATGCCGATACAGCGGCGCCTTGAGTGACAGCGCCGCAGCTTCGAACTCGGCGTCAAGCTGGCGCAGCGCGGTGGTCGCGGTCATCTGCGCAGTGGTCAAATAGTGAGCAATGGTGCAGACGATCAGCAGCGTCATCGTCCCGTACAGCACGTGCAGCGGGTTGCCGGTCAGGTTGAAGAAGAAGACGTAACCTAGGCCAAGCACCAGACCCGGCACCGCCATCGGAATGAAACTGAGCATGCGCAAGGTCAGATTGAGCCCGCGCTGACTGCGGGTCTTTTCCATCAGGTACGCGCCAGTGAAGATCAGCACGCTGCCGATCAACGCCGTCCCCAACGCCATTTTCAGGCTGTTGCTGTAGGCCAGCCAACCACCGCCAGCGGTTTCGTTGAACTGGTAGTGATTGAGCGACAGCGACAGGTTGTACGGCCAGAACTTCACCAACGATGAGAACACCGCCATGCCGAACACCAGCAGCAACGCGGCGCTGATCAGCAGGACGATCGCCAGATAGCAGCTGTCGCGCAGCTTCGACGGCGCCGGTTTGAACACCTGGGCGCGGCCGCTCATGGAGTCGCCGTGACGCCGACGCAGCCAGGCGTCCACTCCGAAGCTGAACAGTGCCGGCAGCAGCAACACCATGCCGATCAACGCGCCGCGCCCGAACTGTTGCTGGCCGACCACGGCTTTATAAGCTTCCAGCGCCAGCACTTGATAGTCGCCGCCGACCACCACCGGTACGCCGAAATCGGTGATGGTCAGGGTGAACACCAGACAGAACGCGGCGAACACGGCTTGGCGAGTCGCCGGCCAGGTGATGCTGCGAAAAGCCTTGGCCGGACTGGCGCCCATGCTCGACGCCGCATCAAACAAGCGCGCATCGGCCAGCGACAAGGCAGAGAGTAAAATCATCAGCGCATGCGGAAAGGTGTAGATCACCTCGCCCAGCACAATTCCCCAGAACCCGTAGATGTTGTCCGACAGCAGTCCGCGCAACATGCCCTGGTTACCGAACAGGTAGACCAGCGCAATCCCCGGCAGCATCGACGGCGCCATCAATGGCAGCAGGGAAATCCCGCGCCAGATGCCCTTGGCCGGAATCAGTGTGCGTTGCAGCGCGTAGGCAAACAGGTAGGCCAGCGGTACGACAATGGCCGCGACGCTGAGGGAAACTTTCAGGCTGTTGCCGAGCAGCCAGTGGAAGTTTTCACTGCTCACCAGCTCCTTGGCCGCGACCCAGCCACCGCCCTGCCCGGCCTCGCTGCTGAAGCCGCGCCAGAAGATCGCCAGCAAGGGCATCAGCACTGCAACACCGAGCAACACCAACAGCAGAAGTTTGCCACCGACCACAAAGATGCGGTCGCCGATCTCGGCGCGGGACACCTGCCGTACCTGCTTGTGCGGTAACGGCAGCGCAATATTGCGGTTCATCAGGCAAACACCTGCAAACTGCGCGGCGGCAAAGCGACCATTATTTGCTGGGCGCCGAGGCGCGGCATGGCTTCTGGCGCCAGTTCGGCGAGCAGTGCATGGCCGGGCAATTGATCGAGTTCGAAGCTCATGCGGCAGCGATTACCGAGGAAGGTGATCTCGCGCACCTTGGCCGGGAACAGGTTTTCCTCATGCACCAGCGGGTTGACGCTGATCGCTTCCGGGCGGCAGAACAAGCGGCCCGAGGCGCCGCTGACGCTGCCGTCGGCCAGACGCATGTTCATCCCGCCGACCTGAGCGTGGCTGTCGCTGCTGCGCTGGAATGGCAGCCAGTTGCCCTGGCCAACGAACTCCGCGACGAACGGCGTGGCCGGGCGGTTGTAGATTTCCTGCGGAGTGGCGTACTGCTCGACGCGGCCGTTGTTCATCACCGCAATCCGGTCGGCCATCAACATCGCTTCATCCTGATTGTGCGTGACCATCAGGGTGGTGATGCCGAGGTTGCGTTGCAGTTGGCGCAGCTCGGTACACAGATGTTCGCGTACCCGGGCATCGAGGGCCGACATCGGCTCGTCGAGCAACAGCAGCGAAGGGGCCGGGGCCAAGGCGCGGGCCAGTGCGACCCGTTGTTGCTGGCCGCCGGACAATTGGCCCGGGTACTTTTTCTCACTGCCGATCAGCCCCACCAGTTCCAGCATCTGACCGACGCGATGGCGCACTTCGTCGCGACCGCTGCCGGCGAGGCCGTAGGCAATGTTCGCTTCGACGGTCAGATTGGGGAACAGCGCGTAAGACTGGAACAGAATCCCGTAGTCGCGAGCCTGCGGTGCGAGGTGGGAAACGTCGCGCTCACCGAGGTACAACTCGCCGCTGTCCTGTTTTTCCAGACCGGCGATGCAGCGCAACAATGTGGTCTTGCCGCAACCTGACGGGCCGAGCAGACACACCAGCTCACCGGCCGCCACGTCGAGCGAGACGTTATCCAGTGCGGTGAAAGCGCCGAAGCGCTTTTGCACATTGCGCACCTTCATCGGCGCACCGGGGTTGGTCAGGGCAGTAGCGATTGCAGGGTTCATGGACAGATCTCATCGAGCAGATGAGGCCAATCCTAGAGTTGTAATGCGTCCGTCATGTGGCAGCGAGGCAAAAACGGCTGATAGTGGTATTCAGGGATTTTGGTTCACAAGATTCAGGGCATGTGTTGCCTGGTCTGGCCTCATCGCTGGCAAGCCAGCTCCCACAGGGATCTCCGGTGAATGCAGATTTTGTGAACACCATTGAAACCTGTGGGAGCTGGCTTGCCAGCGATGAGGCCAATAAGGGCAATGAAGAGGTCAGGCCGGGGACATTTCCTGTGCCAGGCCGAGAAACGCCGCCGGCAGCCGGGCACCTTTCCTTTCCTTGAGGCAATAAAGGTACTCGGGAATCTGCGGCGCATTCTCCAGCGTCAACACGCGCAACTGCGGATCGTGCGGCACTTCCTGACGGGCAATGATGCTGATGCCGATATTGCGCAGCACCGCCTCACGAATCGATTCACGACTGCCAATCTCCAGCAACGGCCCGAAACTCACCCCGACGCTGGCCAGCAACTCTTCGGTGAGCCGCCGCGTGGTCGAGCCACACTCGCGCATCAACAAGGTATGCCCGGCCAAGGCACTCAGCGGCACATGCTCATGCACCGCCAGCGGATGATTGCGGTGCACCGCCAGCACCAGCGGATCAGTACCCAGTACCCGACGAATCAGCCGAGGATCTTCAAGCAACTGCGACGACGCCGCCACATCCACCCGGTAATCCTCCAGCGCTTCGAGCACTTGCTGCGAGTTGCCGATTTCCACCGAGACCTCTACTTGCGGCAGGCGCTCGCGGAAGGTCTTCACCAGATCGAGAATGTAATACGGCGCGGTGGCGGCGATGCGCAATGTACCCTGAACCTGGCCGCTGTTGCGCAGGAAGAACTCGATGTCGGCCTCCTGCTGCAACAGCGCCTTGACCATCGGCAACAGCCGCGCGCCTTCGTCGCTGACACTCAGTCGCCGGCCGCCACGGTAGAACAGCTCGACCGAATACTGACTTTCCAGATTGCGAATCTGCGTGGTCACGGTCGGTTGGCTGAGGCCGAGTTTCTTCGCTGCCAGCGTGATGCTGCCCAGACGGGCCACCATGTAAAACGCCTTCAGCTCGGCACTCAGCACAACCGTTCCTCTTCAGTTATTTGCGCAGCAGGCGCAAACCGTTGAACACCACCAACAAGCTAACGCCCATGTCGGCGAACACCGCCATCCACATGGTGGCGAGTCCGGCGAAGGTTACCGCAAGAAAGATAGCCTTGATCACCAGCGCCAGTGCGATGTTCTGTTTCAGGATGCTGGCGGTGTTGCGCGACAGGCTGATGAACGCGGGAATCTTGCGCAGATCATCGTCCATCAGGGCGACATCGGCGGTTTCAATTGCCGTGTCGGTTCCCGCAGCGGCCATCGCAAAACCAATCTCGGCCCGGGCCAGTGCCGGCGCATCGTTGATGCCGTCGCCGACCATGCCGACCCGATGCCCCTGCTTGTACAGGTCTTCGATGGCTTGCAGTTTGTCGGTCGGCAGCAAGTCGCCCCGCGCCTGATCGATGCCGACCTGCTGAGCAATCGCTTGTGCGGTGTGCACGTTGTCGCCAGTCAGCATCAGGGTTTTCACCCCCATTGCGTGGAGCTGACGGATCGCCTCGCGGCTGGTTTCCTTGACCGTGTCGGCCACGGCGAACAGCGCCAGCGGGCCAGAGTTGTCGAGCAGCAACACCACGGATTTGCCCTGTTTCTCCAGCGCAAAGAGCTTTTCTTCCAGCGCTGGCGAACACAGGCCCAATTCTTCAACCAGACGGTGATTGCCCAAGTGGTAGGTCTGGCCGTTGATTTCGCCTTTTACTCCCCTCCCGCCCAGCGCTTCGAAGTTATCCACAATCAACGGCGCGAAGTTTTTATCCACAGCGGCTTTGGCGATGGCCAGCGACACCGGGTGATCGGAACGCCCGGCCAGCGCCGCTGCGATCGCTGGAGCGGTGGCGTCGGCTGTCGGGTCGAGGGACAGGTAATCGGTCTGCACCGGTTTGCCGTGAGTAATCGTCCCGGTCTTGTCCAACGCCAGGTAGTCGAGCTTGAAACCGCCCTCCAGATACACGCCGCCCTTGACCAGAATGCCTTTGCGCGCCGCAGCCGCGAGGCCGCTGACGATGGTCACCGGGGTGGAAATCACCAGCGCACAGGGGCACGCGACCACCAGCAATACCAGCGCACGATAAATCCAGTCGAACCACACCGCGCCCATGAACAGCGGCGGAATCACCGCCACCGCGATGGCGAACAGGAACACCACCGGGGTGTAGATTTTCGAGAATTGATCGACGAAACGCTGGGTCGGCGCCCGCGCGCCTTGCGCCTGTTCGACGGCGTGAATGATCCGCGCCAGCGTCGAGTTATTCGCCGCAGCGGTGACCGCGTACTCCAGCGAACCGGCCTGGTTGATGGTGCCGGCGAACACTTTGTCACCGACAGCTTTCTCCACCGGCAGACTTTCGCCAGTGATCGGTGCTTGGTCGATGGTCGAGTTGCCGCTGAGCACTTCACCGTCCAGCGCAATGCGCTCGCCCGGTTTGACCCGCACGCGGGCGCCGAGATCGATGCTTTTCACCTCCAGTTCGAGCCAGGTGCCGTCAGCCTGCAACACGGTCGCCTTCTCGGGCGTCATCTGCATCAGGCCGCTGATCGCGTTGCGCGCACGATCAAGCGAGCGTGCTTCGATCAACTCGGCGACGGTGAACAGGAACATCACCATCGCCGCTTCCGGCCACTGCCCGATGAGGATCGCGCCAGTCACGGCGATGCTCATCAGTGCATTGATGTTGAGGTTGAAGTTCTTCAGGGCGATCCAGCCCTTTTTGTAAGTAGTCAGGCCGCCGCTGAGGATCGACACCAGCGCGATGATCGCCACTACCCAGTTCGGCGCGGCGCTGGTGAAGTGGATAACTTCAGCGGCCAGCGCGCCGACACCGGACAGCGCCAATGGCCACCAGTGTTTTTTCACCGGCGCCGGTGCCGGCGATTCGACGCCCGCCTCCAGCGGCTCGGCCTGCATGCCGATGGATTTGATTGCGTCGATGATCGGCGTGGTGTCCGCCAGCGTGTGGGTCACGCCGAGCACGCGGTTGATCAGGTTGAATTCCAGCGTCTGAATCCCGGTGAGTTTGCCGAGCTTGTTCTGGATCAGCGTCTGCTCGGTCGGGCAGTCCATCGCCTCGATGCGGAAACTGCTCAAACGCGCGTCGGCGCTCGGCGCATCGCTCAGTCGCACCAGCGATGGCGCGGCGGCTTTCGACGCGCAGCAAGAACCACCGCCGTGGGAGTGCTTATGCACAGGCTGCAATTTATGACTGTGATCGTGCCCGTCGCCGGGCTTGTGGGTGTGCTGGGAATCGCTCATCGGTTGCGTCCATGAAGGTGCCTGTTGCCAAGTAAAGACCCTGTAGCCACTATAGGGTCAAGCACCCTTTTTGGAGAACGCCGTCATGAAGATCGGAGAGCTTGCGAAACTGACCGATTGCGCCGTGGAAACCATCCGCTACTACGAGCGCGAAAACCTGCTGCCGGCGCCGGCCCGCAGTGACGGCAACTACCGCGTCTACACCCAGGCCCACGCCGAACGCCTGACCTTTATCCGCAACTGCCGCACCCTCGACATGACGCTAGAGGAAATCCGCAGCCTGCTGACATTGCGCGACAGCCCGCAGGATCAATGCGAAAGCGTCAATGCGTTGATCGACGAGCACATTCAGCACGTGAAGGCGCGGATCGATGGGTTATTGGCGTTGCAGACACAGTTGTTCGACCTGCGCCAACGCTGTGGCGAAGGGCCGGGGGCGGATCAGTGCGGGATATTGCAGCGACTGGAAGTGAGTGGCGGGGTTGTGGCGACGGAAGTTGAGCATTCGCATGTAGGCCGCAGTCACGGCCATTGAATACACCGAATATCCCTGTGGGAGCTGCGATGCGACGATTCGACTTGCCAGCGATAGCGGTCGGTCAGACACATTAATGTTAAATGTGCCGCCGTCATCGCGGGCAAGCCCGCTCCCACAGGTTTTTGTATTGCTCGTCAGACCGCCATCGGCGCGGTCATTGGGGCATGGTGTTCATAGCCTTCCAGCGAAAAATCGCTTGGCTCAACCAGCTCCAGCCACTCCGGCTGGTACACGCCCGTCTTGGCAAACTCCGGCACGCGATCCGAGATCTTCAGCTTGGGCATGGCGAACGGCTCGCGTTTGAGCTGTTCGTTGAGCATGTCCAGGTGGTTTTCGTAGACGTGCGCATCACCGATGAAATAGGTGAACCAGCGCGGCGTGTAACCGGTCAGGCGACCGATCAGACTCAGCAGCGCAGCGCCTTCGGTGAGGTTGAACGGCGTACCCAGCCCCAGATCGTTGGAACGGATGTAGAGGGTCAGAGAAATCTCTTTGGTCTCGACGTTCGGGTGGAATTGATACAGCAGATGGCACGGCGGCAGGGCCATTTCATCCAGTTGGGCGCAGTTCCAGCCGTGGAACAGAATCCGCCGACTACCCGGATCATTGATGATCGTGTCGATGCACTGGCGCACCTGATCGATGGCTTTGTACAGCACCACGTAGGCCTGGCCGTCTTCTTCGCCCTGAGCGATTTGCTTGTAGCCGTTGCTCAAGGTTTGCTCGATGGCGGCAGTGTTGCTTAGCGGGATCTGCTTGTACGCCGGCCATTTGCGCCATTGCACGCCGTAGATTTCGCCGAGGTCGTCATCGCCTTGGCGGAACGGGTTGGCCAGCCACTGCGCGTTTTCGTTGGCGTTCTGATCCCAGACCTTGCAGCCCAGCGCACGGAATTCGGCAGCGTTGTTCACGCCACGCAAAAAGCCGCACATCTCGCCGATGGCCGATTTGAAAGCCATCTTGCGCGTGGTGATCGCCGGAAAACCTTCCTGCAAATCAAAGCGAAGCATGGCGCCCGGAAAGCTGATGGTGTTCACGCCGGTACGGTTGGCTTGCTTGGTGCCGTTGTTGATGACGTGCGACACCAGATCGAGATATTGCTTCATGAGTTACCTGTGTCCTTGAGCCCCGGCATCGCGTGCCGGGGTTCGAATATTTAAGCTGTCGGTGCAACCGGGGTCGCCGGGGCGCGGCGGTAGGCCAGCCAGATCAGGAACAGCCCGCCGAGGATCATCGGTACGCAGAGTACCTGACCCATGGTCAGCCAGTTCCAGGCCAGATAGCCGAGTTGCGCATCCGGAACTCGGACGAATTCGACGATGAAACGGAAGATCCCGTAGAACAGCGCGAACATGCCGGAAACGGCCATGGTCGGACGCGGCTTGCGCGAGAAAATCCACAGAATCAGGAACAGCGCCACGCCTTCGAGCGCGAACTGATACAGCTGCGACGGGTGACGCGGCAGCTGTGCCGGATCGCTGAACGGCGGGAACACCATGGCCCACGGCACGTCGGTCGCCTTGCCCCACAACTCGGCGTTGATGAAGTTGCCAATGCGCCCGGCACCCAGACCGATCGGCACCATCGGCGCGACGAAGTCCATCAACTGGAAGAACGACTTGCCGTTACGTTTGCCGAACCACAAGGCCGCGAGCATCACCCCGATAAATCCGCCGTGGAACGACATGCCGCCCTTCCACACTTCGAAAATCAGCGTCGGGTTGGCAAGGTAGGCGCTCAGATCGTAGAACAGCACATAGCCCAGACGTCCGCCGACAATCACGCCCATCGACAGCCAGAAGATCAGATCGGAGAGCTTTTCCTTGCTCCAGGTCGGGTCGAACCGGTTGAGCCGGCGCGACGCCAGCAGCCATGCGCCGCCGATACCGACGAGGTACATCAGGCCGTACCAGTGGATTTTCAGCGGACCGATGGCCAGGGCCACCGGGTCGATCTGCGGGTAAGGCAGCATTGCGACTCCTCGTTAGAGTTGAAACCGGAATTCCCGAGCGACGCTGTCACCTCAGGATTAAGTCAGTATTGCGACGCGGCTAAAGCAAAAAGCTCAGACCGACGCAGAACAGCAAAGCGGCGAACATTCTTTTCAGCAACCTGGCCGACAGCTTGTGCGCCAGCTTTGCGCCGATGCGGGCGAAGACCATGCTGGTCAGGGCAATCCCCAACAGCGCCGGCAAGTAAATAAAACCGAGACTATGGGCCGGCAGCAACGGATCGTGCCAGCCCAGAATCATGAAACTTAAAGCACTGGCCAGCGCGATCGGCAAGCCACAGGCCGACGAGGTCGCCACGGCCTGCTGCATCGGCACGCTGCGCCAGGTCAGAAACGGCACGGTCAGTGACCCGCCGCCAATCCCGAAAATCGCCGAGGCCCAGCCAATCACGCTACCTGCAGCCGCCAGACCGAGCTTGCCCGGCACGGTTCGGCTGGCCTTGGGTTTGAAGTCCAGCGCCAACTGCACAGCAATCACCAACGCAAACACACCGATGATCTTTTGCAGGTTCGGACCGGAAATCGCCTCAGCCGTCAGCGCACCAAAACCGGCGCCGACCAGAATCCCCACCGCCATCCACACGAATATCGGCCAGCGTACCGCGCCTCGTCGATGATGCTCACGCACGGCGTTGACCGAGGTGAAGATGATCGTCGCCAGTGAAGTGCCGACCGCCAGATGCGTGAGGATCGACTGATCGAAACCCTGCAAGGTGAAACTGAACACCAGCACCGGGACGATGATGATCCCGCCGCCAACCCCGAACAACCCGGCCAACACGCCAGCACAGGCGCCCAGCGCCAGATACAGCAGAAATTCCATGACCGTCTCCCAGACGCATCCCTAAACCGGAGCGGCATGGTAACGGATGCATGGCCCGACGAGGAACTGTCGATGGATGCACGGGCGATGTCTGCGTAAAGTGAGCAAAAAACACACAAGGACTACCTTATGTGCCTGATCGTTTTTGCCTGGCGGCCGGGGCATGCCCAACCGCTGATCGTCGCGGCCAACCGTGACGAATTCTACGCCCGGCCGAGCCTGCCGCTGGCGCAATGGCCGGAGTCGCCGCACGTGCATGCCGGGCGTGATCTGGAGGCTGGTGGTACCTGGCTGGGGATCGGCGCCAATGGGCGCTTTGCGGCGCTGACCAACATTCGCGATCCGCACCAGCCGCCGGCGCGTAAATCGCGGGGGGAGCTGGTGGCCGGGTTTCTCACCGGGGAGCAGTCGCTGGAGGATTATCTGGCTGAGGTGGTCGGCCGCTCGCCGGATTACGCCGGGTTCAATCTGCTGCTGGGCAATACCCATGAGCTGTGGCATTTCAATGCGCGATCGTCGGAGCCGGTGATGTTGCAGCCGGGAGTTTATGGACTGTCCAACGCCGGGCTGGATACGCCGTGGCCCAAGTTGCTCAAGGCCAGGGCGGCGTTGAGCGCGGTGCTGGATGATCCGCAGCCGCAGCGTTTGCTGGAGATTTTGGCTGATGCACAGACGGCACCGTTTGCCGAGTTGCCGGATACCGGTGTGGGGTTGGCAACCGAGACGTTGTTGTCGAGTGTGTTTATTGCCAGCCAGAGTTATGGGACGCGGGCGAGTACGGCGCTGGTGGTGCGGGCGGATGGGGGGCGGTGGATGGTGGAGCGGAGTTTTGGGCCGTTTGGTGGGCGTTTGGGCGAGGTGGAGATCATCATTTAGTGGTGATTTCACTGACGCCATCGCTGGCAAGCCAGCTCCCACAATGATCTCCAGTAAACACAGAGTTGGTGAATACCCGAGAAACCTGTGGGAGCTGGCTTGCCAGCGATGAGGCCGGCAGCGTTTAGGAGACCTTGGCCGCAGTCGGACTAACCATCTTCGCCAACCCAAGATTCTTCAGCGCCAGTTGCAGCGAGCTGTGAATCACCTGCGGATTATCAATCGTCATCAACTCCGCCAGCAGCTCCTTGGCCATGCCCAGATTGACCTGACGCAGCATCCACTTGACCTTCGGCAAGTTGGTGGCGTTCATCGACAGACTGTCGAAGCCCATCGCCATCAACAGCACTGCCGCCGCCGGATCACCGGCCATTTCGCCGCAGATACTCACCGGTTTGCCCTCGGCATGTGCATCGCGCACCACGTTTTGCAGGGCTTGCAGCACGGCCGGGTGCAGGTAGTCGTAGAGATCCGCCACGCGCGGGTTGTTGCGATCGACCGCCAGCAAATATTGCGTCAGGTCGTTGGAGCCGACCGACAGGAAGTCCACCTGCCGCGCCAGTTCCTTGGTCTGATACACCGCTGCCGGAATCTCGATCATCACGCCAATCGGTGGCATCGGCACGTCGGTGCCTTCGTCGCGCACTTCGCCCCAGGCGCGGTGGATCAGGTGCAGCGCTTCTTCGAGTTCGTGGGTGCCGGAGATCATCGGCAGCAGAATGCGCAGGTTGTTCAGGCCTTCGCTGGCCTTGAGCATTGCACGGGTCTGCACCAGGAAGATTTCCGGGTGGTCGAGGGTCACGCGAATGCCGCGCCAGCCGAGGAACGGGTTGTCTTCCTTGATCGGGAAGTACGACAGCGACTTGTCACCGCCGATGTCCAGGCTGCGCATGGTCACCGGTTGCGGATGGAACGCGGCGAGCTGCTCGCGGTAGATCGCCAGTTGTTCCTTCTCGCTCGGGAAACGCTGGTTGATCATGAACGGCACTTCGGTGCGATACAGACCCACGCCCTCAGCGCCACGTTTCTGCGCACGCGCCACGTCCGCCAGCAGGCCGGTGTTGACCCACAGCGGCATGCGGTGCCCATCGAGGGTAATGCACGGCAGATCGCGCAGGGTATCGAGACCCAGCGCCAGTTGTTTCTCTTCTTCGACCACTTCGGCGAATTGCTTGATCAGCACCTCGCTCGGGTTGGTGTAGATCTCGCCCTTGGTGCCATCGACGATCAGCGGAATGCCATCGACCTTGGCGTACGGCAAGTCGACCACACCCATTACCGTCGGTATGCCCATGGCGCGCGCCAGAATCGCAACGTGCGAGTTACCCGAGCCGAGTACCGAAACCAGACCGACCAGCGTGCCTTCCGGCACCTCGCCGAGCATCGCCGGCGTCAGTTCTTCGCTGACCAGAATGGTTTTTTCCGGGTAGACCAGATTCTGCTGACGCTCTTCTTGCAGGTAAGCCAGCAGGCGTCGGCCGAGGTCCTTGACGTCCGACGCGCGCTCACGCAGGTAGGCGTCGTCCATCAGTTCGAAACGATTGACGTGATCGGTCACGACTTGACGCAGCGCGCCTTGAGCCCACTGACCGGTCTTGATCACAGTGGTGACTTCGCTACCCAGCGCCTCGTCGGCGAGCATCATCAGGTAGACGTCGAACAGCGCGCGCTCTTCGGGGCGCAACTGAGTGGCAAGCTTGGCCGACAACGCGCGCATGTCGGCGCGCACGCCTTCAATGGCGGTCTTGAACAGGCCGAGTTCAGCCTCAATGTCGCGCACGGTTTTGTCCGGCACTACATCGAGATCAGCCGGCGGCAGCATGACTACCGCAGTACCGACTGCCGCACCCGGCGAACCCGGTACGCCGACGAACTTGGCTTCCTGAATGCCTTTGCCCTGCCGGCCCAGACCGCGGATCGAACCGGTGGCCTCGGCATGGGCAATAACCCCGGCGAGCTGCGCGCTCATGGTCACGAGGAAGGCTTCTTCACCTTCATCGAACTGGCGGCGTTCTTTCTGTTGGATGACCAGCACGCCGACGACGCGGCGGTGGTGAATGATCGGTGCACCAAGGAACGAGGCGTAACGCTCTTCACCGGTCTCGGCAAAGTAGCGATAACGCGGGTGATCCGCAGCGTTTTCGAGGTTCAGGGGTTCTTCACGCGTGCCGACCAGGCCAACCAGACCTTCGTTGGGCGCCATGCTGACCTTGCCGATCGAGCGCTTGTTCAAGCCCTCGGTGGCCATCAGCACGAAGCGGTTGGTTTCGGGGTCGAGCAGGTAGACCGAGCAGACCTGGCTGCCCATGGCCTCTTTGACGCGCAACACAATAATCCCCAACGCCGCCTTGAGATCCTTGGCGGAGTTAACTTCCTGGACGATCTTGCGCAGCGTATTGAGCATGGCTCGGGGTCGAACTCCGTCGTCAGTCGCGCGTTAAAAGGCGCGGGGCAAGCTCTTTGAGAGCGCGGCGATATACCTCGCGCTTGAATGTCACCACCTGGCCCAACGGATACCAATAGCTGACCCAGCGCCAGCCATCGAACTCCGGTTTACCGGTCAAATCCATCCGCACCCGCTGCTCGTTGGAGATCAGGCGCAGGAGAAACCATTTCTGTTTCTGGCCGATGCACAGCGGTTGGCTGTGGGTACGCACCAGACGTTGCGGCAAACGATAGCGCAACCAGCCCCGGGTACAGGCGAGTATTTCAACATCTTCACGTTCAAGGCCAACTTCTTCGTTCAGCTCGCGATACAAGGCGTCTTCCGGCGTCTCTTCAGGGTTGATTCCCCCTTGCGGAAACTGCCAGGCATCTTGATTGATACGGCGAGCCCATAGCACCTGGCCGGCGTCATTCGTCAGAATGATCCCGACATTGGGACGGAAACCATCGGGGTCGATCACGGCAACAACCTCGCAAACGCATGTCGCCGCATTGTTCCACAAAGATTGTGAAGGCAGCAATGAAGCTTCCTACCTTATGTGCACTCTTGTGAAAAGACCGTATTCTGGGCGCCTTTTTACTGACTTATCAGCGGGTAACTGCAATGCGCCTGGCTTTATTCGATTTGGACAACACCCTTCTGGGCGGCGACAGCGATCACGCGTGGGGCGATTACCTGTGCGAGCGCGGCTTTCTCGACAAGGTCGCATACAAGGCGCGCAACGACGAGTTCTATCAGGATTACCTGGCGGGCAAACTGGATAACGCTGCCTATCTGAACTTCTGCCTGGAGATTCTTGGCCGCACCGAGATCGCCGTGCTCGATCAATGGCACCGCGATTACATGCGCGATTGCATCGAGCCGATCATTCTGCCCAAGGCCCTCGAACTGCTGCAAAAGCACCGCGACGCCGGCGACAAACTGGTGATCATCACCGCCACCAACCGCTTCGTCACCGCGCCGATCGCCGAACGACTGGGCGTTGAAACCCTGATCGCCACCGAGTGCGAGATGGTCGATGGCCGCTACACCGGGCGCAGCACCGACGTGCCGTGCTTCCGCGAAGGCAAGGTGACGCGGCTGAATCGTTGGCTGGAAGAGACCGGCTATTCGCTGGACGACAGCTATTTCTACAGCGACTCGATGAATGACTTGCCGTTGCTGGAGCAAGTGGCGAATCCGGTGGCGGTGGATGCTGATCCGAATTTGCGCGCTGAAGCCGAGAAGCGTGGCTGGCCGGTGATTAGCCTGCGCGGCTAAAGATCAAAAGATCGCAGCCTTCGGCAGCTCCTACAGGGTTTGTGTCAGCCCACAATATCGGGTTCGACACAAACCTGTGTAGGAGCTGCCGCAGGCTGCGAGCTGTTCGCCTTAAACAGGTTTGGCACCCATCAACCCGGCAATCGCCACAAAACACACCAGCCCAAACAACGCCAACCCCAGACTGAACTTGCCAATCCCGCCCGGCGCCTTGCGCAACCGATTCAAGCGCACCAGCAGCCAGAACCACGCCAACGCCGCCACGGTGTAAAGCACGCTCGACGCCAGAATCCACGTCTGTCCCAACGGCCAGCCCACCAGATGCACCATCCACCAGCCGGTGAAGGGCATGCTCAGCAGCGCCAGCACGATCAAAAGCCAGACGAACACCCGTGGTCGCTGCAACGTACGGCTACCGGCTGTTGCATCACCGTTGCGCCGCGCACGCCAGACCCAGATTCCAAGGCCCAACGCGCCGATCAGCAACACCGCAGTGGCGAGCATGTGCGCCGCTTTCAGGGCGGATAACGTTTCCATGGTTCGATTTCCTCAGTCCGTGCAAATCAGCGTAGCCCCTCAGCCAAGAAACAGCTTATAGGCCGGGTTGTCGCTTTCGTCCCAGTACGGGTAACCGATTTCCTCAAGGGCTGCGGGCACCAGATGACGTTCGTCGTGCGGTACTTGCAGGCCGGCGACCACGCGACCGTCCGCTGCGCCGTGGTTGCGGTAGTGGAACATCGAGATGTTCCAGCGCCCGCCGAGCTTATTGAGAAAGTTGAACAGCGCGCCCGGGCGTTCCGGGAACTCGAAGCGCAGCACCACTTCATCGACCACTTGCGCCGCACGCCCGCCGACCATGTGGCGGATGTGCAGTTTGGCCAGCTCGTTATCAGTCAGGTCGAGCACCGGGAAACCCTGCTCGGTCAGGCTCGCCAGCAGTGCGCTGCGCGGATCGGTGTCCGGATGCGTCTGCACGCCGACGAAGATGTGCGCTTCGCTGCCGGTGTTGTAGCGGTAGTTGAATTCGGTGATCTGGCGCTTGCCGATAGCTTCGCAGAAGGCCTTGAAGCTGCCGGCCTGCTCGGGGATGGTCACGGCGATGATCGCCTCGCGGCCTTCACCCAGCTCGGCGCGCTCGGCGACGTGGCGCAGGCGGTCGAAGTTGACGTTGGCCCCCGAGTCGATGGCGACGAAGGTCTGACCGCTGACGCCACGCTGCTCGACGTACTTCTTGATCCCGGCCACGCCCAGCGCACCGGCCGGCTCGGTGATCGAGCGGGTATCGTCGTAGATGTCCTTGATCGCCGCGCAGATCTCGTCGGTGCTGACGGTGATCACTTCGTCGACGTAATCCTTGCAGATGTCGAAGGTGTGCTGGCCGATCTGCGCCACGGCCACGCCGTCGGCGAAAATGCCCACGGTCGGCAGTACCACGCGCTCACCAGCGGCCATCGCCGCTTGCAGGCAATTGGAATCGTCGGGCTCGACGCCGATGACTTTGATGTCCGGGCGCAGGTACTTCACGTACGCCGCGATGCCGGCGATCAGCCCGCCGCCGCCGACCGGCACGAAGATCGCGTCCAGTGGCTGCGGGTGCTGACGCAGAATTTCCATCGCCACGGTGCCCTGCCCGGCAATCGTGTGTGGGTCGTCGTACGGGTGGATGTAGACGTAGCCTTTTTCATCCACCAGTTTCAGCGAGTAGGCCAGGGCTTCCGGAAACGAGTCACCGTGCAGCACCACTTTGCCGCCGCGCGAGCGCACGCCTTCGACCTTGATCTCCGGGGTGGTTTTCGGCATGACGATAGTGGCTTTCACGCCGAGGACTTTTGCCGCCAGCGCCAGACCCTGCGCATGGTTGCCCGCCGACGCCGTGACCACGCCGCGCGCACGCTCTTCGTCGCTCAACTGCGTCAGCTTGTTGTAGGCGCCGCGAATCTTGAACGAGAACACTGGCTGCAAGTCTTCGCGCTTGAGCCAAATGTCATTGCCCAGCCGCTCGGAGAGCTGGCGAGCGTTCTGCAGCGGGGTTTCTACGGCAACGTCATAAACGCGCGAGGTGAGGATCTTTTTGACGTACTGTTCGAGCATCGGAAAGCATCACTGAGCGAGTTGGGCAGGGCCAAGGAGTCTAACCCGGCTTTTGTCCGGGCGACCACACGAATCCAGAGGTTTTAGCCGGTCTTGAGGCTATAATGCCGGCCTTTCCGTTTTCCCTCTGCCCGCTTCCGGAGCCCGCATGACCCAGGATCAACTCAAACAGGCCGTGGCCCAGGCCGCCGTCGACTTCATCCTGCCGAAACTCGACGACAAGAGCATCGTCGGCGTCGGCACCGGCTCCACCGCCAACTGCTTCATCGACGCTTTGGCCAAGCACAAGGGCGCGTTCGATGGCGCGGTCGCCAGCTCCGAAGCCACCGCCGCGCGCCTCAAGGGCCACGGGATTCCGGTGTACGAGCTGAATACGGTCAGCGATCTGGAGTTCTACGTCGACGGCGCCGATGAAAGCGACGCGCACCTGAACCTGATCAAGGGCGGCGGCGCAGCCCTGACCCGCGAGAAGATCGTCGCGGCCGTGGCCAAGACCTTCATCTGCATCGCTGACGGCAGCAAACTGGTGTCGGTACTCGGCGAATTCCCGCTGCCGGTCGAAGTGATTCCGATGGCCCGCAGCCACGTCGCTCGCGAGCTGGTGAAGCTCGGCGGCGACCCGGTCTACCGTGAAGGCGTGCTGACCGATAACGGCAATATCATCCTCGACGTGTTCAACATGCAGATCACCAACCCGGTCGAGCTGGAAGCGCAGATCAATGCGATTGTCGGCGTAGTCACCAATGGCCTGTTCGCGGCGCGTCCGGCGGATTTGCTGTTGCTCGGGACTAGTGAAGGTGTGAAGACGCTGAAGGCTGAGTAAACCTGGTAACCCACAAATGATGGGCATACCAATAAACCTGTGGGAGCTGGCTTGCCAGCGATGGCGGCCAGCCAGTCAACATCGATGTTGAAAGTGATGGCCTCATCGCTGGCAAGCCAGCTCCCACAGTGTTTTTTGGTGTGAGTTAAGGTTGCGCGGGTTTTTTGAACACGTAGAACAGATTCGGCTCGCTCACCAGATACAACGTCCCGTCATCGTCCATCGCAATGCCTTCCGCCTGCGGCACGGTTTTCTGCAAGCCTTGCCGGCCTTTGCTCAGCGACATCGTGCTCAACGGACGTCCGTCCACATCCAGTTCCAGAATCAGCCGCGATTCATCTGAAAGCGCCAGCAAATGCCCGCTGCGCTCATCGTATTGCAGGCTCGACAGATCGCGCACGAACATCCCGGCATCGCGCTTGGGATTGTTGATTACGTGCACTGCGTAAGACTTTTCCGGATTGAAGTGTGGAAAACCATGCACTTCGTAAATCAGCATCGGGTCGCGTTCCTTGGCCACGAACAGGCGCTTGCCCACCGAGTCATAGGCCAGACCTTCGAACCCCTTATTGCCGCTCAAGTGCACGCCAAGAGTCATCTGCTCGGCGTCGGCCGCATCGAGGAAAGTCGTGTCTTGTTCCAGATGGATCTTGATCAGCCGCTGCTGACTCTCGTCAGTGATCACGTAGGTGTCGGCGCTGATGAACTCCACCGCCTCTGGATCACCGAAGCCGATCAGCGCGATGCGGCGCAGGAGCTTGCCGTCCAGCGACAACTCGATCAGCTCGGAGTCCTTGTTGGTGACGGTGAACAGGCTTTTGCGCACCGGATCGTAAGTCAGCGCCGAGACATCGTCATTCAGGCCTTCGATGACCTGTGACTCGATCTCCACCCGATATTGATCGAGGGCGATGGATTCAACGCTGTGCGGTTGCCAAAGGGTATGCAGATTGAACCAGGCACGCTCGAACAGACGCATGTATTGGCCGAGCGCAATCAATGCGATCAGGGCAATCATCGACAGGATCAGAATCAGTGGTTTGGGACGGGCAAGTCGACGCATGCGGGCGGGCTCGGAATCAAAACAGGCGGATGAAATATCACGCGTGTCTGAACTGAAGCTTAATGGCCACTTGCCTGCGACCACAAGCAAACCCTGTGGCTGCGGTTATTTTTGCTTTTCGAAGCGATAGAACAGGTTCGGCTCGCTGACCATGTACAGCGTGCCACTGTCGTCCATGGTCACGCCTTCAGCGCGCGGGATGGTGCTTTTCAGGCCGTTGAAACCGCCGAGCAGGGTCATGAAGCTGACCTGCTCGCCCTTCTCGTCCAGCTCCAGCAGCAAGTGCGAGTCAGCGGACAGCACCAGTGTGTGGCCAGTGCGCGAGTCGATGGCCAGAGCCGATAGGTTACGGATGTCCAGTTCATCGCTGAACAGCTTCTGCTTGTCGCCCTTGAGGATCTGGCTGCCATCGCTTTTCCAGGTGAACAGCGCCGGCGGCCGTTCTTCGCCGAGCAACAGCTGCTCGTTGCGTGGGTCCCAGGCGATGGCTTCAAAGGCTTTGTTCTGGTCTTTCGACGGGCCGAGGTCGTATTTCGGGTAGTCATCGCGCTTCAATTCGCGGGTATCGGCATCGATCCTGACGATCGACAGCAAGTGCTCGCGCTCATCGACGATGGCCAGCAGACCGTTTTCCATCACTGTCAGGCCTTCAGGATTGCTCCAGCCCACTAGCGGCATCTTGCGCAGCACGTCACCTTGCAGGCTCAGTTCAACAAGAAACGGGTTTTTGCCCATCACCGAAAACAGGGTTTTGGTCTGTGGGTTATAGGACAGGTCGGACGCCTCGTCCTTCTCCATTCCGGGCAGCTGTTTGGCGTCGATCACCACCCGGTAATCCGGCAGCCAGACACTTTCCTTTTTCTCGGTCGGACTCTCGAAACGCTCCAATACCCAGAGCACACCACGATCGTCCCAGTGCATGGCAAACGCCAGCCCATAAACGGCCGCAGCCACCAGCAATAGCCAGGAATACCAGCGCATCGCGAAGCGCGAACGGCGGACAGTTTTGAGCTTGGGCAGCGGTTGAGAGGCCATCAAGGGACGCGTTCCAGAAATTCAGGCTAAAGGTAATAGCACAACAGGGGTGGCTCAGACGCCAGAATCCGCGGAATTATCCAGAGAGGATGTGAAAAAAACGGCAAATGGCGCGATTGCCTTATGGGTTTGCAGGAGCGATCACAGATCTAAATGTGGAATGGGCACCTGTGGCGAGGGAGCTTGCTCCCGCTGGGGCGCGAAGCGGCCCTGCTTTTCACTGCAAAAAGCAGGGGGCCTGCTGCGCAGTCCAGCGGGAGCAAGCTCCCTCGCCACAGTTCGGTGTCATCTCTACAGGTTAGAGGACGGAGCTAGTGAAGCTGCTAGCACCCGGCAGTTCCAGCACGATCTCGTCGCCGACATTCAGCGGGCCGACGCCAACCGGCGTACCGGTCAGGATCACGTCACCGGCCTGCAGCGAGAAGCAGCCAGCCATGTGCTGGATCATCGGCACGATCGGGTTGAGCATCGCGCTGCTGTTGCCGTCCTGGCGCACTTCGCCATTGATGGTCAGGCGGATGCCGATGTCGGTCAGGTCAGCGAAAGTGCTGCCGACCACAAATGGCGCGATCACGGCCGCGCCGTCGAACGACTTGGCGATTTCCCACGGCAGACCTTTGGCTTTCAGCTCGCCCTGCTTGTCGCGCAAGGTCAGATCCAGCGCCGGGGCGAAACCGGAGATCGCGTCCAGCACTTCTTCGCGGCTCGGCTTGGTCGACAACGGTTTGCCGATCAACACGGCAATCTCGGCTTCGTAATGCACCGAGCCACGCTCGGTCGGAATACTGAAACCACCTTCCAGCGGCACTACGCAACTGCCCGGTTTGATGAACAGCAACGGTTCGGTTGGCACCGGATTGTCCAGTTCCTTGGCGTGTTCGACGTAATTACGGCCGATGCACACCACTTTCCCCAGCGGAAAATGGATACGCGTGCCGTCGACATACTGGTGCTGATAGCTCATTGACCGACTCCTGATTCGTAGCGCTTAAGTTCGAAAATCAAACAGCGAAGATCTTGCCCGGGTTCATGATGCCATTCGGGTCGAACACCGCTTTTACCGCTTTCATGTACTCGATCTCAACCGGCGAACGGCTGTAGGTCAGGTAATCGCGCTTGGTCATGCCCACGCCGTGCTCGGCGGAGATCGATCCGTTGTACTTCTCGACGGTCTCGAACACCCACTTGTTGACGGTGGCGCACTTGGCGAAAAATTCGTCCTTGCTCAGGTTGTCCGGCTTGAGGATGTTCAGGTGCAGGTTGCCGTCGCCGATGTGACCGAACCAGACGATTTCGAAGTCCGGGTAGTATTCGCCGACAATCGCGTCGATTTCCTTCAGGAACGCCGGCACTTTCGAGACGGTGACCGAGATGTCGTTCTTGTACGGCGTCCAGTGCGAGATGGTTTCGGAGATGTACTCGCGCAGTTTCCACAGGTTTTGCAGCTGGGTTTCGCTCTGGCTCATCACGCCGTCCAGCACCCAGCCCTGCTCGACGCAATGTTCGAAGGTTTCCAGAGCGCTGTTGGCCACTTCTTCAGTGGTCGCTTCGAATTCCAGCAGCGCGTAGAACGGGCAGTCGGTGTCGAACGGCGCCGGTACGTCGCCACGGCCCATGACTTTGGCCAGCGCCTTGTCGGAAAAGAATTCAAATGCAGTCAGGTCGAGCTTGCCCTGGAAGGCGTGCAGTACCGGCATGATCGAGTCGAAATCGGCGGTGCCGAGCACCATCGCCGTGAGGTTCTTCGGTGCGCGATCCAGACGCATGGTCGCTTCGACCACAAACCCCAGAGTGCCTTCGGCGCCGATGAACAACTGGCGCAAGTCGTACCCGGTGGCGTTCTTGATCAGGTCTTTGTTCAGCTCCAGCACATCACCCTTGCCGGTCACGACTTTCATGCCCGCGACCCAGTTACGCGTCATGCCGTAGCGAATGACTTTGATCCCGCCGGCATTGGTGCCGATATTGCCGCCAATCTGACTGGAACCGGCGGATGCGAAATCCACTGGATAGTAGAGGCCGTGTTCTTCGGCGCGGTTCTGCAACTGCTCGGTGACCACGCCCGGCTGACACACAGCGGTGCGATCAGTGAGGTTCACCTCGATAATCTGGTTCATGTAGTCGAACGACACCACTACTTCGCCATTCGCGGCGACTGCGGCGGCCGACAAACCGGTGCGCCCGCCAGATGGAACCAGCGCGACCTTGTGGGCATTGGCCCACCGCACGATGGCCTGCACCTGTTCGATGGTCTTGGGGAAGACGATGGCGCTGGGTGCCGGGGCGAAGTGTTTGGTCCAATCCTTGCCGTAAGCATTCAGGGAGTCGGCATCGGTCAGGACTTTGCCAGGCTCAACCAGGGTCTTCAGTTCATCAATCAGGGCAGGATTGGTCATCGACAGAACTCTCGAACAATTCATGGTCATCCTGAAGACGCTTCACGTCGCAGGAATGAGTGTTTAGCGGGGTGGCTATGCTAGCATACCGACCCCGCAGGCCAGTGCCCAACGGCCTTTCTGCGGTGACGGCTTTCCTGCCGTCCGGGTCAGCGTCTGCTGGCTATTTCCTGCCATTTTTCTCCGGGATACAGGTTTACGCAGATGAGCAAGACTTCTCTCGATAAGAGCAAGATCAAGTTCCTTCTTCTCGAAGGCGTCCACCAATCGGCTGTCGACGTCCTCAAGGCGGCGGGCTACACCAGCATCGAGTACCTCACAGGTTCTCTGCCGGAAGCCCAGCTCAAGGAAAAGATCGCTGACGCGCACTTCATCGGCATTCGTTCGCGCACGCAACTGACCGAAGAAATCTTCGATCACGCGAAGAAGCTGGTGGCAGTCGGCTGTTTCTGCATCGGCACCAACCAAGTTGACCTCAGTGCAGCCCGCGAACGCGGTATCGCCGTGTTCAACGCGCCGTACTCCAACACCCGCTCCGTAGCCGAGCTGGTGCTGGCCGAAGCGATCCTGCTGCTGCGCGGCATCCCTGAGAAAAATGCTTCCTGCCACCGTGGTGGCTGGATCAAGTCCGCGGCCAACTCCTTCGAGATCCGTGGCAAGAAGCTCGGCATCGTCGGTTACGGCTCGATCGGTACGCAGCTGTCGGTTCTGGCTGAAGGCCTGGGCATGCAGGTGTACTTCTACGACACCGTGACCAAGCTGCCGCTGGGCAACGCGACGCAGGTCAACAACCTGCACGAGCTGCTGGGCATGTCGGACATCGTCACCCTGCACGTTCCGGAAACCGCTGCGACCCAGTGGATGATCGGCGAGAAGGAAATCCGCGCCATCAAGAAGGGCGGCATTCTGATCAACGCTGCTCGCGGCACCGTGGTCGAGCTGGACGCCCTGGCGGACGCGATCAAGGACAAGCACCTGATCGGCGCCGCGATCGACGTGTTCCCGGTCGAGCCGCGCTCCAACGACGAAGAGTTCGAAAGCCCGCTGCGTGGCCTCGACAACGTGATTCTGACCCCGCACATCGGTGGCTCGACCGCCGAAGCGCAAGCTAACATCGGTCTGGAAGTAGCGGAAAAACTGGTCAAGTACAGCGACAACGGTACCTCGGTATCGTCGGTGAACTTCCCGGAAGTAGCCTTGCCGGCTCACCCTGGCAAGCATCGCCTGCTGCACATCCACGAGAACATTCCGGGTGTGATGATGGAGATCAACAAGGTCTTCGCCGAAAACGGCATCAACATCTCCGGTCAGTTCCTGCAGACCAACGAGAAGGTTGGCTACGTGGTGATCGACGTCGACGCCGAGTACTCGGAGCTGGCGCAAGAGAAGCTGCAACACGTTAACGGCACCATCCGTAGCCGCGTGCTGTTCTGATTTCGCGCTGAGCCACAAAAAAAGGGAGCCTTCGGGCTCCCTTTTTCATGCACGCGGAAACGTTATTCGACGTTGACGGTGATTTTCTTCGAAACGATCGGCGGATCGAACGGCATGTGACCGCTGTCGCCCAGTTCCAGCTGCAAGGTGTGCTTGCCCGGGGCCAGTTTGATCGTGGCTTCAGTCTGCGCCTTGCCGAAATGCATGTGGTTGGCATCGTTCGGAATCGGCGCACCGGCGGCCGGCAATTTGTCGACGTCGATCAGCAAATGATGGTGACCGGTGTTCTTGGTGACGTCACCGGCCGGCGCCAGCGCGACGTCCTTGGTGCCGAACTTGACCTTGAACTCCTGGGAAACCGTGGCCCCGCTTTCGGGAGAAACGATGAACACTTCGGCGCCCTTGGGTGCCGGGGTGGCCGCACTGGCCAGTACCGAAACACCCATCAGCACACCAGCCAACGCTGCACGTGACATAAAGCTTTTCATTTTCTTCTCCAGTTTTTCCGTAAAATCCGCACGGTCATGACAACTTCATGACCATTCGTTGTCGAAGGAACTCGACAACCATAGCAAAGCGAGCCTGAATCAGAGCATCGCGATAATGATTTCAAAGGAGTGACCATGCGTTTTCTGCCTGGCCTGATCTGCCTGCTACCCCTTCTGAGCCCTCTGGCTCACGCCGAACTGATTGATGACGTCAACGACCGTGGCGAGTTGCGCATCGCCATTGAGGCTAATACACCGCCCTTCAATTTCAAGGAAGGCGACACCCTCGCAGGATTCGAGGTCGAGCTTGGGCAACTGCTGGCCAACGAGCTGGATGTGCGCGCCGACTTCATCGTCACCGATGAAAGCGACATGCTCCAGGGCGTTGAAAGCGGCAAGTACGACGTTGCGCTCAACCACATAGCACTGACCCCGGAACTCAAGGATCGTTTCGACTTCAGCGAACCTTACGGCAAGGTGGATGGGCAGTTGCTGGCAAAAAAAGATGAGCAGCCACGGTCGATGTTGCTGGTACAGACGCTGACCGAGGAAAAGCCGAAAGTCACGCCGCCGGTGGAATTGGCGATTCCGTTTCAAAAGGGCAATCCGGCGTTTCAAGCGAGTCTTGAGGGTGCGCTGGGGCGGATCAAGGCGGATGGGCGGTTGGAGGCACTGTCGAAGAAGTGGCTTAGCGCGCAGGCCACCGAAAACCTTAAGTGAACTCCGAACCTGTGGGAGCTAGCCTGCTAGCGATAGCGGTGGATCAGTCAGGACTGATGGTGACTGACCCAATGCAATCGCTAGCAGGCTAGCTCCCACAGTGATTTGTGGCGCATGACTAGTCGAGTTGTGTCAGGGCTTTCGCGGCTTGCGCCAGTTCCAGCTCGCTGAAGACATGTACGCCATGGCGCTTGAGCAGCGCGGCGGTTACACCTTCGCCACTGACCTTCACCCCACTGAACGTCCCGTCATACGTCAGCAGATTCCCGCACGACGGACTGTTGGCCTTAAGCACCGCAACCCGAATCCCATGCTTTCGCACCAGCTCCAGCGCCTGCCGCGCCCCGTCGAGAAACTGCGCACTGACGTCCTCACCTTCAGTTGTGATAACTGACGCCAGTCCGTCCAGAACCTCTGCCCCCTGCCCGCCCGGAATCTCCGCTGCCGCCCGTGGCGTTGGCAGCCCGCCAGCAACCTCGGGACACAACGGCACTACCCGGCCTTCGCTGATCCACTGTTCCAGCAGATCAAACGGCCCGCTCGCCCCACCGTCGTAACGCACGCGATGGCCCAACAAACAGCGGCTGACCAGAATCTTGTGCATATCAGAACGGCTCGTTGCCACGGCGACGGAACCAGCCCGTCAGCGACAAACGCTCGCGATTGGCAGGCAACACTTCATGCGGCACTTCACCCGAAAGAAACACCACCAGACACCCACCCGTAGGCTGCACGTCATGGACGCGGTCGTTTTTGAGGTACATGCGCAACTGCCCGCCATCCTCCGGCAGCCAGCCGTCATTGAGGTAGATCACTGCCGAAACCATGCGCCGGTCATCATCGCGAAACCGGTCGACATGCTTGCGATAGAACGCGCCCGGCGGATACAGGGCGAAATGGCACTCGAAGTCTTCCAGCCCGAGAAACAACCCGCGGTTAAGCGCCTCGCGCAGGCTGTCCATCAAGCCCAGATAACGGTCGCTGGCATCGCACTCACCCGGCTCGATCCACTGAATCTGGTCGCCACGAATCCCCTCGCGAACCTCCGAAAACGGCCCGCGCCCGACGCCCGCCGGTGCCAGTTCGCCCTCGGCTTCACGTTTACGGCACTCAGCCGCCAGCGCGCGGGTCAGATCTGCGGGCAGGAAAATGTTCTGCTGCGACCAGCCATGTTCGGCCAGGTCGTCGACGATGCGTAACAGCAGCGGGTGTTCAGAGGATATTTGCATGGCGCGCATAGTATGCCTGCGGCGAAAAATCCGACAGAGCCACGCGGCGGCTCGCTACGAATTCTCGACAAGTACTGGCACCGCACGGAGAATAGTCCGCTGCTGACAGGAGTCCCTATGCGCCGTTTGCTTTTTTCACTGTTGATGTTCTGCGTGTTGCCCGCCTGGGCGGACGGCTACGACCAGCTCTACAAGGTCGCCGGCTGGCCAGAACAACGCGCGCATTTCAACGATGCCCTGAGCGCCGCGCAGCAGCGTTACCAGAACAGCCTGCCACCGGCGGTGTTTCAGGCGCTGGTAAACAACAGCAACCAGCGCTTCGCCCCGCAACCGATGGATCAACGCGCCGAAGCGCAACTGCGCGAGAACCTCGCCGACCCGAAACCGGCGCTGGGGTTTTTCCAGTCGGTGCTGGGCAAGAAAGTCGTCGCCGCCGAATTGCTCGCGACCCGCCGCGATCAACTGGCGAAAAATGCCAAAGGCCTGCCGAAGATGCCGGCCAGCGACACCCGCCTGCTGATCATCGGGCATTTGGCCCAAGCGCTGCCGGCGCGTGAGGCTGGTGCTGAAGTCAGTCTGGCGATTGCCGGTGTGGCGGCGGACAGTTTGAGTTCGATGATTCCTGGCTTGCTTGGCGGCGGTCAGGCGCAAAACATGTTGAATGGTCAGCGCCAGCGTTTGATGGATCAGATTGGCGCCGATCTGAACAACACGCTGCTGTATGTCTATCGCGACCTGTCGGATGAAGAACTGGAAGAATTTGCGACCTTTGCCGAGTCGACCGAAGGCAAGGCTTATTACCAGGCGGCGCTGGCAGCGATTCGCGCGGGATTGGCGGTTGGACAAAGCACCTCCAACCTCAGCCAGTAAATTTATGTTGCCTGACAGACCGCCATCGCCAGCAGGCTGGCTCCCACAGTGGGAACTGGGTACATCTGCCAGAGACTGGTCGGCTCGTAGGCCGCCATCGCTGGCAAGTCGAATCGTCGCACCGCAGCTCCCACAATTTTTTGTGCGACCCATGCGGCAAAGCCGCCCCACTCAACAGGATGAGCGTTAGCTCGGCTGCAGCTCTTGATCTCGAGCGCCCGTCGGCAGGCTGAGTGGAGGGATTGATCCGGGGGTGGGAGCGCAGCGACCGTTTGGCGCAGCCAAACACATCGAGAGGAGGTGCAGCGCAGCAAACCGGAGGCGATGCCCCCGGATCGATCCCGGAGCGAAGGAACCCGAGCCACAGCGAGGGCCGAACGTCAGGGCAAAGCCTTTTGGGTTACCTTTTCGGCGTCTGGAAAAGGTGACCCGCCGTAAGGGCGGAACCCCAAGAAGCCGTTACCGCAGCAACGGATATGCACCCAGCCAGAGCATCACTACGAATTCCGCCCCTTGATCCGCTTGCTCAAAAACTCGAAATACTCCTCGCGCATCTCCGCCGTCTCATTCGCCAGATGATGCCGCCCCTCAGGCAGCAGCAAGATCTGCGGCCGGTCAAACTTCCACTTCAGCACTTGCAGGTTATGCGGCCAGTCCACCGTCATGTCTGCCTGACCCTGAATAATCAGCGGCCGGCGCGGACTCTTCTTCGCATACTCGACCCGACTGATCCAGCGCGACAACGCACCGACCCACGCCGTCGGCAAACGCAACGGCTGTAACGGATCGGCTTGCAGGAACGGCAGAAAATCCGGGTCGTTGGAATTCTCGCTAAACCGTCGTGGCAACCCTCGAACAAAGGGCCGCAGCAGGTAATAACTCAACTGCGACCAGCCCCAGGCGCGCGGACGCACCAGCGGCGCGAGCAGAATCAATTGCCCCTGCGCCGGACTGTCTTCGCCATGATTGAGCACATGGTCAACCACGATTGCTGCGCCAGTGCTCTGCCCGCACAAGTGCCACGGCTGCGGCAGCGCAATCGAACGCGCCTCGGCGAACAGAGCTTGAAGAGCATCCTGATATTCAGAGAAATCGCGGATGTTGGCCCGCGCGCCACTCGACAGTCCATGCCCCGGCAAGTCGCAGGCGATCACCGCAAAATCCTGATCCAGCGCCCACTCGATCAGATGCCGGTACAGCCCGGTGTGATCGTAATAACCGTGCAGCAAAAACAGCGTGGCTTTGGCCTTCTCCGGCCACCAGCAATGGCTGACCAGTTCATAACCGCTGACCTCGAAGCGGCCCATGCCGCGCCATACATCGCGATCCGGGAAATCGGTCTGGTAGAAGCGTTGATAAGCCTTGGCCTCATCCGACAACGGCTGCCACTCGGCCAAAGGCTTGAGGCTGGCGCGTAAATGATCGAGATCGAAAGTGGCAGGCATCAGGCAAATTCCAAAACGGTAAACGGACTTTATCGGCCTGCGATATTCATCTGTCGGAGCAAGCATGGCAAGCTAGCCGATCTCTCAAGGATCGAAAACCATGCGTTCGCCGTACCGCACCGCACTGTTTGCCAGCCTGATCGCACTAGTCTGCGGCGGGGTATTGTGGGCGGCGTATGACTGGTTTCAGTGGCGTTACCTGCGCGCATTCAGCGAGCACACAGCGGTGTTTTCCGGTGATCCGCTGCGCCTGCCGGATGATCTGGCTGGCCCCGGCAATATTCGTCTGGTGCATTTCTGGGACCCGGCCTGCCCGTGCAACGTCGGCAATCAACAGCACCTGACGGAAATGGTCGAGCAGTTCAGCGCCAAAGGCGTGGAGTTTTTTGCCGTGCAGCGGCCCGGCAGCCACGGCCAGTTGCCCGCCACCCTCAGCAGCCTGAAAAGCATCGCGGTGCTGCCCGGTGCCGAGCAGATTCCCGCCAGCCCGGCCGTGGCGATCTGGGACCGTAGCGGCAAACTCGCGTACTTCGGCCCCTATAGCGAAGGCCTGACCTGCAACTCCAGCAACAGTTTTATTGAACCGATCCTGCAAGCTCTGAGCGATGATCGCCCGGTGAATGCCACGCACACGCTGGCGGTTGGTTGCTATTGCCCGTGGCCGGCCGAAACCAGGTAAGGCATTCCGGACTTTTCGAGGACGGCGATGCGCAGCAGCCAGGGTCTGTGCTAATTGTTGCCAGCCCGCACGGATGACCATCCGCATCGCACAAGGAGTCACCATGAAACGCGTCTTCACCGTTCTTGGCTTGCTGATCGTCGCGCTGCTCGTCGCGGTGGGCGGGTATGTGTACAGCAAGCAACCGACGCGTCAGGGCCAGGTAGAGCTGCGCAACCTGCAAGGTTCGGTCACCGTGCGTTACGACGAGCGCGGCGTGCCGCACATCCGTGCCGACAACGAAACCGATCTGTATCGCGCCCTCGGCTATGTGCATGCGCAGGATCGGCTGTTCCAGATGGAGTCTATGCGCCGCCTCGCCCGTGGCGAACTGGCCGAAGTGCTCGGGCCGAAACTGCTCGACACCGACAAACTGTTCCGCAGCCTGCGCATTCGCGAGCGCGCTGCCACTTACGTGGCCAATCTGGATAAACAGTCCCCGGCGTGGAAGGCCCTGCAAGCCTATCTCGACGGCGTCAACCAATATCAGGACAGCCACGCCGCGCCGGTCGAGTTCGACGTGCTGGGCATCCCCAAGCGGCCGTTCACCGCCGAAGACAGCATCAGCGTCGCCGGCTACATGGCCTACAGCTTCGCCGCGGCGTTTCGCACCGAGCCGCTGATGACCTATGTGCGCGATCAACTCGGCGCCGATTACCTGAATGTCTTCGATCTTGAATGGCAGCCCAAAGGTGTGCTGGTCAAAGGGCACGCCAGCCCGGCCCCGGTACTTGCCGCCGCTGACTGGAACGATCTGAACACCCTCGCCCGCGTCAGCCAGCAAGCGCTGATCGATAACGGCTTGCCGCAGTTCGAGGGCAGCAACGCCTGGGTCATCTCCGGTAGCCGCAGCAAGAGCGCCAAGCCGCTGCTGGCCGGCGATCCGCACATTCGCTTTTCGGTGCCTTCGGTCTGGTACGAGGCGCAATTGTCGGCGCCGGGGTTTGATCTCTACGGGCATCATCAGGCGCTGGTGCCGTTCGCGTTCCTCGGGCACAACCTGGATTTCGGCTGGAGCCTGACCATGTTCCAGAACGATGACCTCGATCTGATCGCCGAGAAGGTCAACCCGGACAACTCGAATCAAGTCTGGCATCGCGGCCAGTGGACCGACATGCTCAGCACCCAACAGCAGATTGCGGTGAAGGGGCAGGCGCCGGTCACCATCACTTTGCGCCAATCGTCGCACGGCCCGATCGTCAACGACGCGCTCGGCACCGCCGCCGGCAGAACCCCGATTGCCATGTGGTGGGCGTTCCTCGAAACACCGAACCCGATCCTTGAAGGCTTCTATCAACTCAACCGCGCCGACACCCTGGCCAAGGCCCGCGCCGCCGCTGCCAAAGTGCAGGCGCCGGGGCTGAACATCGTCTACGCCAACGCCAAGGGTGACATCGCCTGGTGGGCCTCGGCGTTGCTGCCCAAGCGTCCGGCCGGGGTGAAGCCGGGTTTCATTCTCGACGGCAGCAGCCATCAGGCGGACAAGGACGGCTACTACCCGTTCAGCGCCAACCCGCAGGAAGAAAACCCGACGCGCGGCTATATCGTCTCGGCCAACTTCCAGCCCGTTTCGCCGACCGGGATGGAGATTCCCGGTTACTACAACCTCGCCGACCGTGGCCAGCAACTCAATCGCCAACTCAGCGACAAGAACGTGAGGTGGGACAACGAGGCCAATCAGCAATTGCAACTGGGCACCACCACCGGTTACGGCCAGCGCTTGCTGGCGCCGTTGCTGCCAGTGCTGCGCGAAGTGGTGAGCAATCCGGCCGAGCTGAAACTCGTCGAGCAACTGGCGCAGTGGCAAGGCGACTATCCGCTGGATTCGGTCAACGCGACGCTGTTCAACCAGTTTCTCTATGACCTCGCGGATGCGGCGATGCGTGATGAGCTGGGCAATGATTTCTTCGAGACATTGCTGTCGACGAGAGTGATTGATTCGGCGTTGCCGCGTCTAGCGGCGAATGCCGATTCAGTGTGGTGGGACAACCGCAACACACCGACGAAAGAGACCCGCACCGACACCGTACGCGCCGCATGGCAGGCGAGCATGGCGCATCTGAAATCGACCTTGGGTGATGACGCATCGGGCTGGCAGTGGGGCAAGGCGCACACGGTGACCCATGGCCATCCGCTGGGTCAGCAGAAGCCGCTGGAGCGGATCTTCAATGTCGGCCCGTTTGCGGCGCCCGGCTCCCATGAAGTGCCGAACAACCTGTCCGCCAAGATCGGCCCCGCGCCGTGGCCGGTGACTTACGGGCCGTCGACGCGGCGGCTGGTGGACTTTGCTGACCCGGCGCACAGTTTGACGATTAATCCGGTTGGCCAGAGTGGCGTGCCGTTTGATCGTCACTATGAGGATCAGGCGGAGGCGTATGTCGACGGGATGTATGTGCAGGCGCATTTCAGTGATGAAGAGGTGACGGCGAATACGCGGAGTACGTTGAAACTGCTTCCTGCACGGGCGCAGTAAAAGCGCCCTCACCCCAACCCTCTCCCGGAGGGAGAGGGAGCCGACCGAGGTGTCTTGCGTCATACATCGACCTGAATGATTGGAGTCGATTATGGATTCAGCCGAGCTCGTTCAGGTCGGCGTATCCCTCCAATATCCCCCAATCGGCCCCCTCTCCCTCTGGGAGAGGGCTGGGGTGAGGGCAGGCAATCTCAAGCCTGCCCTCACCCTCAAACCACCAGCGAAAAATTCATCCGAAACTGCTGCGGCGTAACCCCCAGCCGCCGGTTGAACACCGCGCGCATATGCTGAGCATCACGAAATCCGCACTGATACGCTACGGTCTTTAACGCCGCCGCCGTACTCTCCAGCATCACTCGCGCCGCATCCACCCGCGCCCGTTCGACGAACTCCGCCGGCGTAACCTTCGCCTCCCGCGCAAACACCCGCGAGAAATTGCGCGCACTCATGTTCGCCGCATTCGCCAGATCGGCAATCGTCAGATCCCCGGTCAGATTGGCCAATACATACAACTGCACCATCGCCACCGCCGAGGTCGGCTCGGCATGCGGCGTCAGAAACGGGCTGAACTGCGACTGCCCGCCCGAGCGCTGGGTGAATACCACCAGCCGCTTGGCCACGCTCAACGCCACCTCGGCGCCGTGATCGCGCGCCAGCAGGTACAGCGACAGATCGATCCCCGCCGTGACCCCCGCCGAGGTGTAGAGCTGACCGTCCTCGACGTACAACCGATCAGCTTCCACCCGCGTCGTCGGGCACAACTGCGCCAGAGCTTCGGCGTCGTTCCAGTGGGTGGTGACGGTGCGTCCTTCGAGCAACCCGGCGCGAGCGAGCATGAATGCACCGTTGCAGATCGAGCCGAAGCGCTGCGCCCGCGCGCAGGCATCACGCAACCAAACATCAAACGTCTTGCCGAAGTCCATGAATGGCAACTGCGGTCCGCCGGCCACCAGCAGTAAATCGTAGTCCTGCACAGCCTCGCTGAAATGCTGATGAGCGCTCAGGGTCAAGCCGTTGGAACAGGCCATCGGCCCGTGCTCGACGCCGATCACTTCCAGCCGATAGTGATCTTCGGACGGCAGAAAGCGATTGGCCTCGGCGAACACATCCATGGGCCCGCTGACATCCAGCGACTGCACGCCGGGGAACACCACGATGGCGATGGTTTTGTTCATGGTTCCAAAGATCTCCAATAAACCCCTGTGGCGAGGGAGCTTGCTCCCGCTCGGCTGCGCAGCAGTCGTAACCCGGCTGGAACGGATTTTCTGCAAGAACGTGGTTGCAGGTTTTGGGTCTGCTTCGCAGCCCAGCGGGAGCAAGCTCCCTCGCCACAGTAAGTCGCTCGCCCGACATTTGCGAGTTGGCACGATTTACCGGTTGATTGGCAAGGATCGCAGCCATGCGTCGATTGTTCGCGCTGTAACGCAAGCACAGACTTTGCCCATCAGCGCCGCCCCGGCGTTTGCGATGAGGACAAACCCCATGAGCACGACCATTGCCGGCATCCAGATCCCCGACAGCGCCCTCGCCCGGGCCACCACCGAGTACATCCGCGACATCGAATCCGATTTGCTTTACCACCATTCGCGCCGGGTATTCCTGTTCGGCGCGCTGAGCGGTGAGCGGCAGCAACTGGCCTACGACCCGCAGTTGTTGTACGTCGGCGCGATGTTCCACGATCTCGGGCTGGTCGAAGGTCATCGCAGTGACGATGAGCGTTTTGAAGTGGACGGCGCCAATGCGGCGGCGGCGTTTCTCAAGCCTTACGGACTGAGCGATGACGACATTGAACAGGTGTGGCTGTCGATTGCCCTGCACACCACGCCGGGCGTGCCCAAGCATCTGCGCCCGACCGTGGCGCTGGTGACAGCGGGTGTGGAGATGGACGTGTTGGGCATGGATTACGCGGCGTTCAGCACAGTGCAGCGCGAAGCCGTGGTGCATGCGCATCCACGCGGAGAGGGTTTCAAGGAGTGCATCATCTGCGCGTTTGCCGATGGCTTGCGGCATCGTCCGCAGACCACGTTCGGCAATGTGAAGACCGATGTGCTGAAGGATCAGGAGCCGGGGTTCACGCCGATGAACTTCGTTGAAGTCATCCGCAAATCCCCCTGGATTAACTGACCGCAGATAAACCTGTGGGAGCTGGCTTGCCAGCGATGACGTCGTCACATCCGACATCAATGTTGAATCGAACGCCGCTATCGCGGGCAAGCCCGCTCCCACAGGGAATGGGGCTGATCACACATTTGTGATCAGCCCCATGACTGCTTACGCCGCTCCCGGTGCCGGTGCCCGGCGCACGTCCGGTTGTTTCCATGAATCGGCGGCGCTTTCGTCGATGGCTTGCTGGATGGCTTTCTTGCGTGCTTCTTCGGCGCGGCGGCTGAAGAACCAGACCATGAAGGTCACGATCGACACCGCCAGCAGAATCAGACTGGCGACGGCGTTGATCTCGGGTTTCACGCCCAGACGCACCGCCGAGAACACTTCCATCGGCAGCGTCGTCGAACCCGGTCCGGAGACGAAGCTCGCCAGCACCAGGTCATCCAGCGACAAGGCGAAGGACATCATGCCGCCCGCTGCCAGCGATGGCGCAATCATCGGGATGGTGATCAGGAAGAACACCTTCCACGGCCGCGCCCCCAGGTCCATCGCCGCTTCTTCAATCGACAGGTCCAGCTCACGCAGACGCGCCGACACCACCACCGCCACATACGCCGCACAGAACGTCGTATGGGCGATCCAGATGGTGACGATGCCACGTTCCTGCGGCCAGCCGATCATCTGCGCCATGGCCACAAACAGCAGCAACAGCGACAGACCGGTGATCACTTCCGGCATTACCAGCGGCGCGGTCACCAGACCGCCGAACAACGTGCGGCCCTTGAAGTGCGTGATGCGCGTCAGCACGAACGCCGCCAACGTACCCAGCGCTACGGCGGCCACCGCCGTGTAGCAGGCGATTTCCAGCGAGCGCAGCACCGAGCCCATCAGTTGCGAGTTATCGAGCAGACCGACGTACCACTTGATCGACCAGCCGCCCCACACCGTCACCAGTTTCGAGGCGTTGAACGAGTAGATCACCAGGATCAGCATCGGCAGATAGATGAACAACAAGCCGAGCACCAGCATCAGGCTGGAGAAACGGATGCGCTTCATTCTTTACCCTCCATTTCCTTGGCCTGACTGCGGTTGAACAGGATGATCGGCACAATCAGGATCGCCAGCATCACCACCGCCAGCGCGGAGGCTACCGGCCAGTCACGGTTGTTGAAGAACTCTTGCCAGAGCACTTTACCGATCATCAGGGTTTCCGGGCCGCCGAGCAGTTCCGGGATCACGAACTCGCCCACGACCGGGATGAACACCAGCATGCAGCCGGCGATGATGCCGTTCTTCGACAGTGGAATGGTGATTTTCCAGAAGCTGTTGAAGGTGCTCGAACCCAGATCGGACGCGGCTTCCAGCAAGCTGTTGTCGTGCTTCACCAGATTCGCGTAGAGCGGCAGGATCATGAACGGCAGGTACGAATAGACCACGCCGATATACACAGCGAGGTTGGTGTTGAGGATCTGCAATGGCTCATCAATCAAGCCCATGCTCATCAGGAAACCGTTGAGCAGACCGTTGTTGCTGAGGATGCCCATCCACGCATACACGCGAATCAGGATCGCGGTCCAGGTCGGCATCATGATCAGCAGCACCAGCACGGTTTGCATCTCTTTGCGTGCGCTGGCGATGGCATAAGCCATCGGGTAGCCGATCGCCAGGCAGAGGACGGTGCTGATCAGCGCCATCTTCAGCGAGCCGAGGTAGGCGGCGATGTACAACTCGTCGTCGCCGAGCATCGCGTAGTTACCGAGGTTCAGCAGCAGTTGCAGCTTCTGCTCGGCAAAGGTGTAGATCTCGGTGTACGGCGGAATCGCCACGTCGGCTTCGGCGAAGCTGATCTTCAGGACGATGAAGAACGGCAGCATGAAGAACAGGAACAGCCAGATGAACGGAACCCCGATGACCAGCTGACGGCCATTTGGAATTATTCGATTAATGCGCCGTTTGAACTTGCGCATGTTCATGAGCGCAGTACCACGCCGCTGTCGTCTTCCCAGTACACGAAAACCTGATCGCCCCAGGTCGGACGTGCACCGCGACGTTCGGCGTTGGCCACGAACGACTGCACCAGTTTGCCGCTCGGCAATTCGACGTAGAACACCGAGTGGCCGCCGAGGTAGGCAATGTCATGCACTTTGCCGCTCGACCAGTTGTACTCGCAGGTCGGCATTTCGGCGGTGACCAGCAGTTTCTCCGGACGGATCGCGTAGGTCACGGATTTGTCCTGCACCGAGGTGCTGATGCCGTGGCCGACGTAGATCTGCCGGTCGAGATCCTTGCAGGTGATGGTCGCGTAGCCTTCGGCGTCGTCGATCACTTCGCCTTCGAAGATGTTTACGTTGCCGATGAATTCGCAGACCAGGCGGCTGGTCGGGGTTTCGTAGATGTCGATCGGGCTGCCGATCTGCGCGATCCAGCCCAGGTGCATGATCGCAATGCGCTCGGCCATGGTCATGGCCTCTTCCTGGTCGTGGGTCACCATCACGCAGGTCACACCGACGCGTTCGATGATTTCCACCAGTTCCAGCTGCATCTGCGAGCGCAGCTTTTTATCCAGCGCGCCCATCGGCTCGTCGAGCAGCAACAGCTTCGGCCGCTTGGCCAGCGAACGTGCCAGTGCCACGCGCTGACGCTGACCACCAGACAGTTGATGCGGCTTGCGCTTGGCGTACTGACTCATCTGCACCAGCTTGAGCATCTCGGCCACACGGGCCTCGACCTCGGCCTTGGGAATCTTGTCCTGCTGCAAACCGAAGGCGATGTTCTGCGCCACAGTCATGTGCGGGAACAACGCGTAGGACTGGAACATCATGTTGATCGGACGTTCGTACGGCGGCATGTCGGTGATGTCTACGCCGTCGAGAAAAATGCGCCCCTCCGTGGGCCGTTCGAACCCTGCGAGCATGCGCAGCAGGGTGGATTTGCCCGATCCCGAACCGCCGAGCAGGGCGAAAATCTCGCCTTTCTTGATTTCCAGGGACACGTCGTCCACGGCAATCGTCTCGTCGAACTTCTTCGTGACCCGGTCGATTTTGACCAACACCTGTTTCGGTGTCTGGTCGCCCTCGAGGGCTTTCTTATAGGCGCCGGAGGCAACTGCCATTTACAAAACTCCCAGAAAAAAACAGTGCAGTTCGCCCAAGCGGACGAACCCAGGATAGTTTGTGCCTTACATGCCCGACTTGACCTTGGTCCAGCTGCGGGTCATCAGACGCTGAATGTTCGGTGGCAACTCGGTCGACACATAAGCCTTGTCGATTACGGCCTGCGGTGGATACACCGATTCATCGGTGCGGATCGATTGCTCCATCAACTTGTCCGAACCCGGATTCGGGTTGGCGTAACCGACGTAGTCACTGACCTGGGCGATCACCTCAGGTTTCAGCAGATAATTGATGAAGGCGTGGGCTTGTTTCACGTTCGACGAATCCTTGGGAATCGCCAGCATGTCGAACCACAATGCACCGCCCTCTTTCGGCACCGCGTAGGCGATGTTGACGCCCTTCTTGGCTTCTGCGGCACGGTTCTTCGCCTGGAAGATATCGCCGGAGAAACCGATGGCCACGCAGATGTCGCCGTTGGCCAGATCGCCGATGTATTTCGAGGAATGGAAGTAGGTCACGTACGGGCGCACGGCGAGCAATTTGTCGGTGGCTTTCTCGTAATCCTTGGGGTTGGTGCTGTTGGCATCCAGGCCCAGATAGTTGAGCACGGTCGGCATCATTTCATCGGCCGAATCAAGGAACGCCACGCCACAGCTTTGCAGCTTCTTGATGTTCTCCGGCTCGAACAGCACGCCCCACGAATCGATCTTGTCGACGCCAAGCACCGCCTTCACTTTATCGACGTTGTAACCAATGCCGTTGGTGCCCCACAGGTACGGCACGGCGTACAGGTTGCCCGGATCGTTCTGCTCAAGACGCTTGAGCAGCATCGGGTCGAGGTTGGCGTAATTAGGCAACTGCGCCTTGTCCAGTTTCTGGAACGCGCCAGCCTTGATCTGCTTGCCGAGGAAGTGGTTCGACGGCACGACCACGTCGTAACCGGTACGCCCGGCGAGCAGCTTGCCTTCCAGGGTTTCGTTGGAATCAAACACGTCGTAGACCGGTTTGATCCCGGTGGCCTTCTGGAAGTCGGCCAGCGTCGATTCGCCGATGTAATCCGACCAGTTATAAATATGCACCGTACCGGCAGCCTGGGCGCCGACAGCGATTGTCAGGCCGGCAGTGACCAGCAGGGCATTGCGCAAAGAAGAAAAAACAGGCACGTGGAGGTCCTCTAAATTAGTTGGGCCCAAGTTGCCCCGCGCTGCATGACAGCCATGGCTGCCCGACAACAAAACCGGCGCGCAACTTACCCTCGAAAAACCGATCCAGCAAAACTTTCCGTCATTTAATTATTCCGCTGGCCGCCATCGCGCAGACGACGGCCAGCGGGTGCTGCTTCAAACCGGATTATTTACCGGATTTGATCTTGGTCCAGCTGCGCGTGATCAGGCGCAAAGTAGCCGCGTCCAGATCGCTGATCGCGTAGAGCTGTTTCTTCACTTCAGCCGATGGATAGATGCTCGCATCGCTGGTGATGTCTTTGTCCACCAGCGGTGTAGCGGCCTTGTTGCCGTTCGGGAAACGCACGGCGTTGGTAATCTCGGCCATCACTTCCGGCTGCAGCAGGTAGTTCATGAACTTGTAGGCGGCTTCAACGTTGGTGGCGTCCTTCGGAATCGCAACCATGTCGTAGAAGGTACCGGCGCCTTCTTTCGGAATGGTGTAGGCCAGTTTGACCTTGTCACCGGCTTCCTTGGCGCGGGTTTTCGACTGCTCGAGGTCACCCGAGTAACCCACGGCCACGCAGATGTTGCCGTTGGCCAGGTCGGAGATGTACTTGGAGGAATGGAAGTAACCAACCGAAGGGCGGATCTTCAGGAACAGATCTTCGGCGGCTTTCAGGTCAGCCTTGTCTTTGCTGTTGGTCGGCTTGCCCAGATAGTGCAGCGCCGCCGGAATCATTTCGGTCGGCGCGTCGAGGAAGCTCACGCCGCAGCTTTTCAGCTTCTCGATGTTTTCAGGCTTGAACACGACATCCCAGGAATCGATTTTGTCGATGCCCAGTGCAGCCTTGACCTTCTCCGGGTTGTAACCGATGCCGATCGAACCCCACATGTACGGGAAGGCGTGTTTGTTGCCCGGGTCGCTGGCGTCGCCGACGGCCTTGAGCAGGTCTTCGTCGAGATTCTTCCAGTTCGGCAACTTGGACTTGTCCAGTTCCTGATACACGCCAGCCTTGATCTGCTTGGCGAGGAAGTTGTTGGAAGGCACCACGATGTCGTAACCGGACTTGCCGGCGAGCAACTTGGCTTCCAGGGTTTCGTTACTGTCGAAAACGTCATAGACAACTTTGATGCCCGACTCTTTTTCGAACTTGGCAACCGTATCCGGTGCGATGTAGTCGGACCAGTTGTAAACGTGCAACACCTTGTCGTCCGCTTGAACCGCACCCGCCATCACGCCCATCAGGGACATGGCGAGCAGAGTCTTGCCAGCGAGCTTTTTGCCTAATGCCTTCATGCGTTGATGCTCCAAATTTTTCTTTTTTGAACCACATTGTTCAGCGGCCGAACCCGGACAACTGGAACCGCGGCTAGTCTGGCAAGATCCAAGGCGGTCTTTCAAGAAAAGACCAGCCTTTATGACAGCCTTGAGCGAAGTTGCAGCGCAGCCTTCGCTCAGAAGCCTAGCACTTAGCCCTGCAACGCACTCAGGGTCAGATCCAGACACTTGCGTGCCTTGGTCACCAGTTCATCGATCTCCGCTTTGCTGATCACCAGCGGCGGCGCGATGATCATGGTGTCGCCCACCGCGCGCATGATCAGCCCGTTGTCGAAGCAGAACTGCCGGCAGATCATGCCCACGCCACGCCCTTCGTAACGCTTGCGCGTGGCCTTGTCCTGCACCAGTTCGATGGCGCCCAGCAGACCGACGCCGCGCACTTCCCCCACCAACGGGTGATCGCTCAGTTCCCGCAGACGTTTCTGCAAATACGGTGCCGTTTCGTCGTGGGCATTCTCGATAATTTTTTCGTCGCGCAGGATGCGGATGTTTTCCAGACCTACCGCTGCCGCCACCGGGTGACCGGAGTAGGTGAAACCGTGGTTGAAATCGCCGCCCTCGTTGAGCACCGCGACCACTTCGTCACGCACGATCAGGCCACCCATCGGGATGTAGCCGGAGGTCAGGCCTTTGGCGATGGTCATCATGTCCGGTTTGAGATCGTAGAAATCGCTACCGAACCACTCACCGGTACGGCCGAACCCGCAGATCACTTCGTCGGCGACGAACAAGATGTCGTACTTGGCGAGGATTTCCTTCACGCGCGGCCAGTAGCTGTCCGGCGGAATGATCACGCCGCCAGCGCCCTGAATCGGCTCGGCAATGAACGCGCCGACGTTATCCACGCCGACTTCGAGAATTTTCTCTTCGAGCTGATTGGCCGCCCAGGTGCCGAACTCTTCCGGCGACATGTCGCCGCCTTCGGCGAACCAGTACGGCTGGGCGATGTGCACGATGCCCGGGATCGGCAAGTCGCCCTGCTCATGCATATAAGTCATGCCACCGAGGCTCGCGCCGGCCACGGTGGAACCGTGATAACCGTTCTTGCGGCTGATGATGACTTTCTTGTTCGGCTGGCCTTTGATCGCCCAGTAGTGGCGAACCATCCGCAGCATGGTGTCGTTGCCTTCGGAGCCGGAACCGGTGAAGAACACGTGGTTCATGCCTTCTGGCGCGATGTCGGCAATCGCCTTGGCCAGCTCCAGCGCCGGTGGGTGGGCGGTCTGGAAGAACAGATTGTAATAAGGCAGCTCGCGCATCTGTTTGCTGGCGGCATCGGCCAGTTCATCGCGACCGTAACCGATCGCCACACACCAAAGGCCGGCCATGCCGTCGAGAATCTTGTTGCCTTCGCTATCCCAGAGGTACACGCCCTTGGCGCTGGTGATGATCCGCGGGCCTTTCTCTTTCAGCTGTTTGAAGTCGCTGAACGGCGCCAGGTGATGATCGTTGCTGAGGGCTTGCCACTCACGGGTTTGCGGGTTGTTGCTGGTCATGCCAATTCTCCTTGTTATCGGTGAAGGCGCGGCGTTTTGAGCGCCGCGCCGGGCGCATCAGACGGCGAACAACAGGTATTCGCGTTCCCACGAACTGATCACGCGCTTGAAGTTTTCATGCTCGGCCCGCTTGACCGCGACGTAGCCGGTGATGAAGGTCTTGCCGAGGTATTTCTCGACGGTCGAGCTGTTTTCCATGCGCTCCAGCGCGTCTTCGATGGTCAGTGGCAGACGCAGGTTTCTGCGTTCATAACCACGGCCCACCACTGGCGCGCTCGGGTTGAGGCCTTCAACCATGCCGATGTAACCGCAGAGCAGGCTCGCGGCAATCGCCAGGTACGGGTTGGCGTCGGCGCCCGGCAGGCGGTTTTCCACCCGACGGTTTTGCGGGCCGGCATCCGGCACACGCAGGCCGACGGTGCGGTTTTCTTCGCCCCACTCGACGTTCACCGGCGCAGAGGTGTCCGGCAGGAAGCGGCGGAACGAGTTGACGTTCGGCGCGAACAGCGGCAGCAATTCCGGGATCAGTTTCTGCAGGCCACCGATGTGGTGCAGGAACAACTGGCTCATGCTTCCGTCTTCATTGGAGAACACGTTTTTGCCGGTTTCAATGTCGATGATGCTCTGGTGCAGGTGCATCGCGCTGCCCGGCTCGCCGGTCATTGGCTTGGCCATGAAGGTCGCCGCCACGTTGTGCTTGAGCGCCGCTTCGCGCATGGTGCGTTTGAACACCAGAATCTGGTCGGCCAGCGACAGTGCGTCGCCGTGACGGAAGTTGATTTCCATCTGCGCCGTGCCGTCTTCGTGGATCAGCGTGTCGAGGTCCAGCTCCTGCAATTCGCACCAGTCGTAGACGTCTTCGAACAGCGGATCGAATTCGTTCGCCGCTTCGATAGAGAACGACTGACGACCGATTTCCGGACGCCCGGAACGCCCGACCGGCGGCTGCAACGGATAGTCGGGGTCGTCACTGCGTTTGGTCAGATAAAACTCCATTTCCGGCGCCACGATTGGCTGCCAGCCCTTGTCGGAATAGAGTTTCAGAACCTTCTTCAGCACGTTGCGCGGCGACAGCTCGATCGGATTGCCTTGCTTGTCGTAGGTGTCGTGGATTACCTGCGCGGTCGGCTCGATGGCCCACGGCACGACGAAAACGGCGTTCTGGTCGGGACGGCAGATCATGTCGATGTCGGCCGGGTCGAGCAGTTCGTAATAGATGTCGTCTTCGACGTAATCGCCGGTCACGGTCTGCAACAGAACACTTTCTGGCAGGCGCATGCCCTTTTCGGCGATGAATTTGTTGGTCGGCGAAATCTTGCCCCGGGTGATACCGGTCAAGTCGGCGATCATGCATTCGACTTCTGTGATCTTGTGGTCTTTCAACCAATCGGTGAGCTGGTCGAGGTTGGTACTCATAAATGCCTCTGGGCTGAGTCTCCTGACGCGTGTCAGGCAAAGTTTGACGCACGGGCGTCGCGTGTAGGGCTTGCTTGCGCGCAGTGTCGGCTTACGCCGGGCACCGCGCCAAGACAATGAAAGAGGAGCTTACCTGCCCTTTACGCTGGCGTTGCATTTCCTGTGCACATCCGGCGCGTGCAGAATCACGAGCACGGCCAGAGGCACCGCGCAGGCCGCAGATGTGAAACAGATCTATATTGAAGGGAGAAGCGCTAAAGAGGATGCTGGGTCGTGCGTCCAGGATGGAAGACGTTGCCGCGTGATCTGCCCTGTACCGGGAAATAGCTGACAAGCCGCGCGCCTTGCTGGCTGCGCTGTGGACGGACGTATCGCCACTGATGTGATGAGCATGCAGACCGCGCTGCAATGAGCAGTCGGTGACGCCGATTATCGGCAGGCGAGACATGAAGCACCCCGGTATTATTGCTGTTATGGGTTTGATCGGAGCTTAGCCTTGTTCATTTTTTTACACAACACCCCCGTAAAAAATACAACACGGCCCGCTCAAGCCTGCGGATGGCGCAGCGTGCGAAGGTAAAAAAACGCCCAAAACTGCCCCATAAATGCCCTCGCGGCGCTTTTTTAGGGCAAAAAAGGCCTCGCTTGACTTCGGCAGGCCGTTCGGGTTGACTGAAACCAGAAAAGATCAATGATTGATATTTTTAACAACAAAGGTGTTGCATCATGTCGGTACCCCCGCGTGCCGTTCAGCTCAACGAAGCGAACGCGTTCCTTAAGGAACATCCTGAGGTTCTGTACGTCGACCTTCTGATTGCGGATATGAATGGTGTGGTGCGCGGCAAGCGCATCGAACGCACCAGCCTCCACAAGGTTTACGAGAAAGGCATCAACCTGCCGGCCTCTCTATTTGCTCTGGATATCAATGGTTCGACGGTGGAAAGCACCGGCCTGGGCCTGGACATCGGCGACGCCGATCGTATCTGCTATCCAATCCCCGATACCCTGTGCAACGAGCCATGGCAGAAGCGCCCTACCGCGCAACTGTTGATGACCATGCACGAGCTCGAAGGCCAGCCATTCTTCGCCGACCCGCGTGAAGTGCTGGCCAACGTGGTGCGCAAGTTCGACGAAATGGGCCTGACCATCTGCGCCGCGTTCGAACTCGAGTTCTACCTGATCGACCAGGAGAACGTGAACGGTCGTCCGCAACCGCCACGCTCGCCGGTTTCCGGTAAACGCCCGCACTCGACTCAGGTCTACCTGATCGACGACCTCGACGAATACGTCGACTGCCTCCAGGACATTCTGGAAGGTGCCAAAGAGCAAGGCATCCCGGCCGACGCCATCGTCAAGGAAAGTGCCCCGGCGCAGTTCGAAGTGAACCTGCACCACGTCGCCGACCCGATCAAGGCCTGCGACTACGCGGTACTGCTCAAGCGCCTGATCAAGAACATCGCCTACGACCATGAAATGGACACCACCTTCATGGCCAAGCCGTATCCGGGCCAGGCGGGCAATGGTCTGCACGTACACATTTCGATTCTGGACAAAGAAGGCAAAAACATTTTTGCCAGCGAGGATCCCGAGCAGAACGCCGCGCTGCGTCACGCGATCGGCGGTGTGCTCGAGACCCTGCCCGCGCAGATGGCTTTCCTCTGCCCGAACGTCAACTCCTACCGTCGTTTCGGCGCACAGTTCTACGTGCCGAACTCGCCGTGCTGGGGCCTGGATAACCGCACCGTGGCGATTCGCGTGCCGACCGGTTCGGCTGATGCGGTGCGTATCGAACACCGGGTTGCCGGTGCCGACGCCAACCCGTACCTGTTGATGGCTTCGGTTCTGGCAGGCGTGCACCATGGTCTGACCAACAAGATCGAACCGGGCGCCCCGGTCGAAGGCAACAGCTACGAGCAGAACGAGCAAAGCCTGCCGAACAACTTGCGCGATGCCTTGCGTGAGCTGGACGACAGCGAGGTGATGGCCAAGTACATCGATCCGAAATACATCGATATCTTCGTCGCCTGCAAGGAAAGTGAGCTGGAGGAGTTCGAACACTCCATCTCCGACCTTGAGTACAACTGGTACCTGCATACCGTTTAAGCGGATTGCAGTTACATGAAAAACGCCGTGGGCTGTGAAGCCAACGGCGTTTTTTTATGGCCGCCTGCGGCGGATCGCTGGCAAGCCAGCTCCCACAGGGATCTGGGGCGGACACAGATTTTGAGTACAACACAAAACCTGTGGGAGCTGGCTTGCCAGCGATGGCGTCGTGGCAGACAACACACAAGCCGGCTCGTACAATGCCCGCTGCCCCGCAGGAGACTTTCATGACGCGTCCCGCCCCCGTTCGCAAACCCCGTGCCCGTAGCCAGGCGCGGATCGATTCGATTCTCGATGCCGCGCGCACGCTGCTCGCCACCGAGGGCGTGGCCAGCCTGTCGATTTACAGCGTTGCCGAGCGCGCGCAGATTCCGCCCTCCTCGGTCTACCACTTCTTCGCCAGCGTCCCGGCACTGCTCGAAGCGCTGACAGCGGATGTACACGCGGCATTCCGCGCCTGCCTGCAAGCGCCGATCGATCACGAAACCTTGCGCGACTGGCGTGACCTGTCGCGCCTGGTCGAACAACGCATGCTGGAAATCTATGGCGAAGACGCCGCCGCCCGCCAACTGATTCTGGCGCAGCACGGTTTGACTGAAGTCACCCAGGCCGACCGTCAGCACGATCTCGAACTGGGCGACCTGATGCACAAACTGTTCGATCATCACTTCGAACTGCCAAGGCTACCGGACGATGTCGATGTGTTTGCCCTGGCGATGGAGTTGGGTGATCGCGTCTACGCACGCTCGGTACAGCAGCACGGGCAGATCACCCCGCGCATGGCCGAGGAAGGCATGCGCGTGTTTGATGCTTATATCGGTTTGTACCTGCCGCCGTATCTGCCCAAACGCCCGGCCCCGGCGGGCTGAACGTCAATGAGCGCGCAGTAGCACTTTGTCGACGGAATGATCTGACGACTTGTTGATGATCAGCGTCGCGCTGTCACGGGTCGGCAGAATATTCTCGACCAGATTCTTCAGGTTGACCCGATCCCAGGTATCGGAAGCCATCGACAGCGCGTCTTCATCAGACAGATGTTTGTACTTGTTGAAATAGGACTCGGACGACTGGAAAGCCGTGTTCTTCAAGTACACAAACCGTTGCAGATACCACTTGCGGATATCATCGGTCGTCGCGTCGAGATAGATCGAGAAATCTATGAAATCCAGAACACTCAATCCGCGGTACTTGTCTTCCTGCAGGACGTTCAAGCCCTCAAGGACAATGATGTCCGGCGCCTCGATCCGCTGGGTTTCATTCGGCAGAATGTCATAGCGCACGTGGGAGTAAATCGGCAGGTCGACCGGTTTGCCCTCATTGCGCACCGAGCTCAAAAAATCCAGCAGCAGTGATTTGTCGTAGGACTCGGGGAAGCCCTTTCGATGCAACAGCTTCTTCTGTTCCAGCGTTGCCAGCGGAAACAGAAACGAATCCGTGGTCACCAGTTGCACATTCGGTGAGTCGGGCCAGGAGGCCAGCAGCGCTGCCAACACTCGGGCGAAACTGCTTTTACCCACCGCGACACTGCCGGAAACACCGATGATGAACGGCGCCTTGAACTCAGGCTCGCCGATGAAGGCCGCTTGTACCTGGCCGAACGACTGCGCAGACGCACAGTGCAGATGCAGCAAGCGCGACAGCGGAAGCAAGACATCCACGACCTCCTCCGTGGCCATCGGCTGGGCAGGACTGATCAGCGCACTCATCTGCTCGGGCGAAAGGCTCATCTCCACCTCCTCGCGAAAGGACGCCCACTGCTCGCGGCTGAACTCCCGATAGCCGAGCCCGGCGTGGAATTGCGCTGCTGCATCCCGGTTGATCGTCATACGCGTCCTGTATCTGCTGTCGCAAAAGCACGGAACATATCAGATCTCGAAAGACACGCATAAAAAACCCCGAAAGGCTGACACCCTCCGGGGCTGGTTTTTGCTCACCGGCTTACAACTTGGCGATGGAAACCTCGGTGGATTTCACAAAGGCAATCACTTCGCTGCCGACCACCAGTTCCAGCTCTTTGACCGAGCGTGTGGTGATTACCGAAGTGACGATGCCGGAAGCGGTCTGCACGTCGATTTCCGACAGCACGTCGCCGAGCACGATTTCCTTGATCGAGCCTTTGAACTGGTTGCGTACGTTGATGGCTTTGATAGTCATGGCAATGATTCCTGTCGTTTGCTTGAGTTATTGAGCCCAACGCAATTGCGTAGGCAAGGGTGAAACGGGTTCCGGTGCCGGCGGTTCGCCGGGCAGGGACAACACTCGGTTGAGTACTTCGGTTTCCAGCGCCGCCAGCCGATGCGAACCGCGTACCCGCGGGCGCGGCAGTTCGATGTGCAGGTCGAGGCCGACTTCGCCGTCCTCGATCAGAATCACCCGGTCGGCAATCGCCACCGCTTCGCTGACGTCGTGGGTCACCAGCAGCACCGTGAAACCGTGCTGCTGCCACAGGCGTTCGATCAGTTGCTGCATCTCGATGCGGGTCAGGGCATCCAGCGCGCCCAGCGGTTCGTCGAGAAGTAGCAGGCGCGGCTGATGGATCAGGGCGCGCGCCAGAGCGACGCGCTGCTTCTGCCCGCCGGACAAGGCTGCCGGCCATTCATTGGCACGATCCGCCAGCCCGACCGATTCCAGCGCCTGCAAGGCTTGCGGGCGCCAGTTGCCCTTGAGGCCAAGACCGACGTTGTCGATGATCTTTTTCCACGGCAGCAGACGCGCTTCCTGGAACATCAAGCGCGTGTCGTCGCGCGCATCGCTGAGTGGCGCAGAGCCTGCGAGCAAGTCCCCGCCAGTCGGCAGATCCAATCCCGCGAGCAAACGCAGCAAGGTGCTTTTGCCGCAACCGCTGCGCCCGACCACGGCGACGAATTGCCCGGCCGGAATGTGCAGGTCGACGTTGCGCAACACTTGCCGCGCGCCGAAAGTCTTATGCAGATTGCGCACCGCCAGCGGAATCCCGCGCAGCAGGCGTGGAGGTTGTTGAGCAGTCATGCCGCACCTCCTTTCGCCACTTGATACGCCGGGTGCCAGCGCAGCCACACGCGCTCAAGTCCACGGGCGGCGAGGTCGGCCAGTTTGCCGAGTACCGCATAAAGCAGGATCGCCAGCACCACCACGTCGGTCTGCAAGAACTCGCGCGCATTCATCGCCAGATAGCCGATGCCGGAGCTGGCCGAGATGGTTTCCGCCACGATCAACGTCAGCCACATGAAGCCCAGCGCAAAGCGCACGCCGACCAGAATCGAGGGCAACGCGCCCGGCAAAATCACTTGCCAGAACAGACTGAAACCGGACAGGCCATAACTGCGGGCCATTTCCACCAGCGCCGGGTCGACGTTGCGGATGCCGTGATAAGTGTTGAGATAGATCGGGAATAAGGTGCCCAACGCCACCAGAAAAATCTTCGCCGACTCGTCGATGCCGAACCACAGGATCACCAGCGGAATCAGCGCCAGATGCGGCACGTTGCGGATCATCTGCACCGAGCTGTCGAGCAGGCGTTCGCCCCACTTCGACAGGCCGGTGATGAAGCCCAGCAGCAGACCGATGCTGCCGCCGATGGTGAAGCCCAGCGCCGCGCGCCAGCCGCTGATCGCCAGGTGGGTCCAGATTTCACCGCTGCGCACCAGGCTCACGCCGGCCTCGATCACCGCCACCGGCGCCGGCAAAATCCGTGTCGACAACCAGCCCGCCGACACTGAAAGCTGCCACACCGCCAGCAACAACACCGGCAACGCCCAGGGCGCGAGGCTGTGGATAATTTTCTTCATGGCCGCGCCTCAGCTCTGCGACGCGGCTTTGGGCAGAATGTCGTTGGCCACCATCTCGCCGAACGGGCTGACGTAACCCGCGCCTTTCGGCAGTTCCGGACGTTCGATGTCCAGATGCGGGAACAGCAGTTCCGCGACGCGATAGGATTCTTCGAGGTGTGGATAACCAGAGAAAATGAAGGTATCGATGCCCAGATCGGCGTATTCCTTGACGCGCGCCGCCACGGTCGGACCATCGCCGACCAGTGCAGTACCGGCACCGCCGCGCACCAGACCGACGCCGGCCCACAGGTTCGGGCTGACTTCGAGGTTGTCGCGACTGCCGCCGTGCAATGCGGCCATGCGTTGCTGGCCGACCGAATCGAAACGCGCCAGTGAAGCCTGAGCGCGAGCGATGGTGTCGTCGTCCAGATGCGAGATCAGCCGGTCTGCCGCTTGCCAGGCCTCGGCATTGGTCTCACGCACAATCACATGCAGACGAATGCCGAAACGCACGGTGCGTCCGAGCTTGGCGGCTTTGGCGCGCACTTGTTCAATCTTCTCCGCCACAGCTGCCGGCGGCTCGCCCCAAGTCAGAACCATTTCCACTTGTTCTGCAGCCAGATCCTGCGCCGCTTCGGAAGACCCACCGAAGTACAGCGGCGGACGCGGTTGCTGGATCGGCGGATAGAGCAATTTCGCGCCCTTCACGCTGATGTGCTGGCCGTCGTAATCGACGGTTTCGCCTTCCAGCACGCGGCGCCAGATGCGGGTGAATTCCACCGACGCCTGATAGCGCTCTTCGTGACTGAGGAACAGACCGTCGCCAGCCAATTCTTCCGGATCGCCACCGGTTACCAGGTTGAACAACGCACGACCGCCGGACAGTCGGTCCAGAGTCGCAGCCTGACGCGCTGCCACCGTCGGGGAAATGATCCCGGGACGCAGGGCGACGAGGAATTTCAGACGCTGGGTCACCGGGATCAGCGACGCTGCCACCAGCCACGAGTCTTCGCAGGAGCGGCCAGTGGGGATCAGCACACCGCCAAAACCCAGACGATCCGCCGCTTGCGCGACCTGTTGCAGATAACCGTGATCAACGGCGCGGGCGCCTTCGGCGGTGCCAAGGTAATGGCCATCACCGTGGGTAGGCAGGAACCAGAAAATATTGAGGCTCATGGAGTGGTCTCCTTGGGGATTCGAATTACTGCGCTTTAGCCACAGTGGCCGGAGGGGTCCAGATCACGTCCTTGATGCTCAACGGCTTGGGAATCAGCTTGAGCCCGAAGAAGGTGTCAGCGATTTTCTGTTGCGCGGCGACCACTTCCGGGGTCAGGAACAGCGCGCCGTAACCCTGGCGCTTCACTGAAGTCAGGGTGATGTCTGCCGGAAGGCCGAGCAGTGGCGCGACCTGTTGCGTCACGTCTTCAGGATTGGCTTTGGACCATTCGCCAACTGCGCGCACTTCTTCGATGAGGGTCTTGATCACCTCTGGATTTTTCTGTGCATAAGGCTTGGTCGCCAGATAGAACTGGTGGTTGTCGACGATGCCTTTGCCGTCACGCAGGGTGTGCGCTTGCAATTGTTTCTCGGCGGCAGCCTGGTACGGATCCCAGATCACCCAGGCATCCACGCTGCCACGTTCGAACGCGGCGCGGGCATCGGCCGGCGGCAGGAATACCGTTTGAATGTCGGTGTATCTGAGACCGGCGTCTTCCAGTGCGCGTACCAGCAGGTAGTGCACGTTGGAGCCTTTGTTCAGGGCGACTTTCTTGCCCTTGAGATCGGCCACCGATTTGATCGGCGAGTCCTTCGGTACGAGGATCGCTTCGCTGTTTGGCGCTGGCGGTTCGTAGGCGACGTAGAGCAGATCGGCGCCGGCTGCTTGCGCGAAGACTGGCGGGGTTTCGCCGGTGACGCCGAAGTCGATCGAGCCGACGTTCAAGCCTTCCAGCAGCTGTGGGCCGCCGGGAAACTCAGTCCATTGCACGTCGACGCCTTGGGCCGCGAGGCGTTTTTCCAGCGTGCCCTTGGCCTTCAGCAGCACTAGCGTGCCGTACTTCTGATAGCCGATTCTCAGCGTCTCGGCCTGGGCTTGAGTGATGGCGCCGAACGTCACAGCCGCAGCAAACAGAGCGACCAGACCGCGACGCAAAAATACAGTGCGCATAGCGCTCTCCTGATTTGCAGTGGGGTTTTGGCTGCACCTGCTTGCCCGTTAGCGGACCAGTAAGGTGAGTACTTCAAATGCGGGTGAAGCTTCAAATGCTCCAGCGAGCACTCAACAAACGTTCGTTCAACAGACCCGGTTCCAGCGGCTTCGGCCGGCGGGCCATGGCACCGATGAACTGATCCAGCGCTTCATGCAGACGCTGCTCCAGCGCCGGTGCCAACTGCGCCTGGGCACTGCCTTCGCCGTAAGCGATCTGGCTGTCCTCGGCAAAAATCCCTTGCAGCATTTCCTGGGCTTTCAATGCCGACAACACTGGCTTGAGGGCGTAATCGACCACCAACATATGGGCGATGCTGCCGCCGGTAGCCATCGGCAAAACCACCTTATGGTTCAGTGCGCGCTCCGGCAGCAGATCGAGCACGGTTTTCAGTGCGCCGGAAAACGAAGCTTTGTAAACCGGTGTAGCGATCAGCAGGCCGTCGGCGTTTTCGATCTGTTGCAGCAGGTCGAGTACCTTCGGGCTGTCGAAGCGCGCGTGGAGCAGGTCTTCGGCCGGGAAGTCCCGCACCTGATAACTCACCACTTCCACCCCTTGCTGTTGCAACCAGCGTTGCGAGCGTTCCAGCAACACCCCGGAACGGGAGCGCAGGCTTGGACTGCCACCGAGTGAGACGACCAGCATTCAGACGATTCCTTACGCGTTACAGGCGATTCGCAGGTTGCGATCTCGCTTCGATGTGAGTGACCTTACCAGCTGATTTATATATCCATAAATCATATTTATTCATTTGGTTATGCGATCTGGAGATATGCGAAAAACTTTCTACCGGGCAAAAAAACAGGCCGTGAAAACGGCCTGAAACCCTGCTTTGCGGATGCTGCAAATCCTCGGAAATTACTTGTTCGGCTGCGGAGTCAGGCGCAGGTATGGCTTCACCGCGCGATAGCCTTTCGGAAAGCGTTTTTTGATTTCGTCTTCGTCCTTGAGCGACGGCACGATCACCACTTCGTCGCCGTCCTGCCAGTTGGCCGGGGTGGCCACTTTGTAGTTGTCGGTGAGTTGCAACGAGTCGATCACCCGCAGGATTTCGTGGAAATTGCGCCCGGTACTCGCCGGGTAAGTAATGGTCAGGCGAATCTTTTTGTTCGGATCGATCACGAACAACGAGCGCACCGTCAGGGTGTCGCTGGCGTTCGGGTGGATCAGATCGTACAGATCGGAAACCTTGCGATCGGCATCGGCCAGGATCGGAAAGTTGACGATGGTGTTCTGGGTTTCGTTGATGTCTTCGATCCACTTGTGGTGCGAGTCCACCGGGTCGACCGACAGCGCGATGGCTTTGACGCCGCGCTTGGAAAATTCATCCTTGAGCTTGGCGGTGAAGCCCAGCTCGGTGGTGCACACCGGGGTGAAATCCGCCGGATGGGAGAACAGCACGCCCCAGCTATCGCCCAGCCATTCGTGAAAACGAATCTTGCCGGCGCTGGAATCCTGTTCGAAATCGGGGGCGATGTCGCCAAGTCTGAGGCTCATGGTGCGGCTCCTTATGAGTTGTTGGAGACCTCAACTGTAGCCCGGCTTTTATGCTTCTGAAAAAGAATAAATAACTAGATATCTATACCTTTAAAGAATATTAAACATCTGTTCACTGGACGCACGACGGTATCGCGACGAACATCGGTCGCAAGGTTCGAGAAGGCCTTGAGTTGCTGCAAAGAGGGAAATTCGCGTCAGGCTTACGGGGGTGAGCCTGACGCGAAAACGCAAAAGCCCCGTCCGGCGCGATGCCGGACGGGGCTTTTTTACATCAGTAGCTTGAGCGCGCTATTACAACAGCGGGATCGAGTAGCTGACGATCAGGCGGTTTTCGTCCTGGTCGCGTTGACCCGGGATATCGTTGCGCCAGGTAGCGTTTTTCCACATCAGGCCCAGGTTCTTCAACGGGCCTTCAGGTACTACGTAACCAACAGTCAGGTCACGTTCCCACTCGGAGCGGCCATTGCCGTTCTCGCGGCCGTTGCTAGCGACGGTATCGATGTTATCGCCACGCAGGTAAACCATACCGGCGGTCAGGCCTGGCAGGCCGACTTTGGCGAAGTCATACGAGTAGCGTGCTTGCCAGGTGCGTTCGCCGGCACGGCCGAACTTCTGGATTTGCATGTCGGTGATGGTGTAGTTCGACGAACCGTCGCCCTGGTTCAGCCAAGGGAAGTCGCTGCTACCGTTGGACACCTGATAACCACCACCAAAGGTGTGACCAGCAACGGTGTACAGGAACAGGCCGCTGTACAGGTTGTTGTCGACTTTACCGCGACCACTGGCGGTACCGGTGTAGTTACCGCTGCTGTAGTAAGCAGGGGTGTTACCGTTAGCGCCGTCATCGGAGCTGTTGAAGTAACGGAAGTCGGACTTCAGCACGCCCGGACCGATTGCCCAGTTGTGAACCAGACCCAGGAAGTGTTGCTTGTAGAAGTCTTCCAGATTGCCGTAGTAGTACTGGGCGGTCAGGTCTTTGGTGATTTTGTAGTCACCACCGGCGTAGATAAACTTGTTGCTGTCGCGGCCGGTAACGGTAGGGCTGTTGGCACCACCGATGGACAGTTGCTCATTGTTGCTCGAGTTACGGCCTTTCACGGCTTCGATCTGACCGCCGACCAAGGTCAGGTCCTTGATCTCGCCGGAAGTGATCTGGCCACCCTGCCAGGTTTGTGGCAACAGACGACCGTCGTTGGTCACGATTACCGGGTTTTTCGGCTGCAAGGTACCCAGCTTCAGCTCAGTCTGGGAGACCTTGGCTTTAGCAGTCAGACCCAGGCTGGAGAAGTTGTCCACTGCTTCGCCGTTGGACTTGCTCGGGAACACAGTGCCACCGTAGGAAGTCGAGGTCGCGCCGTTGGTGCCGCCGCCCGAATCCAGACGCACGCCCAGCAGGCCGATAGCGTCGATACCGAAGCCAACAGTGCCTTGGGTGTAACCGGAGATGAAGCGCAGATCGAAGCCTTGGCCCCATTCTTCGTTCTTGTTCTGCACGCCAGAAGCGGTTTTGGCAGCGCTGTCGCGGTTGTCAGTGTTGATGTAGAAGTTACGCAGCCCCAAGGTGGCCTTGCTGTCTTCGATGAAACCGGCGGCGCCTGCCTGCTGCGCCATAACCCCTACGGCCACGGCCAGGGCCAAGGTGGACTTGTTCATGTTTCGCTCCTCTCGTTTCTAATTCTTGTGTTCCTGGTCCGGAGTCTGATGCCCCTGGATCCTAAGATGCGCGATTAGCGCCAGACCGTGACTGACAAGTCAATCGTAACCTTGTGTGTCTACGACCAAGGTCTAATCGCAGTTATTTGGTCCCTGCAGGGTAACGACTTCCTGATAAAGCCAAAAAGAATTTATTCATCCTTTTTAATACCATTCAGGAATATGGCCGTGTAGTGGCCATCATCACCGGGATACAGCGTATCGGCGACTAAGCTCATTCCTAAATGGTATTTGTTAGCCTTTTTTTAGATCGATTAGCTTTGGCGCAACCCCGAATCGTCAAACCCTATCGAAAAGGCGACGCCATGATGGCCAAACGCGCACTATCTAGTCAATTTGTTACAGTTTGTGTGTCAGCACTGATTTCTTTTTCTGCCCAGGCAGCCAACCTCACGGTGGGTTATCAAACCGGCATTGATCCGAGCAAAGTGCCGCAGGCCGATGGGGTCTACGAGAAGACCATCGGCGAGAAAATCGACTGGCGCCGCTTCAACAGCGGCCCGGAAGTTGTGACAGCCATTGCTTCAGGGGATGTGCAGATCGGCAACCTCGGCTCCAGCCCTTTGGCTGCCGCCGCCTCGCGTAACTTGCCGATTGTGGCTTTCATCGTTTCGGCACAGATCAATGCCGCTGAAGCCTTGGTGGTGCGTAACGGCAGCGGCATCAACAAGCCTGAAGACCTGGCCGGCAAGACCATCGCCACACCTTTCGTTTCGACTTCGCACTACAGCCTGCTCGGCGCACTCAAGCACTGGGGCCTGGACGCCTCGAAAGTCAAAGTGGTGAACCTGCAACCGGCGGAAATCGCTGCTGCGTGGAAACGCGGCGATATTGATGGCGCGTTTGTCTGGTCGCCGGCGCTGGGTGAAATCCGCAAGACCGGCAAGACCCTGACCGATGCGGCACAGGTTGGCCAATGGGGTGCGCCGACCTTCGAAGTGTGGGTCGCGCGCAAGGACTTCGCCGAGAAGCATCCGGACGTCGTGGCCAAGTTCGCCAAGGTCACGCTGGATTCGTTTGCCGATTACGCCAGCCATAAAGACAGCTGGACGGCGGACTCGGTGCCGGTGCAGAAAATCGCCAAACTGACCGGAGCCAATGCCGCTGACGTACCGGAATTACTCGCCGGCTCGGCATTCCCGGACGCCAAGGCACAACAATCCAGCGCGCTGCTGGAGGGCGGCACGGCCAAGGCAATTGCCGAAACGGCGAAGTTTTTGCAGGAACAGGGCAAGGTTGAAACGGTGCTGGCGGATTACTCGCCGTATGTCAGCGCGAAGTTTGTAACTGACTAAACGCAGGACTCTGTGGCGAGGGAGCTTGCTCCCGCTGGAGGCCGAAGGACTCCCGATCCTGGCGAATGCCGATTTCGGGGCCGCTTCGCGACCCAGCGGGAGCAAGCTCCCTCGCCACAGGTGAGCCCACTGCGTCAGAGGGCTTTTTCGAAGATCTTCGAATTGCGCTGATAGTTGTACAGCGAGGCGCGTGCCGCTGGCAGGCGTTCGACGCTGCTTGGCTCGAAGCCGCGCTCACGGAACCAGTGGGCGGTGCGGGTGGTGAGGACGAACAAAGTCTTCAAGCCCTGCGCCCGGGCGCGGGTTTCGATGCGCTCCAGCAACTCATCGCCGCGCCGGCCGTGGCGATACTCGGGATTCACCGCCAGACACGCCAGTTCACCCGCATCCGAATCGGCGATCTGATACAGCGCCGCACAAGCGATGATCATGCCTTCACGCTCGACCACGCTGAACTGCTCGATCTCGCGCTCCAGCACTTCGCGCGAACGCCGCACCAGAATCCCCTGCTCTTCCAGCGGACTGATCAAGTCGAGCAAACCGCCGACGTCTTCAATCGCCGCCTCGCGCACCAACTCGAATTGTTCCTGCGCCACCAGCGTACCGCCACCGTCACGGGTGAACAGCTCGGTCAGTAGCGCGCCGTCCTCGGCATAACTGACGATATGGCTGCGCGCCACGCCGCCACGGCAGGCTTCGGCGGCGGCATCCAGTAGTTCGCCCTGATAGTTGCTGCCCAGACGCTGCAAATGCGCCGGCACTTGTTGCGGACGCAGCTCGCGTACCAACTTGCCGTTCTCGTCGATCAGACCGAGGTCGGCGCCAAACAGCAGCAGTTTGTCGGCGCCCAGATCAATGGCGGCGCGAGTGGCGACGTCTTCGCAGGCGAGGTTGAAAATTTCACCGGTTGGCGAGTAGCCCAACGGCGACAACAGCACGATCGAACGCTCATCGAGCAGGCGATTGATACCCTTGCGGTCGACCCGGCGCACTTCGCCGGTGTGGTGATAATCAACGCCTTCGAGCACGCCGATGGGCCGCGCGGTGACCAGATTGCCGCTGGCCACGCGCAGACGCGAGCCCTGCATTGGCGATGAAGCCATGTCCATCGACAGCCGCGCTTCAATCGCAATGCGCAGCTGACCGACCGCATCGATCACACACTCCAGCGTTGCCGCATCGGTGATGCGCATGCCGTGGTGGTAATGCGGAGTCAGGCCGCGGGCGGCGAGGCGGGTTTCAATCTGCGGGCGCGAACCGTGCACCAACACCAGTCGCACACCCAGGCTGTGCAGCAGCACAAGGTCGTGAACGATGTTGCCAAAGTTCGGATGCTCCACACCGTCGCCGGGCAGCATGACAACGAACGTGCAGTCGCGGTGGGCATTGATGTAAGGGGACGCGTGACGAAGCCAATTGACGTATTCGGGCATGAACCTGGGCCTGTAATAAATAGCAGCCGGAAGAAGGGTAAAACGGGAAACGCACAGCGGGCTGATGGTTATCGTCGGGACAGGCTTGGCGACACGCGCGCTCTCCTCATGAATACGGGTTGAATTGCCGGCAATTTATACAAGTTTGTCCGGGGTCAGGCAGTAATGTTCAATCAACTGTCGCAATAGCTGCACAGTAGGCTGCAAACGTGACATTTCAAGGTACTCGCCCGGTTGGTGCGCACAGGCGATATCGCCGGGGCCGAGCACAATGGTTTCGCAGCCAAGGCGCTGAAGATAAGGCGCTTCGGTGCCGAACGCCACCGCTTCGGCCGCATGGCCGGTGAGTTTTTCGGCGATCCGCACCAATTCACAGTCTTCGGACTGCTCGAACGGTGGCACTTCCGGGAACAGCGGCGCGTAGTCGATCTTCACTTGATGTCGCTCGGCCACTGGATTGAGCTTGCGCAGAATCTCCGCCCGCAGGACTTTGGGGTCCATGCCCGGCAGCGGTCGCAGATCGAATTCCAGCGAACACTGGCCGCAGATGCGGTTGGGGTTGTCACCGCCGTGGATGCAGCCGAAGTTCATGGTCGGCTGCGGCACACTGAACTGCGGATTACGGAATTCGCGCTGCCACAACAGGCGCAGGCCACGCAGTTCGCCGATGGCATCGTGCATCGCCTCAAGGGCGCTGTGCCCCAGACGTGGGTCCGACGAATGGCCGCTCTGCCCGAGGATGTCGATGCGCTCCATCATGATGCCTTTGTGCATGCGGATCGGCTTGAGCCCGGTCGGCTCGCCGATCACCGCCGCCCGGCCCAGCGGTTTGCCCGCTTCGGCCAGCGCCCGGGCGCCAGACATCGAGCTTTCTTCATCGCAGGTGGCGAGGATCAGCAGCGGTTGCTTGAACGGTTGATCGAGCAGCGGTTGCACGGCTTCGATGATCAGGGCGAAAAAGCCCTTCATGTCGCAACTGCCGAGTCCGACCCAGCGGCCATCGACTTCAGTCAGTTTCAACGGATCGGTCTGCCACAGTGCGTCGTCGTACGGCACTGTGTCGCTGTGCCCGGCCAGCACCAGCCCGCCGGGGCCGCTGCCGAAACTCGCGAGCAGGTTGAATTTTCCGGGGCTGACCTGCTGGATATCGCAGGCGAAACCCAGATCGCCGAGCCAGCCGGCAAGCAAATCGATCACCGCCCGGTTGGACTGATCCAGGTTCGGTTGGGTGCAGCTGACCGACGGCGCGGCGATCAGCGCAGCGAACTGGTCTTGCATGGACGGCAAAGGCATCGCTGACTCCAACTCCCGATTTGAAGTCCATCATAGAGCCATCCGGCGCCAGGAATAAACCGCCGCAAAGCGTAGGAAGGTTCAGTCCTGTACACTGCACGACCTTGGCAGCCACACATTCCCCCGGCTGCGCTCCCGATCCTGGATTTTCCGGCCATGCAAAAAGAAACCGAAATCAAACTCCGCGTCAGCCGCGAAACCCTCGCTGCGCTGCGCGAGCACCCGTTACTGAAAAAACGCAACAAAAGTGGCTGGGAACGCCGTGAGTTGATGAACCAGTACTTCGATACCCCGGAGCGCGATCTGGCCCAGGCCAAAGTCGCCCTGCGCCTGCGCAAGGATGGCGAAGAGGTGATTCAGACCCTCAAGACCCGCGGCCAGAGCGTTGCCGGTCTGTCCGAGCGTAACGAGTACGACTGGATCCTGCCGAAAGCCAAGCTCGACGTGAAAAAACTCGACGGCGAATGCTGGCCCGAGTCTCTGGCCGAGCTGGACAAGAAAACCCTGAAGCCGATCTTCACCACCGATTTCGTCCGCGAACGCGCCGAAATTGCCTGGGGCCGTGGCAAGACCAAAGTGGTCATCGAAGCCGCGCTGGACCTCGGCCACGTAGTGGTTGGTAAACAGAAAGAAGAAATCTGCGAGCTGGAACTGGAACTGCGCGAAGGCGAGCCTGCCGCGCTGCTGGAACTGGCTGCTGAACTGGCCGCCACCCTGGCGCTGATGCCATGTGATATCAGCAAGGCTGAGCGTGGTTATCGTTTGTTCGATGCCAACAGCTATTCGCTGAGCCTGCCTGCGCCGGCGATCAGCGTCGAAACGCCGCTGGACGATGCTTTCGCCGCGCTGGGCTGGCATTTGCTGGCGAGCAGTCAGCGTCTGGCCGAGCAATATCGCTTCAACGGCCACTGGCGCTTGCTGCTGGACTGGGTCGAGAACCTCGCTGAACTGCGCGCTCTGCTCAGCAGTCTCGGCCAGGCTGCACCGCGTCAATCGACCCACGATCTGCGCGTTGCGCTGGACGCATTGCTCGAAGACTGGCGTCCGCTGGTTCAAGCCGGTGTGGAAGACGAGGACGTGCGCAAAGCCGCGCCAGAGCAGTTCCTCGAAGAACTCGAAGACCCACGCTGGGGCCAGTTCTCGCTGAATACTTCACGCTGGTTGCTGGCTCGCACCTGGACTGCCGACCGCAACACGCGTGGCAATCGTCAGGGCGCTGCGCAACTCGGTAGCTGGCTGCCGCGTCTGCTGGGTGAGGAAGCGACTTCCCTGCAGTTGCAGCGTTATCAGCAGCAGCCGGAAGATCTGGCCGAACAACTGCCGCGCATCGAGCGTATTCAGGTCTGGCTGCACCACGCGCGTAACGTGCTGGATGTGCCGGAGATGGATCGTCTGTACGGCGAGCTGAACAAACTGGCGCAACTGGCCAACGAACCGACGATCACTGACGAATTGCTGGATGCGCGCAAGCATCAGGCGATTGCCGTGTATCAGAATCGTGCCTGGAAAATGCTCCTGCGTATGTAAGTCCGCCATCGCTGGCAAGCCAGCTCCCACAGGGTTCGATGTTGGAACGCATATTGTGTTTCAACACAAAAACCTGTGGGAGCTGGCTTGCCAGCGATGAGGCCAGCACAATCACCGCAACACTTCAGACCGGCAAGCTTGTTGTGGATTTGATCTCCGACAGCGCCACTATCGAATTCACTTCCTGAATCCCCGGCACCAGCGACAGCTTCTCGAAGAAGAAGCGCTCATACGCCTCGATGTCCGCCGCAACAATGCGCAGCAGAAAATCCACCGCCCCCATCAGCACATAGCACTCCAGCACTTCCGGAAACCCGCGAATCGCCTCGGTGAATTCCGTGAAGTTCGACCGCCCGTGGGCGTTGAGTTTGATCTCGGCGAAGATCTGCGTGTTCAGGCCGATTTTCTTGCGATCCAGCAAAGTCACATGCCCGCGAATGATCCCCTCCTCCTTCATCCGCTGAATCCGCCGCCAGCATGGCGATTGCGACAGACCCACCTGCTCGGCGATCTGCGCGCTGGACAAAGAAGCGTCCTCCTGTAGCAGGGCGAGAATGCGCCGGTCGTAGCTGTCCAACTCACTGCGCATAACTATTCCTCAAACTTAAGTCGTGACGAATTGATCTTTTCGATCAATCACGAATTCCGTCCATCTTAGATAAGAAATGCCCGCCGGCGAATGCAAAAATTCCTCCAGTAATTTTGGAGACTCACCATGTCGCATCTCGAAGCCGTGAACACCCCACCGCCCCGCGCCGATGTGTGGAACGTGAGCAATGCGCATTGCCGCGCGCAATATCAGATTCTCGCTGAAGCCGAACCGGATCTTTTGTGCCGGGCACTCAATCTGTTCGCCTTGCAGTTCCTCACGCCGCAGCAGGTCAACGTCCAGCGGCTGGACGATCTGCTGTCGCTCGACATCGTCATCGATGGCCTCAGTTGGCACCGCGCCGAAGTGATCGCGGAAAAACTTCGTAACCTGATCAGCGTGTGCTCGGTGAACCTGCAAGACGCCGACGCGGCGTGGGCTGCGCCCGAGCAAGCGGCCGGCTGACAAAAATCGAAACGCCTTCGTCGGGTAGTGGCCCAGCAGTCCGTGCGGCCACGACTATCCTTTGCGCACAGTCGTTCAAAAGGAGCCCGCATGTCCGTTCAACTCGCCACTCAGGACCGCTGGCTGGATCTCAACGATGTTCTGCGTGAACTGGTCGCTCAGGGGTTTATCTGCCAGGACGCGGCCGAGCAGGCCCTGAATGCCCGTCGTCGGCATGCAGCCCATGGTCAGAAACATCCGCTGGAGTTCATCGCCAGCCAGCAACTCGACGACCTCAGCCGTCCGGGCAAACATCTCGATCTGGAAAGCCTGACCCTGTGGCTCGCGCAGCAGGCGGGCCAGCCGTACTTGCGCATCGACCCGCTGAAGATCAACGTTGCCGCAATCACGCCGCTGATGTCTTACGCTTTTGCGCAGCGGCACAAGATTCTTGCGGTATCGGTTGACCGGGACGTGGTTACCGTGGCCAGCGCCCAGCCTTACGTCACTGGCTGGGAAGCTGATCTGACCCACGTACTCAAATTGCCGATCAAACGCGTGGTGGCCAACCCGGCGGATATCCAGCGCTTCAGCGTCGAGTTTTTTCGACTGGCCAAATCGGTCAGTGGCGCTACCAATGCCGATCAGCAAAGCGGCAACCTCGGCAACTTCGAACAGTTGCTCAACCTCGGCGCCAGCGATCAGGAGCCGGACGCCAACGACGCGCACATCGTCAATATCGTCGACTGGCTGTTCCAGTACGCCTTCCAGCAACGCGCCAGCGATATCCACATCGAGCCGCGGCGCGAGCAGGGTACGGTACGTTTTCGCATCGACGGCGTATTGCACAACGTCTATCAATTTCCGCCGCAAGTGACCATGGCCATCGTCAGTCGTTTGAAGAGCCTCGGCCGGATGAACGTCGCCGAGAAACGCAAGCCGCAGGACGGTCGGGTCAAGACCAAAACCCCTGACGGTGGCGAAGTCGAGCTGCGGCTATCGACTCTGCCCACCGCGTTCGGCGAAAAAATGGTCATGCGGATATTCGACCCGGAAGTGCTGCTCAAGGATTTCGATCAGCTCGGGTTTTCCGCCGACGACCTGCGGCGCTGGCAGGACATGACCGGCCAGCCCAACGGCATCATCCTGGTGACCGGGCCGACCGGTTCGGGCAAGACCACCACGCTATACACCACGCTGAAGAAACTGGCGACGCCGGAGGTCAACCTCTGCACCATCGAAGACCCGATCGAGATGGTCGAGCCGGCCTTCAATCAGATGCAGGTGCAGCACAACATCGACCTGACCTTCGCCGCCGGGGTGCGCGCGCTGATGCGCCAGGACCCGGACATCATCATGATCGGCGAGATCCGCGATCTGGAAACCGCCGAGATGGCGATTCAGGCGGCGCTGACCGGGCACCTGGTGCTGTCGACCCTGCACACCAACGATGCGCCGAGTGCGATCAGCCGTCTGCTCGAACTCGGTGTGCCGCATTACCTGATCAAAGCCACGGTTCTCGGCGTCATGGCGCAACGTCTGGTGCGAACCTTGTGCCCGCACTGCAAGGCACCATTGACCCTCGGCGAGGAAGACTGGCAAACCCTGACGCGACCGTGGCAAGCACCGCTGCCGAGCAATGCGCAACGCGCAATCGGTTGCCTGGAATGCCGCGACACCGGCTATCACGGCCGCGCGGGTGTTTACGAAATCATGCAGCTGACCGACGGCCTCAAAACGTTGATTACCCCGGACACCGATCTGACGGCAATCCGCCGTCAGGCGTTCAAGGAAGGCATGCGCAGCCTGCGCTTGTCCGGCGCGCAGAAGGTCGCGGCGGGGCTGACAACTATTGAAGAAGTATTGCGAGTGACACCGCAGAGCGAGCAGAAATAGGCTCTCACGGAACCGGATCGGGGAAATCGCGATCCAACGCCGTAGTTAAATCAGTGGAGTCACCCCTTATGCGTCTCAAACTTGCTGTTGCTACCGTTGCCCTGTTGTCTCTGCCCGTCGGTTCGGCAATGGCCGACAGCTTTTGGCGTAACGTCATTTCCTCCGGCGCCACCACCGGCTCGACTTACCTGACGTTCAAGGATCACAAGCTGATCGTTGCTGCACAGGATGACGCCGGCAGTTTCGTTGCCAGCGAAGGCGGTATCCGTGGACCGTATCTGGAAGCCGCCATGCAGAAAGTCCGCGCTGATAACCCAGGGTTGCAGGCGACAGACATGGAATTGGCCAACGCCATTCTGGCGAAGAATGCCGTGGCGTCAGAATAACCTTCCAGACGAAAAGAAAAATGCCGCTCAATCGAGCGGCATTTTTTTGCCCACAGCTTCAGAATCACCCTAGAACCCTGTGGGAGCGGGCTTGCCCGCGATGAGGACAGCACATTCAGCATCGATGTCGACTGAACTACCGCTATCGCGGGCAAGCCCGCTCCCACAGGGTATGTGGTTGATATCCAAATTAGCGGTAATCGTCTACCGGGACGCAGGCGCAATAGAGATTGCGGTCGCCGTAAACGTTATCCACCCGGTTAACCGCCGGCCAATACTTGTGCGCCCTGGTGTGCGTATCCGGCGTAATCGCTTGCTCGATACTGTACGGCCGCTCCCACACGCCAGTGACATCGGCCAAGGTATGCGGCGCACGCTTGAGCGGATTGTCCTCGGCCGGCCAGTTGCCGTTTTGCACCTCAGTGATTTCCGCACGGATGCTGAGCATCGCGCCGATGAAGCGGTCCAGCTCAGCCTTGGATTCACTCTCGGTCGGTTCGACCATCAAGGTACCCGGCACCGGGAATGACATGGTCGGCGCGTGAAAGCCGTAATCCATCAGACGTTTGGCGACATCTTCTTCGCTGATCCCGGTCAACGCCTTGAGCGGGCGCAAATCGAGAATGCATTCATGTGCGACTCGCCCATTGCGACCGGTGTAAAGCACCGGAAACGCGCCGGACAGATGCTGCGCCAGGTAATTCGCCGCGAGGATTGCCACCTCGCTGGCATCCGCCAGTTGCGGCCCCATCATCGCGATGTACATCCAGCTGATCGGCAAAATGCTCGCGCTGCCCCAAGGCGCCGCACTGACCGCCGTGTTCTGCGCTTGCGGCCCGTCAATCGGCACCACCGGATGATTGGCCACAAAAGGTGCCAGATGCGCGCGCACGCCAATCGGCCCCATGCCCGGCCCGCCGCCACCATGCGGGATGCAGAAAGTCTTGTGCAAGTTCATGTGTGATACGTCGGCGCCAATGTCAGCGGGGCGCGTCAGCCCAACTTGTGCATTCAGGTTGGCGCCATCCATGTACACCTGACCGCCGTGTTTGTGGATAACTTCGCAGATTTCGCTGATGCCCTCTTCGTAGACGCCGTGGGTCGAAGGATAGGTTGCCATCAGGCACGACAACTTGGCCCCGGCCTCAGCCGCCTTGGCCTTCAAGTCTTCCAGATCAACGTTGCCGGCCTCGTCGCATTCGACTATCACCACGCGTAACCCAACCATTTGCGCCGAGGCCGGATTGGTGCCATGGGCCGAGGACGGAATCAGGCACACATCGCGTCCGCCCTGCTGCCGGCTCTCGTGGTATTTGCGGATCGCCAACAACCCGGCGTATTCGCCCTGCGCGCCGGAGTTGGGCTGCATGCAGATCGCATCGAACCCGGTGATCGCGCACAACCATTGCTCAAGTTCTTCGATCATCAGCGTGTAACCAACTGCCTGCTCCCTCGGCACAAAAGGATGCAGATTGGCGAACTGCGGCCAGGTGATCGGGATCATTTCGCTGGTGGCGTTGAGTTTCATGGTGCAGGAGCCGAGCGGGATCATCGACTGGTTGAGCGCCAGATCCTTGTTCTCCAGTTGTTTGAGGTAGCGCAGCATTTCGGTTTCGCTGTGGTGGGCGTTGAACACCGGGTGGCGCAGGTACGGCGTGGTTCTTTGCAGATTGTCCGGGATGCCGGAATCCAGCGCTTCGGCATCCAGTTCCTCGACGTTCAGCCCATGATCGGCACCGAGCAGCACGTCGAACAGTTTGACCACGGTGTTTTCGTCGCAAGTTTCGTCGAGGCTCAAGCCCAAGCGGCCACGGCCGAGAATCCGCAGGTTGATCTGCGCGGCCTGGGCACTTTCGATAATCGCGGTCTGCGCGCCGCCAACGTCCAGCGTCAGCGTGTCGAAGAATTGCTGGTTGACTCGATTGATACCGTGGCGAGCCAGCCCGGCAGCCAGAATGCAGGTCAGTCGATGCACCCGTTGGGCGATGCGTTTCAGCCCTTCCGGCCCGTGATGAACAGCATAGAAACTGGCGATGTTGGCCAATAAAACCTGCGCAGTGCAAATGTTCGAATTGGCCTTCTCCCGGCGAATGTGTTGCTCGCGGGTTTGCAGGGCCATGCGCAGCGCAACGTTGCCGCGTGCATCTTTCGACACGCCGATGATCCGCCCCGGAATCGCCCGTTTGTATTCCTCACGACTGGCGAAAAACGCCGCATGCGGGCCGCCGTAGCCCATCGGCACGCCGAAGCGCTGACTGGAGCCGAACACCACATCCGCGCCCATCTCTCCCGGCGGGGTCAGCAGTAACAAGCTCAACAGATCGGCGGCGACGCACGCCAGTGCCTGTTGCGCGTGCAGCTGATCGATCAACGGGCGCAGGTCGCGGATCTCGCCGTGGGTGTCCGGGTATTGCAGCAAGGCACCGAACACCTGGTGCTGCTTCAAGTTATCCACAGCGTCGATGATCAGCTCGAAGCCGAAGCCTTCAGCGCGGGTCTGCACCACGGAAATGGTCTGCGGGTGACAGTTTTCATCGACGAAAAACAGATTGCTTTTGGACTTGGCCACGCGTTTGGCCAGTGCCATGGCTTCCGCTGCTGCGGTGGCTTCGTCGAGCAAGGAGGCGTTGGCCAGTTCGAGGCCGGTGAGGTCGATGGTCAGTTGCTGAAAGTTGAGCAACGCTTCCAGTCGGCCCTGGGCGATTTCCGGTTGGTAGGGCGTGTACGCGGTGTACCAGCCGGGATTTTCCAGCACGTTGCGCAGAATGACCGCAGGCGTCAGGGTGCCGTGGTAGCCCATGCCGATCAGGCTGGTCCAGACCTGATTCTGCTCGGCATAGCCACGCAGTCTGGCCAGCGCCGCCTGCTCGTCCAGTGCTGGCGGCAGATCCAGTGCGCGATTGAGGCGAATGCCCGGCGGCACGGTTTGTTCGATCAGCTCGACGCGACTGCCAAGACCTAGGCTGTCGAACATTGCCTGTTGTTCGGCGGCATCGGGGCCGAGGTGGCGGCGCAGGAAAGCCTCGGGATCGCGTAACTGGCTCAGGGACGGCAACTGGGACATGACGGGCTCTCTCTTGGCTGGCGCTCGGCGTCAATGCAACACGGTCAAACCAGCATAGCAGCCACTGCCATGGGCGAATCCCGGACAGAAAAAAGCCCCGACGAGTCGGGGCTTTGGGATGTTGCGTGCAGCTTATTCGCCGATGGCTGCCTTGTAGGCGGCCGCGTCGAGCAGCTTGTCCAGCTCGGCCTTGTCGCTTGGCTTGAGCTTGAAGATCCACGCGCCGTACGGATCGGAGTTGAGCAGTTCAGGCGAACCGCCCAGCTCTTCGTTGATGGCGATCACTTCACCGCTGATCGGCGAGTAGATGTCGGAAGCGGCTTTCACCGATTCAACCACTCCGGCCTGATCTTCAGCGGCAAACACTTTGCCCACTTCCGTCAGCTCGACGAATACCACATCGCCCAGCGCTTCCTGCGCGTGGTCACTGATGCCCACGGTGACGGTGCCGTCAGCTTCCAGACGCGCCCATTCATGACTTTCGGCAAAACGCAGGTCGGCGGGGATGTTGCTCATGTTCGGTGTCCTCAAGAAGTAGGTCAGCGGTGGTGTCCGCCGGAAATAAGTTAGATCAAGGTTTTGCCGTGACGGACGAAGGTCGGTTTGACCACCCGTACCGGATACCACTTGCCACGGATTTCCACTTCGGCGCGGTCGGCTGTCGCCATCGGTACACGCGCCAGGGCAATCGACTTGCTAAGCGTAGGAGAGAAACTACCACTGGTGATCTCCCCTTCGCCAACATTGGCGATGCGCACGACCTGATGCGCGCGCAAAACCCCGCGCTCTTCAAGCACCAGACCGACCAGTTTGTGCTGCACACCTGCGGCTTGCTCGGCCTGTAGAGCGTCGCGACCGATGAACTGACGCGTGGCCGGCTCCCAGGCAATGCTCCAGGCCATGTTCGAGGCCAGTGGCGAAACGTCTTGATGAATGTCCTGACCGTACAGGTTCATCCCGGCTTCAACGCGCAGCGTATCGCGAGCGCCGAGGCCGATCGGCGAAATGCCCGCGCCAACCAGATCGTTGAAAAATCCCGGAGCCTGACTGGCCGGCAGAACGATTTCCAGACCATCCTCGCCGGTGTAACCGGTGCGCGCGATGAACCAGTCGCCGTCGGCGTGGCCTTCGAAAGGTTTGAGCATCTGGATCAGCGTCGCGCGGGACTGGGTCACCAGTTCGGCAATCTTGTGCCGGGCCTGCGGGCCTTGAATGGCCAGCATCGCCAGCTCGGCGCGTTCGTGCAGGTGCACGTCGAAACCGGCCTGATGCGTTTGCATCCAGGCCAGATCCTGATCGCGGGTGGAGGCGTTGAACACCAGCCGATAACCGTCGTCGAGGCGGTAGACGATCATATCGTCGACGATGCCGCCGCGTTCATTGAGCATGGTGCTGTAGAGCGCACGGCCGGGGCTGTGCAGGCGTTCGACGTCGTTGGCCAGCAAATGCTGGAGCCAGACCTTGGCCTGGGGGCCACTGACATCGATCACGGTCATGTGGGAAACATCGAACACCCCGCAATCGCGGCGCACCTGATGGTGTTCCTCGACCTGCGAGCCGTAGTGCAATGGCATATCCCAACCGCCAAAATCGACCATCTTCGCGCCGAGGGCGAGATGCAGGTCATACAGAGGCGTACGCTGTCCCATGGGTTTCTCCTTCCGGGCGTGGCGAAGGTGCGGACAGGCGCTGCACAGCGTGAAAGCCTTGAAATAGAAGGCTCTCAGCCGATTTCAGCAACCGGGTCTGTCAGACGGACCGCACCGAATGCCGCGCATTGTAGCCGCATGATGTAGGACTGACACCTAAGCGTTTCGATGCGCCGAACGGCGGATCAATCCGATGACCGGCAACAGACCGACCAGAACCAGGCTCAGCGCCGGCAACGACGCCCGCGCCCACTCGCCTTCGCTGGTCATTTCGAAGATGCGTACCGCCAGCGTGTCCCAGCCAAACGGGCGCATCAGCAGGGTCGCCGGCATTTCCTTGAGCACATCAACGAACACCAGCAACGCGGCACTCAAGGTCCCCGGCAACAACAACGGCAGATACACTTTGAAAAACAGTCGCGGCCCACTGACACCCAGGCTACGTGCTGCTTCAGGCAAAGATGGCCGTATACGCGCCAGACTGCTTTCCAGCGGGCCGTATGCCACAGCGATGAAACGCACCAGATACGCCAGCAACAGCGCCGCCAGACTGCCCAGCAGCAACGGTTTGCCCGCGCCACCGAGCCAACCCGACACTGGAATCACCAGCTCGCGGTCGAGGTAACTGAAAGCAAGCATGATCGACACTGCCAACACCGAACCGGGCAAGGCGTAACCGAGGTTGGCCAGACTGACACCGGAGCGGATCGCTCGGGTCGGCGCCAGACGTCGGGCAAATGCCAACAGCAGCGCGACACTCACGGTAATCAACGCCGCCATGCCCCCCAGATACAGCGTGTGCAGAATCAGTCCGGCGTAGCGTTCATCCAGATCGAAACGCCCGCGCTGCCAGAACCACGCCAGCAGTTGCAGCACCGGAATGACGAACGCGCAGGCGAACACCAGCGAGCACCAACCCGTTGCTGCCCAAGCCTTGGGCCCGCGTAGGTGATACAGCGCTTTGATCCGTGGTCGCTCGTTACTCGCGCGATTCGCCCCGCGCGCGCGGCGTTCGCCGTACAACACCAGCATCACCACCAGCAGCAACAGGCTGGCCAGTTGCGCGGCGCTGGACAGGCTGAAAAAGCCGTACCAGGTCTTGTAGATCGCGGTGGTAAAAGTATCGAAGTTGAACACCGACACTGCACCGAAATCCGCCAGGGTCTCCATCAACGCCAGCGCCACCCCCGCGCCAATTGCCGGTCGCGCCATCGGCAACGCCACGCGCCAGAACGCCTGCCACGGCGACTGGCCGAGCACCCGCGCGGCTTCCATCAGGCCTTTGCCCTGAGCCAGAAACGCAGTGCGCGCTAGCAGGTAGACGTAGGGATAAAAAACCAGCACCAACACCACAATCACCCCGCCGGTGGAACGTACACGCGGCAGGCGCAGGCCGCTGCCGAACCACTCGCGCAACAGGGTTTGTACCGGTCCGGCGAAGTCGAGCAGGCCGACAAACACGAAAGCCAGTACGTAGGCGGGAATAGCGAAGGGCAGCATCAGCGCCCAGTCGAGCCAGCGCCGACCGGGGAATTCGCAGAGACTGGTGAGCCAGGCGAGGCTGACGCCAATCAGGGTTACGCCGACGCCGACGCCCAAGACCAGCGTCAGGGTGTTGCCGAGCAGGCGTGGCATCTGGGTTTGCCACAGGTGCGACCAGATTTGTTGATCTATGGTTTGCCAGGACAACAGCAGGACGCTGAGGGGCAACAGCACCAACGCGGCGATGGTGAAGACGATGGGGTACCAGCGGCGTTGGGCGGGGTGGGCCACTTTTAGAACTCTGGAGGGATAGGGGTGTTCTTGAGCTGCTTGTTTCAGGTCGGGATTGTTGCCCTCACCCAAGCCCTCTCCCGGAGGGAGAGGGGACTGACCGAGTTGCTCTTTCGAGTTACATCGACCTGAGATATCGAGTCGAACTCAAGTCTAGAAAACAACCCACATCGGCTCCCTCTCCCCCCGGGAGAGGGCTGGGGTGAGGGCAGCGATCTTAAGCGAACACAGCAATCGACAAAAACTCAGTTCCACCCCGCCCGATCCATCATCCGAATCGCCTCTGCCTGACGCTTGCCCGCCACTTCTACCGGCAAGGTGTCGGCAATGAACTTGCCCCAAGCCGCCACTTCCTCCGAAGGCGCGACCGCCGGGTTGGCCGGGAATTCCTGATTCACATCGGCAAAAATCTTCTGCGCCTCAGGTGTGGTCATCCACTCGACCAGCGCCTTGGCTGCTTCCGGATGCGGCGCATGCTTGGTCAAACCTATACCCGACAGGTTGACGTGCACACCGCGATCCGCTTGATTCGGCCAGAACAGTTTCACCGGCAGTTCAGGCTTCTGCTTATGCAGGCGACCGTAGTAGTAAGTGTTGACGATCCCCACGTCGCACTGGCCAGCGTTGATCGCTTCGAGCACCGCGACGTCATCGGAGAACACATCGGTGGACAGGTTGTTGACCCAGCCTTTGAGGATTTTTTCGGTCTTCTCGGCGCCATGCACTTCGATCATGGTCGCGGTCAGCGACTGGTTGTAGACCTTTTTCGCCGTACGCAGGCACAGGCGCCCTTCCCAGTTCTTGTCGGCCAATGCCTCGTAGGTGGTCAGTTCGCCCGGTTTCACTCGTTCAGTGGAGTAGGCGATAGTCCGCGCGCGCAGGCTCAAACCGGTCCAGGCATGGCTGGACGAGCGGTATTGCGCGGGAATATTGCTGTCGATGGTTTTCGAGGTGAACGGCTGAAGAATGCCCATCTGCTCGGCCTGCCACAGGTTGCCGGCGTCGACCGTCAGCAGCAGGTCGGCGGTGGCGTTTTCGCCTTCGGCCTTGATGCGCTGCATCAGCGGCGCTTCCTTATCGGTGATGAACTTGATCTTCACCCCGGTTTTCGCGGTGTAGGCGTCGAATACCGGTTTGATCAGTTCGTCGATGCGCGACGAGTAGACCACCACCTCATCAGCGGCCTGGGCGGCAGTGCTGCCGATCAGGGTCAGGGCCATTGCGGTCAGAAGACGCTTGGATGCCAACATGGGAGTGATCTCTCGGTCGGGAAAAGTGGCCCAAATGATAAGGACTCACATTTGCCAGCTCAATCGATCACTTCGCCAAGGAGTTACCGGATGTTGCACGGAGAGATTCAGGGCTTGGCGAGGGCCGGCAGGTCGCCGGTCAAACCCAGCGCTTCACGCACGAACAATGCCTTGGCCTCAGGCATCTGCTCGACGATCTTCAACCCGGTATTACGCAACCAGCGCAAAGGCAGCGGATCAGCCTGGAACAACCGCTCAAAGCCTTCCATCGCCGCCATCAGCGCCAGATTGTGCGGCATGCGCCGACGCTCGTAGCGGCTCAGGACTTTCACGTCCGCCAGCCGTTCGCCGCGCTCGTGCGCTTGCAGCAGCACTTCGGCCAGCACCGCGGCATCGAGGAAGCCGAGATTGACGCCCTGCCCCGCCAACGGGTGAATGGTGTGCGCCGCATCGCCGATCAGCGCCAGACCTTCAGCCACGTAACGCTTGGCATGGCGTTGACGCAGCGGCACGCAGACGCGCGGGTCGGCGCTGAGCACTTCGCCGAGGCAGCCTTCAAAGGCACGCTCCAGTTCACGGCAGAAATCCGCCTCATCCAGCGCCATCAAACGCTCGGCCTCGCTCGGCGTGGTCGACCAGACGATCGAACACCAATCCTGCTGCCCATCACGCTCCAGCGGCAGAAACGCCAGCGGCCCGTGATCGGTGAAGCGCTGCCACGCGGTCATCTGATGCGGCTGGCTGCTGCGCACGCTGGTGACGATGGCATGGTGCAGATAATCCCACTCACGGGTCGCGACACCGGTCAGGCGTCGCACCGCAGAGTTGGCGCCGTCAGCTGCGATTACCAGCGGTGCGCGCAACGTGCGGCCATCGGCCAGGGTCAGCAGCCAGTCGTCGCCAGAGCGGCGCATCTGTTCCAGTCGGGCGTTGGCCAGCAAGCCCAGATCACAGTCGTGCAAACGGTCGAGCAAAGCGTCCTGCACCACACGGTTTTCGACGATGTGACCGAGCACATCGGCGTGCACGCTGGCGGCCGAGAAATGAATCTGCCCGGTGCCGCTGCCGTCCCACACATGCATGTCGGTGTACGGACTGCTACGGCGACTGGCGATGCCGTCCCACACGCCAAGGCGTTCGAGAATGCGTTGGCTGGCTGCAGACAGCGCACTCACGCGCGGCTCGAACGCCGCGTCGGCCTCGAACGGTTTGACGCTCAACGGGCTACCGTCGAGCAGCAGGACTTCCAGCCCGCTGTCCTGCAACGCCAGTGCGAGGGCGCTGCCGACCATTCCGGCTCCGACAATCAGCAGATCTGCGCGCATTTCCATGCTTTAAGCCTGTCTCGCTTGCGGCTTGAGCCGCACATAAAGGGTTTTACCGACCTGCGCCAGCAGATTGCCGGCGCCGTCATGAATGTCGACCTGCGACTGCGGCGGGTGTTGCTCCTCAGTGGCGGTCTGCCGGCGATCAAGCATCCGGCCGCGTCCCCAGCCCCATGGCCTGACGGGCGAACCAGCGTTTGGCCGGCGGCAGCAGATCGAGACCGAGCAGACCGAGGTTGCGGCCCAGCGACACCAGCGGCTGAGTGCTGCCGAAAAGCCGCGTGACCTGATCGGAGAAGCCCACGGTCAGGTCCTGATCGAGACGCTGACGCTCGCGATAGGCTTGCAACGTGGCGAAGTCGCCCAGCGGTTTATCGCTGGTCAGCAAGGCTTCGGCGAGTGCATTGGCATCGCGCAGCGACAGGTTGAAACCCTGCCCGGCAATCGGATGCAGACTGTGTGCGGCGTTGCCCAGCACTGCGAGATGCGAACGCACCTGCTCCTCGGCCTCGACCAGCGACAACGGATACAGGTGCCGCGCGCCAACCTGTTTCAGCGTGCCGAGGCGGTAACCGAATACGCCCTGCAATTCGCTGAGGAAGTCGCGATCACTCAAATCCGCCAGGCGTTGCGCGTCCATGCCCAGACGGGTCCAGACCAGCGCGCAGCGGTTGTCCGGTAGCGGCAGCAAGGCCATCGGGCCGTCATCCGTGAAACGCTCGAAAGCCACGCCGTTGTGCGATTCACTCGGGGTGATGTTGGCGATCAGCGCGCTCTGGTTGTAAGGCCGCTGACGCACGTTGATACCCAATTGCTCGCGCAGACCGGACCGGCCGCCATCGGCGAGCACCGCCAGATCACATTCGAGGGTGGTCTCATCATTCAGAGTCAGGCGATAACCGTCGGCCAGGGGTTCCATGCGCGTGACTTCCGCGGGGCAGCGCCAACTGATCACGTCCTTGTCGACATGCTGCCAGAGGCAGTGGCCGAGCCAGGCGTTTTCCACCACATAGCCCAGCGCCGGCACGCCTTCTTCCATCGCCGACAAGCGCGCGGTGGAGAAGCGGCCACGGTCCGACACATGGATCTGCTTGATCGGCTCGGCGCGGCGGGAGATTTCCTGCCACACGCCCAGTCGTTGATAAATCTGCCGCGAGCCAAACGACAGCGCCGACGAACGCGCGTCGTAGCTCGGCTGCCAACTGTCGCCGGGGGCGAATGGTTCGATCAGCACGATCTTCCAGCCGCGTGCCTTTGCGCCGGCCTGCAAGGCCAACGCCAGACTGGCACCGACCAGACCACCACCGATGATTGCCAGATTGACCCGACTCATGCCGCATGGCTCCGGGCTTGCGCCATCAGGGCTTCGATCTCGGCGACGGTTTTCGGCACGCCGTTGGTCAAAATTTCACAACCGGTCTTGGTCACTACCACGTCGTCCTCGATGCGCACGCCAATGCCGCGCCATTTCTTCGCTACGTTCTGATTGTCCGGGGCGATGTAGATGCCCGGCTCCACGGTCAGCGCCATACCAACCTCCAGCACGCGCCATTCGCCGCCGACCTTGTACTCGCCAACGTCGTGTACATCCATGCCCAGCCAGTGGCCGGCGCGGTGCATGTAAAACGCTTTGTAGGCTTCGGACGCAATCAACTCGTCGACTTCGCCCACCAGCAAACCGAGCTTGACCAAACCTGTAGTGATCACCCGAACCGTGGCTTCGTGGGCCTGATTCCAGTGCTTGTTCGGAGCGATTTCAGCGAACGCGGCTTCTTGCGAAGCCAGCACCAACTCGTAAATCGCTTTCTGCTCGGGCGAAAACTTGCCATTGACCGGCCAGGTGCGGGTGATGTCGCTGGCGTAGCAGTCGATCTCGCAACCGGCGTCGATCAGCACCAGATCGCCGTCCTTGAGCAACGCGTCGTTCTGCTGGTAATGCAGGATGCAGCTGTTGCGCCCGGCGGCGACGATCGAACCATAAGCAGGCATTTTCGCCCCGCCCTTGCGGAATTCGTAGTCAAGTTCGGCTTCGAGGCTGTACTCGTAAAGCCCGGCGCGACTGGCCTGCATCGCGCGGATGTGCGCCTGGGCAGAGATGCGTGCGGCTTCGCGCATCACCTTCACTTCTGCCGCCGATTTATACAGGCGCATGTCGTGCAGCAGATGATCCAGCGCAACGAATTCGTTGGGTGGCTGCGCGCCGAGGTGCGCTTTGGAGCGGATCACGTTGATCCAGTCCATCAGATGGCGGTCGAATTCCGGGTTGCTGCCCATCGCCGAATACACCCGATCGCGGCCTTCAATCAGGCCCGGCAGGATGTCGTCTATGTCGGTAATGGGGAATGCGTCGTCAGCGCCGTATTCGTGGATCGCGCCTTCCTGCCCTGCACGCAAGCCATCCCAGAGTTCGCGTTCGGCGTTGCGTTCACGGCAGAACAGCACGTATTCGCCATGCTCACGGCCGGGCATCAACACGATGACCGCTTGTGGCTCGGGGAAACCGCTGAGGTACTGGAAGTCGCTGTCCTGACGGTAGACGTGCTCGACGTCGCGGTTGCGGATGGCAACTGCGGCGGCGGGCAGGATCGCGATGCTGTTGGGGACCATCTGCGCCATCAGCGCCTTGCGGCGCCGGCTGTATTCCGCTCTGGGGATATGGATCATGGGCAGATGGCTTTCCCTGTCAGGCGATCAGTGCAGCGACGGCTTGGCGGCTGGCGGCACATCGGCTTTCCTGGTTTCGGAGAACAGCAACAGCGGCGCTACGCGCAGGTATTCCATGACTTCCATGTAATCGCTTTCGCCGTCTTCGGATTCTTCCAGTGCGTCTTGCACCTGGGAGATGGCCGCCAGATCCTGCAGCACTTCGGTGGCTTCGGTGCTCAACATGCTGCTGTCGCGGCAGTTCAGGCCAAAACCGCTGAGGAAGCCCTGGCACCATTCGCCCAGCGCAATAGCGCGCTCGGCCAGTGGTGCGTCATCGGTCGGCAACAGCAGCACGACGGTCACGTCGTCGCCGGTCAGTTCGCCTTTGACCATTTCTTGCAGGCCGATCAGGGCGGCGCGGACGTTGTCCTGTGGCTCGCTTTCAAGCAGCTCGGCAGCATCGATCAGCCACTCTTCTGCAGTGAAGCCGGCGCCGGCGCAACTGCGACCGAGCAACAGGCCGTGCAGTTCGGCAGGCGAGACGTTGTGACCGCTGGAGGTCAGCAGGGTGGCGAAGGCTTGGTACGGGGAATTCTGAATGGGCATGGGCAGCTAGGCGCCAGACGGCGCTATGTCTAGAATGAAGGCCTTGTATCCTACATCGACAGACTCGCCAAGACTATTAAAGGCTGTCCGCCAGCTACCACCCATCAGACAGTGAACCCAATGGAAGACACCGACCTGCAAGCGCTGATGGCCAGACTCGAATTGCTGATTGGCCGAGTCGAGCAACTAAAGAGCCAAAACGGACTCTTACTTGCTCAGGAAAAGACCTGGCGCGAGGAACGCGCGCACCTGATTGAAAAAAACGAAATCGCCCGGCGTAAGGTCGAGTCGATGATTTCGCGCCTCAAGGCCCTGGAGCAAGACTCATGAGTTCAAGCAATAGCGTAACCGTGCAGATCCTCGACAAAGAATATTCGATCATCTGCCCGCAGGAAGAGCGCAGCAATCTGGTGAGCGCCGCGCGTTACCTGGACGGCAAGATGCGCGAAATCCGCAGCAGCGGCAAAGTCATCGGCGCCGACCGCATCGCCGTGATGGCCGCGCTGAACATCACCCACGACCTCTTGCACAAAGAAGAGCGTCCGGATGTGCAGGCCAGCGGTTCGACCCGTGAACAGGTGCGCGACTTGCTTGATCGTGTCGATCTGGTGCTCGCCGACGATCCGACCGCGACCAAGGGCTGATTCGCCGAGCCGCTTGGGGTATACTCGCCGCACTCCCTGGGGTGCTTGCCAGTTGACGATGTCCCTGAGCCGATTTGCTATACCCTGGAGGTTGCACGTTGGGCTGGTGTGCATGTCCGCCAGACGGAAAGCCTTAAAGTCTACTGCTTCCTCCACCTTGAACTTTCGGGTTCAAGGGCTAAGTTGACAGCGGTTCATCCGGGGAGCCTGATTCGAATCCGATGTCGGTTAATCCGCCATCGGATTTTTTATGCGTGCGTTTTCGACCCCACCCTGCCGAAGCCGAACCATGACCGAACCTGCTTTGCTGCCCCGCCCCCAATTGCGCCGTTTGCTGCGCAAGGCCCGCCGCGCCCTGACGCCGAGCCAGCAACGCCAGGCTGCCGAAGGCCTGTACAAGCAGCTTGCACAACATCCGCAGTTCCGCCGCGCCAAACACATTTCTCTGTACCTGCCCACTGATGGCGAGATCGATCCGCGTCTGCTGCTGCGCGCTGCCCAGCGCCGCGGCAAGGCGACTTATCTGCCCGTGCTCAGCGCCTGGCCGCGAACCAAAATGGTTTTTCAGCGCGTGCGTCCCGGCGAGAAGCTCAAACCCAATCGCTTCCGCATTCTTGAACCCCGGGCCAATCTGGCTCGACAGCGCAAAGTCTGGACGCTGGATCTGGTGTTGTTGCCGTTGGTGGGTTTTGACGATGTTGGCGGGCGCCTGGGAATGGGCGGCGGATTTTACGACCGCAGCCTGGCGTATCTGAGCCGACGCAATAATTGGCGCAAGCCGACGCTGCTGGGTCTGGCCCACGAATGTCAGAAAGTCGAGCGTTTGGCGCAGGCGAGCTGGGATGTCCCGTTACAGGGCACGGTCACCGACAAGGCATGGTATTTCGCGGGGTAGACGCCGCATCAATCAACGGCGTCGCAAAGGCAGTGTCAGCGCTTGAAGGCTGTCGACTGTTGTACTTGTTGCGCTATTTCAATTGGAGCATCGGTCTTGTTGGCCCACAGGCTCTGCGCATAACCGGTGGTCACGACGCCCAGACCGAACAAAATTACCAGGATCCACAGCAAATCCGGTTTGCGTTTCATCGATTGCCCCCCTCAAGGCACATCATCACGATGACAGCAGCGGTTTCCATTCGTAGCCGTGCAGCAGCGTCAAGCTTTAAAGGCCGGCATTTTGCGGCAACGCGAACCGCTGCGCAAACGCTGGCGTCAACCGACCGTCGGTTTGTCATAAAATTGCCCGACAACTTGCCCACTGAACCCGTGAGGAGCAAAAACCATGGCCTACTGGCTGATGAAATCCGAGCCCGACGAGCTCTCGATCAAGAGCCTGGAGAAGCTCGGCACAGCGCGCTGGGATGGGGTTCGCAACTATCAGGCACGCAATTTCCTGCGCGCGATGGCCGTGGGAGATGAGTTCTTTTTCTACCATTCGAGTTGCCCGGAGCCGGGGATTGCCGGAGTCGGCAAAATAACCCAAGCGGCTTATCCAGACCCGACGGCGCTGGAGCCGGAGAGCCATTACTTCGATCCGAAGGCTACACCTGAAAAAAACGCCTGGAGCGCGATTGATGTCGCGCATGTCGAGACGTTTGCTCGGGTGTTGAAGCTGGATTATCTGAAGCAGCAGACGGCGTTGGCGGAGATGCCGCTGGTGCAGAAGGGTTCGCGGTTGTCGGTGATGCCGGTGACGGCGGAGCAATGGGCAGCGGTGATTGCGCTCAAACCCTGATCAATTTGTCGCCTGCCAAAATGCAATCGCTGGCAAGCCAGCTCCCACAGAGATCTTCAGTGAACACATAATTTGTGACCAACCGAAAAACCTGTGGGAGCTGCGGTGCGACGATTCGACTTGCCAGCGATGCGGCCCGCCCGGACAACCAATGTCTTACTGAATGATCAGGTTGTTGAACAACAGATCCTCAACCACCGGTTTCCCGGTTTCGTCATTCATCACTTGCTGCGTCTGCTTCAACGCTTCCTGGCGCAGCTTCTCTTTGCCTTCGATGCTACCCATCGCCTCGGTCGTCTGCTGGGTGAACAACGCCACCAGCTGATTGCGGATCAGCGGTTCGTTGGCCTTGACCAGTTTGGTCGACTCTTCACCGGTTACGCGCAAAGCCACATCGGCCTTGAACACTTTGAGCTTCGGCGTGCCGTCCAGCCCGTAGTTGCCCACAAATGGCGGGCTCAGGCTGATGTAACTGACCTTCGGCGCTTCGCCTTCTTTGGCTTCTTCGGCCAGCGCTGCCACAGGCAGAGACAGGGCCAGCAACAACATGATCCACGCTTTCACAATTCGCTCCTTATCCGGTTTGCGGCCTAGCATAACGACCCGCCGCGCAAGCACAAGCTTATGGCGGACTATCAGGGTCGGGCATGCTCGTTGACCCGTTGACTGCCACACCTACACTTATCGGCCATCACTCCCAAAGGAATAGCCCTGATGAAAGCCGTGCTGTGCAAAGCCTTCGGCCCTGCCGAATCGCTGGTGCTGGAAGACGTCGCCAGTCCTGTCGCCAAGAAGAACGAAATCCTGCTGGACGTGCACGCCGCCGGGGTCAACTTCCCGGACACGCTGATCATCGAGGGCAAATATCAATTCAAGCCGCCCTTCCCGTTTTCGCCGGGCGGTGAAGCGGCGGGCGTGGTCAGCGCGGTGGGTGAAAAAGTCAGCCACTTGAAAGTCGGCGACCGGGTCATGGCGCTGACCGGCTGGGGCAGCTTCGCCGAACAGGTCGCAGTGCCGGGCTATAACGTGCTGCCGATACCGCCATCAATGGATTTCAACACCGCCGCTGCATTCAGCATGACTTACGGCACTTCGATGCATGCGCTGAAACAGCGCGGCAACCTGCAACCGGGTGAAACCCTGCTGGTGCTCGGTGCCTCCGGAGGTGTCGGTCTGGCCGCCGTGGAAATCGGCAAGGCCCTCGGTGCCCGCGTGATCGCTGCCGCCAGCAGCGCGGAAAAGCTCGCCGTGGCCAAGGCTGCCGGCGCCGATGAACTGATCAACTACAGCGAATCCAGCCTCAAGGACGAAATCAAACGCCTGACCGATGGCCAGGGCGCCGACGTGATCTACGACCCGGTGGGTGGCGACCTGTTCGACCAGGCCATCCGTGCCATCGCGTGGAACGGCCGCCTGCTGGTGGTCGGCTTTGCCAGCGGACGCATTCCCGAACTGCCAGTCAACCTCGCCCTGCTCAAAGGCGCGGCGGTAATCGGCGTGTTCTGGGGCTCCTTCGCCCAGCGCCAGCCGCAGGACAACGCGGCAAACTTCCAGCAGTTGTTCGGCTGGTTCGCCGAGGGCAAGTTGAAACCGCTGGTGTCGCAGGTTTATCCGCTGAGTGAAGCGGCGCAGGCGATCAATGATCTTGGGCAGCGCAAGGCTGTGGGCAAGGTTGTGGTGCAAGTGCGCTGAGAGATTTTGATGATCAGGGCCGGGTGGACTCACAGGATACATCCGGCCTTTTCAGTCGTTTTTTACAACTTTCACACTCGATCAACCGCAATTGAAAAGTGGTAGCTATATACCGCAGTCGCTTCAGCAGATCGCTGTAGTTTGGCCCCTTACATACACAAGGAGTCATTGTATGAGTGATCGAAACTCGCAATCCGGCCAGCCATTAGCGCCAACGATGACCGAAGTGGAGAAAAAAGCTGAAGAGCAGAAAAAGCGCGAAATCGCATCTGAAGCTTCGGATCGGTTCGACATCCTGTTCAACCGACTGATTCTGAGTCAGCCAGTAGAGGCCAGCGAGAATGTTCGCGGGATGAAATACAAATATCAGGAGCTCTACGCCGCGCATGTTGAAGCATCGCAAGCCGAACGCTCGGTGAAAAATTTCCACAACTATCAAAGGCGCAAAAAACGCTGGAGCAAGATCAAGTACGTTCAAAGAAGAATTGGCGAGTTAGCAAGCCAGATATAAACCAGCCAACAGACTAGCCGTTACCCCTTCTGCATTCCTCGCAATACACGTCCTGCAAACCTGCCCTACAACACCCCGAAAACCTGCAGGACGGTGCCGAAGCAACATTCCTCACACCGCCCCATACTTACATCTGAGCGACATGTTCATAAAGGAACACGCGAACTGCCACATTTCCGCTGTTTCGGCGATGCGAACCGGTGCTATTTTCGGTAACGAAACTGTAACATTCGCATCCGCAGTCAAAACAAGAAATCTGGAGCTCTTGAATGTTTGCTTTCTTTCGTCCTGCCGCACATCAGGCTCCATTGCCTGAAGAAAAAATCGATAGCACCTACCGACGCCTGCGCTGGCAGATCTTCGCCGGTATTTTCATTGGCTATGCGGGTTACTACCTGCTGCGCAAAAACTTCTCGCTGGCCATGCCGTACCTGATCGACGAAGGCTACAGCCGTGGCGATCTGGGTCTGGCGATGTCGGCCATCGCCATTGCCTACGGTTTGTCCAAGTTCCTCATGGGCCTGGTGTCCGACCGTTCCAACCCGCGTTTTTTCCTGCCATTTGGTCTGCTGGTATCGGCCGGCGTGATGTTCATTTTCGGTTTCGCGCCATGGGCGACGTCCAGCGTGACCATGATGTTCATCCTGTTGTTCATCAACGGTTGGGCGCAGGGCATGGGCTGGCCGCCGAGCGGTCGCACGATGGTGCACTGGTGGTCGCAGAAGGAACGTGGCGGCGTGGTTTCAGTGTGGAACGTGGCGCATAACGTCGGCGGCGGACTGATCGGCCCGCTGTTCCTGCTCGGCATGGGCCTGTTCAACGACTGGCACGCGGCGTTCTACGTCCCGGCAGCCGTGGCTTTGGCCGTGGCGATATTCGCCTTCATGACCATGCGCGACACCCCGCAATCGGTTGGCTTGCCGCCGATCGAGCAGTACAAGAATGATTACCCGGAAGGCTACGACGCCAGCCACGAAGACGAATTCAGCGCCAAGGAAATCTTCGTCAAGTACGTGCTGCGCAACAAAATGCTCTGGTACATCGCCATGGCCAACGTCTTCGTCTACCTGCTGCGCTACGGCGTGCTCGACTGGGCGCCGACCTACCTCAAGGAAGCCAAGGGTTTCACCGTGGATAAAACCTCGTGGGCCTATTTCTTCTACGAGTGGGCGGGGATCCCCGGCACGCTGCTCTGCGGCTGGATGTCAGACAAGATCTTCCGTGGCAACCGTGGCCTGACCGGCATGGTGTTCATGGCATTGGTGACCGTAGCCACACTGGTTTACTGGCTGAACCCGGCCGGCAACCCGACCGTGGACATGATCGCGCTGTTCTCGATCGGCTTCCTGATCTATGGCCCGGTGATGCTGATCGGCCTGCAAGCGCTGGAACTGGCACCGAAGAAGGCCGCCGGTACTGCGGCGGGCTTCACCGGTCTGTTTGGTTATCTGGGGGGTTCGGTCGCGGCCAGTGCAGCGATGGGCTACACCGTGGACCATTTCGGCTGGGACGGCGGTTTCGTGCTGTTGATCGGCGCGTGCATCCTGGCAATGGTTTGCCTCGCACCGACCTTATGGCACAAACAGGCCGCCAGTCAGACCCGCGAAGAAGCGATCGCCTGATCGGCTTTTGACTTGCAGCGCATGAGCCGCGCCTCCAGATTTTTGTCTGGCATGGCGTGGCTGCGCAGGGCGTGCGCGGTCTGCTCGACATAATCGCGAGTCGTGCCGTAACGCCCGCAAGCGCTTTCGAACACCTGTCGCAGCACATGATCCGGCAAGTTGCCGGCATAGCTCGGCAGGTGTCGCTCCAATACAAATCCCAAAGCCTGCACCTGGCTGCCATCTTCGAGGCGGCAGTTGAGCCAGTGTGGGCGATAGGACGGGAACGGCATCTCGCGTTTCCATAGCGCATACAGCGCACTGTCGAGATCATCTTCCGGCAAGCGATAAGCGAAGCCGCTGCACGAACCACCGCGATCCAGACCGAATACCAGCCCGGGCATTTCCGGCGTGCCGCGATGTTCGTGCGACCACAGGTACAAGCCACGATGGTAGCCATGCACCCGACCGCGCATGCGCTGTGCCGAATTGCATTCCGGCCGCCAGATCAGCGAACCGTAGGCGAACAGCCACACCGGCCCGCCCTTGTGGCGCGCCATGGTCGATTGCATCGAGGCGAGAAGTTGTTCGTGCGTCAGCTGCGGCCCAAGATCGAGCCGCGGAGGGTAAGCCAGGTTCAGAAAAGCGTTTTCAATGGCGCTCATGGCGAATAGCGTTAGCTCCCCGCGGGTGAAGAATTACTTAATAGAACGCACCGCTGTAACAATAAGGCACATATGTTTTAAGGCAATTTGAGTGCCATGGCACATTTCTTAATTGACTGCCTGATTGATATATAACCTAGCGGTATTTACCCAATTAGATAAATACCAATCAGCTATATAGAGAGTTATAAGGATTTAGCTCACGCCTCAGAACGCGGCTCAAGAGCGTGGCGCGTAGGCGAACACATCCGCGCGCATTTGATGCGCATCCATCCCGGCTTCGACCAACGCATCCAGCGTGCCGTAGACCATCGCCGGTGAACCGCTGGCGTAGACGTGCAGCGGCTTCAGATCGGGGAAGTCCTCACAAACCGCCTCGTGCAGCATGCCGCAGCGCCCTTCCCAGCCACACTGATCGCTGACGACTTTGTGCAGAAACAGGTTGGGCAACTTCAGCCATTCATCCCAATGTTCAATTTGGTAGAAATCTTCAGGACGGCGCACGCCCCAATACAGATGCACCGGGTGTTTGAATCCGGCGGCGCGGCAGTGTTCGATCAGGCTGTGAATCTGGCCCATGCCGGTACCGGCGGCGACCAACACCAGCGGTCCGTCGGGCAATTCGGCGAGGTGGGTGTCACCGAACGGCATCTCGATGCGCACCAACGGGTTGCGTTGCAGTTGCTCGATCAGGCTCAACGCACTGGATTCGCGCGCCAGCACGTGGATTTCCAGATCGCGCCCGCCGTGCGGTGCCGAGGCCATCGAGAACGCCGATTTCTCGCCATTCTCGCGCTCGATCATCAGGTACTGACCCGCGTGATAACGCGGCGGTTTGCCGGCTGGCGCGCGCAGACGCACGCGCCAGGTGTCGCCACCCACATCCAGGCATTCGATGACCTGACACGACAGGCTGCGCACCGGCAATTCTCCCAGCGCGAGCACGCCATCCCACAGCACGACGCAGTCTTCCAGCGGCTCGGCTATGCAAGTGTAGAACTCGCCGTGGTCGCGCACCGTTCCGGCCTGTTCGACCCGGCCTTCCACCAGCAGCGCCGCGCAGACGTGGCAATTGCCGTTGCGGCAGCTTTGCGGGCAGTCGTAGCCCAAGCGCCGCGCACCATCGAGAATCCGCTCGCCGGGCCGTATCTCAAGCACCGCTCCGGAGGGCTGCAGGGTTACACGCATCAATCTATTCCTAACTGATTCCAGATGGCATCGATCCGCTGGGTCACGGCGTCGTCCTTGACGATGACGCGGCCCCACTCGCGAGTGGTTTCGCCCGGCCACTTGTGGGTGGCATCCAGGCCCATTTTCGAGCCGAGCCCCGAGATCGGCGAAGCGAAATCGAGGTAGTCGATCGGCGTGTTGTCGATCATCACCGTGTCGCGCTTGGGATCCATGCGCGTGGTAATCGCCCAGATCACGTCATTCCAGTCGCGCGCGTTGATGTCGTCGTCGGTGACGATAACGAACTTGGTGTACATAAACTGTCGCAAAAACGACCAGACACCCAGCATCACGCGCTTGGCGTGGCCCGGATACGACTTTTTCATGGTCACGATGGCCATGCGATACGAGCAGCCTTCCGGCGGCAGGTAGAAGTCGGTGATTTCCGGGAACTGCTTTTGCAGGATCGGCACGAACACTTCGTTCAGCGCCACGCCGAGAATCGCTGGCTCATCCGGCGGACGGCCGGTGTAGGTGCTGTGGTAGATCGGTTTGATCCGGTGAGTGATGCGCTCGACGGTGAACACCGGGAAGCTGTCGACTTCGTTGTAGTAACCGGTGTGGTCGCCGTACGGGCCTTCATCGGCCATTTCGCCCGGATGAATCACGCCTTCGAGGATGATTTCAGCAGTAGCCGGCACTTGCAGGTCGTTGCCACGGCACTTCACCAGCTCGGTGCGGTTACCGCGCAGCAGACCGGCGAAAGCGTATTCGGACAGACTGTCCGGCACCGGCGTTACGGCGCCGAGGATGGTCGCCGGGTCAGCGCCCAACGCCACGGACACTGGAAACGGCTGGCCCGGATGCTTCTCGCACCACTCGCGATAGTCCAGCGCGCCACCACGATGGCTGAGCCAGCGCATGATGACTTTGTTGCGGCCAATCACTTGCTGGCGGTAAATACCGAGGTTCTGCCGGTCCTTGTTCGGGCCTTTGGTGACCGTCAGGCCCCAAGTGATCAGCGGGCCGACGTCGCCGGGCCAGCAGGTCTGCACCGGCAGCATGGCGAGGTCGACGTCATCGCCTTCGATGACCACTTCCTGGCACACCGCGTCTTTGACCACTTTCGGTGCCATCGCGATGATCTTGCGGAAGATCGGCAGCTTCGACCACGCGTCTTTCAAGCCCTTCGGCGGCTCGGGTTCCTTGAGGAACGCCAGCAGCTTGCCGATTTCGCGCAGTTCGCTGACCGACTCGGCGCCCATGCCCATGGCCACCCGCTCCGGGGTGCCGAACAGGTTGCCGAGCACCGGGATGTCGTAACCTGTCGGTTTCTCGAACAGCAGCGCCGGGCCCTTGGCCCGCAGTGTGCGGTCGCACACCTCGGTCATTTCCAGCACCGGCGAGACGGGAACCTGAATACGTTTCAACTCTCCGCGCTGCTCAAGCTGCTGCACGAAATCCCGAAGATCCTTGAATTTCATTGACGATGGCACCCTCAAAATAGGCGTACATCCTACCTGCTATGCCGGCCGCTGGCAGCCCGTCAGTGCCCGCCATCGATCAATTGCGGCTTACACCCAGCAGCACGGGGGCAAACAATGGGGTAAGTCTGGCGCTGCCGACATCCGAGAGATGATCCTCATCCTTGTACTGCGAATGACCATTGACCTCGATACTGCAGATGCCGGCCGGGCACATCAGCGGCGTCGGATCGATCACGTGCACACCAGGGTCGGCGGCGCTCATGGAGTCAAACAAGGTCGCGAGGAAGTGCTGGCGCGCCAGATGCTCCTCGAGTGGACGGCCCAAACCTTCGGCCGAACGTCCGACCCGCGCCAGGCTGGTCAGGCGACTGATGATGCCCTTGCGCTGCAACGGCACCTCTTTGAACAGCCAGACTTGTGCTCCTGCCTCGCGCAACGCCGCGACCCGCGCCTTGAGGGCTGCAGCCATACGCTGTTCGGCCTGGGCGGTGTTGTCATGGGAGTTGAGCAAGACCTTCTTGTCGCCGTCTTCGCGGCCGTACACGTACAGGCTCCAGTTGGACGCCAGCACCACATCCTTGATCCCCAGGCTGCGCACGCGCTCCATGGTCTGCTCGTTGAAATCCTTGCAACGCTGACGCGGATCATCGCTGAGGATCGGCGGACAGGCGCTCATGCTGAACAGCCACACCGAGCGCCCTTCGCGCTGGGCATTGTTCTCGATGGCCGGCAACAACGCGGCCGCATGGCTATCACCCCAAAAAGCCTGCGTGGCAGGCAAATCCTGCTTGCCACCGACCAGACACGCCTTGTCCAGCGACTTGTCGGAGGTGACCAGCATGCATTTCATCTGCCCGGCCTTCCATTCCCGCGACTGCGCGTATTCCAGCGCTTTGCCGGTCAGACGCCCGGGCACACCGTCTGCCGAGCGGATGGCCGAACCGGTTACGGCGAGCACGACAACCGCCGCCAGACCGCCAGTCAAGACTGCGCGGCGCCCCGCGAGCAGGCGCTTTTCACGGAACGGCAATTCGACGTAACGCAGGCTCAGCCAAGCCAGGCCCAGCGCCAGCGCGATCCAGCCGAGCGCCTCCAGCGGCTGGATGCCGTCGATCGAAATCGCATTGGCGTATACGTAGATCGGCCAGTGCCACAGATACAGCGAGTACGACAGCAAGCCGACCCACACTAGCGCACGCATGCTCAGCAAGCGTGCGGTCAAGGTCGGCCCTTGCGCACCTGACCAGATCAGCGCGGTAGTACCGAGCACCGGCAGCAACGCCGCCCAGCCCGGGAACACCGTGCCTTTGTCAAAAGTGAACACCGCCGTCAACACCGCCGCGAGGCCTGCCAGACCGACGAATTGCGGCAGCCACGGCCGCAGCGCCTGTTTCGGCGCAGGCGTCACTGCGAGCATCGCCCCGCAAAGCAATTCCCAGGCACGCGTCGGCAACGAGAAGAACGCGAAGTCCGGCTTGCGCTCGATGTAGCCAATGTTCAGCCCGAACGACACCAGCAGCACGGCAAACAACATCCAGCGCCAATGCCGGATGTAGCGCATGAGCACCACCATCAGCAGCGGGAAGAAAATGTAGTACTGCTCCTCCACCGCCAGCGACCAGGTGTGCAGCAGCGGCTTCAAGTCCGAGGCCGGCTGGAAGTAGCCGTCCTCGCGCATGAACAGAATGTTCGAGATGAACAGCGACTGATAGCGAACCGTGCGCCCGAGCTCGGAGAAATCCTTGGCGGTCAGCAACAGCCAGCCGAGCATCAGGGTCACGACCAGTACCACGGTCAGCGCCGGCAGGATGCGCCGCGCCCGGCGTGCCCAGAAATCGATGAAACTGAAGCGCTGTGCGTTGATTTCGCGAAACAGGATGCTCGTGATCAGAAAACCGGAGATGACGAAAAACACGTCAACGCCGACAAAGCCACCGCTGAACGCGCTGAAGCCGAAGTGAAACAGTACGACCGGAATGACTGCCAGGGCGCGCAAGCCGTCGATATCACGGCGATTGCCAAACGTATGCATGGGAAACTTTGTCCGCTCGGGTACAAATCCATTGAAAAGGGGCAATCACCCGCGACACTGAATGCCGGTGTGAATGGCAGTCGGTCAATAGAGAGTGGAGAAGGCGCCCCATTAAGTGGGCGCAAGTTTACAGCACGGCTCTTATCAATCCAGATACAAATAATTGCACGCAAAAAAAAGGCGCCCCGATCGGGGCGCCTTTCCTTTGAACAGACTGCGTGTTACTTGCGCTTCATCGACAAGAAGAACTCGTCGTTGGTCTTGGTCGTTTTCAGCTTGTCGATCAAGAACTCGATGGCGGCAACTTCGTCCATCGGGTGCAGCAACTTGCGCAGAATCCACATGCGTTGCAGTTCGTCATCAGCGGTCAGCAACTCTTCGCGGCGGGTGCCGGAACGGTTGATGTTGATGGCAGGGAACACACGCTTCTCGGCGATCTTGCGATCCAGAGGCAGTTCCATGTTGCCGGTGCCTTTGAATTCTTCGTAGATCACTTCGTCCATTTTCGAGCCGGTTTCAACCAGCGCGGTGGCGATAATGGTCAGCGAGCCGCCTTCTTCGATGTTCCGCGCGGCGCCGAAGAAACGTTTCGGTTTCTCCAGGGCGTGGGCATCGACACCACCGGTGAGGACCTTGCCGGAGCTCGGGATCACGGTGTTGTAAGCACGGGCCAGACGGGTGATGGAGTCGAGCAGGATCACCACGTCTTTCTTGTGCTCGACCAGGCGCTTGGCCTTCTCGATCACCATTTCAGCCACTTGCACGTGACGGGTCGGCGGCTCGTCGAAGGTCGAGGCAACCACTTCGCCGCGCACGGTGCGCTGCATTTCGGTCACTTCTTCCGGACGCTCGTCGATCAACAGCACGATCAGATGAACTTCAGGGTTGTTACGGGCGATGTTCGCCGCGATGTTCTGCAGCATGATCGTCTTGCCGGCTTTCGGCGGTGCAACGATCAGACCACGCTGGCCTTTGCCGATCGGGGCGCACAGGTCGATCACTCGACCGGTCAAGTCTTCGGTGGAACCGTTACCGGCTTCCATCTTCATGCGCACAGTCGGGAACAGCGGGGTCAGGTTCTCGAAGAGAATCTTGTTTTTCGCGTTCTCGGGACGATCGAAGTTGATCGTGTCGACCTTGAGCAGTGCGAAATACCGCTCGCCTTCCTTCGGAGGGCGGATCTTGCCAACGATGGTGTCACCGGTGCGCAAGTTGAAGCGGCGGATCTGGCTTGGCGAGACGTAGATATCGTCCGGGCCGGCCAGGTAGGAAGCGTCTGCGGAGCGCAGGAAGCCGAAGCCGTCCTGGAGAATCTCCAGCACGCCATCACCGGAGATTTCCTCACCGCTTTTAGCGTGCTTTTTGAGCAGGGAGAAAATCACGTCCTGCTTGCGCGAACGGGCCATATTTTCTATGCCCATTTCTTCGGCCAGTTGGAGCAGGTCGGTAATCGGCTTTTGCTTGAGTTCAGTCAGATTCATATAGGAATGACGTAATCATTTATGGAGGGGGGGAAATTAAGCTTTTGGCTTAATGAGGCCGCGCCGCGGAGAAGGCGACAGGATCGCGTACTTATTCGAAAAGGAGTGCGTCGGCGACGGCTAGCAGGGGGCAATGGAGAAACCAGTGCGGGGCCGAATGTACCACCTGAATTTCGGAGCGTCTAGCCCTGAATACGCAAAAAGCCCCGCAATTTGCGGGGCTTTTTTAATGGCAATTTACAGCGACGCTTAGATGTTGGCGTCGAGGAAAGCCGCCAGTTGCGACTTCGACAGCGCGCCAACCTTGGTCGCTTCGACGTTGCCGTTCTTGAACAGCATCAGGGTCGGGATACCACGCACGCCGTGCTTGGCCGGGGTTTCCTGGTTTTCGTCGATGTTCAGTTTGGCGACGGTCAGCTTGCCTTTGTAAGTCTCGGCAATCTCGTCCAGAACCGGAGCGATCATTTTGCAAGGGCCGCACCATTCAGCCCAGTAGTCGACCAGTACAGCGCCTTCGGCCTTGAGTACGTCGGCTTCGAAGCTGGCGTCGCTAACGTGTTTGATCAGATCGCTGCTCATGGAATTCTCCAGGTTGTAAGCAAAAAAACGTGGCCCATCATAGCCGCCCTTCCCTTGTTCAGGAAGCTGCAGATGATTGAGTCTTGCTATGGTGCCCTATCAGTTTGGGTATAGCTCAAGTCACACACTGACGGGGACGATGCGGCTGATCCCGGTGCGCAAAATGGCACCGCGAATACAACTCTGCCTCAATTTAGCGCAGCGACTCCGACCGGCAACCTCGACCAAACCCGGTAAAACCAGGGCCTGTTGTGGCCTTTCCGTCTTATTGGCACGCCACATGCTCTGTCTGATCGCAGAAATCACTTCCCGCCGATCCGGAGTTTTGCCATGTCCACGCGTTCCAGCGCCCTGCTCGCTGCCCTGTTTGCCGGCCTGATGCTCAGCCAGATCCCCGCCCACGCCGATGGTCTGGAGGATGTGGCCAAACGCGGCACACTGAAAGTCGCCGTGCCGCAGGACTTCCCGCCGTTCGGCTCGGTCGGCCCGGACATGAAACCGCGCGGCCTCGATATCGATACGGCGAAACTGCTGGCCGACCAGTTGAAGGTCAAACTCGAACTGACCCCGGTCAACAGCACCAACCGCATCCCGTTCCTCACCACCGGCAAAGTCGATCTGGTGATTTCCAGCCTCGGCAAGAACCCGGAGCGCGAGAAAGTCATCGACTTCTCCCGCGCCTATGCACCGTTCTACCTCGCCGTATTCGGACCGCCAGATGCCGCGATCAGCACCCTTGACGATCTCAAGGGCAAAACCATCAGCGTCACCCGTGGCGCCATCGAAGACATCGAACTGAGCAAAGTCGCTCCCGAAGGCGCGACCATCAAGCGCTTCGAAGACAATAATTCGACCATCGCCGCCTACCTCGCCGGCCAGGTCGATCTGATCGCCAGCGGCAACGTGGTGATGGTCGCGATCAGCGAGAAGAACCCGAAACGCGTGCCAGCGCTGAAAGTGAAGCTCAAGGATTCGCCGGTCTACGTCGGTGTGAACAAGAACGAGCCGGCGCTGCTGGGCAAGGTCAACGATATCTTGAGCACCGCCAAAGCTGACGGCGCGCTGGAGAAAAACGCGCAAACCTGGCTGAAAGAGCCGCTGCCGGCCGATCTCTGATCGGGCGCGCTGGAGACTCTTTATGGCTTATCAGTTCGACTTCCTGCCGGTGGTGCAAAACACCGACCTGCTGCTGCGCGGTGCATTGTTCACCCTCGAATTGACCGCCATTGGTGCGGTGTTCGGGGTGAGCCTGGGCATCGTCGGGGCGCTGGTGCGGGCGTGGAACATCCGCCCGTTCGCGGCGATCTTTGGCGTATACGTCGAGTTGATCCGCAACACGCCGTTTCTGGTGCAGTTGTTCTTCATCTTCTTCGGCCTGCCGTCGCTCGGCGTGCAGATTTCCGAGTGGCAGGCCGCCGTGTTGGCGATGGTGATCAACCTCGGCGCGTATTCGACCGAGATCATCCGCGCCGGCATTCAAGCGATCCCGCGCGGGCAACTGGAAGCCGCAGCGGCGTTGGCGATGACGCGGTTTGAGGCGTTCCGCCATGTGATCTTGCTGCCGGCGCTGGGCAAGGTCTGGCCGGCGCTGAGCAGCCAGATCATCATCGTCATGCTCGGTTCGGCGGTGTGTTCGCAGATCGCCACCGAAGAGCTGAGCTTCGCTGCCAATTTCATCCAGTCGCGCAACTTCCGTGCATTTGAAACCTACGCGCTCACCACCCTCATCTATCTGTGCATGGCGTTGCTGATCCGTCAGTTATTGAACTGGTTCGGCCGGCGCTTCATTGCAAGGAGTAGCCAATGAGCGATTTCACGTTCTGGGACATCCTGCGCAATCTGCTCACTGGCCTGCAATGGACGCTGGCGCTGTCGCTGGTGGCGTTTATCGGCGGCGGGCTGGTCGGGTTGCTGATCATGGTCATGCGCATCTCGAAAAATGCCCTGTCGCGCAATATCGCGCGCACCTGGATCGAGCTGTTTCAGGGCACGCCGCTGTTGATGCAGTTGTTTTTGGTGTTCTTCGGCGTGGCATTGGCCGGAATTGAAATCTCACCATGGATGGCGGCGGCGATTGCGCTGACGTTGTTCACCAGCGCGTATCTGGCGGAGATCTGGCGCGGCTGCGTCGAAGCGATTCCGCATGGCCAATGGGAAGCCTCGTCGAGCCTGGCACTGAATCCGCTGGAGCAATTGCGCTACGTGATCCTGCCGCAAGCGCTACGGATTGCCGTGGCGCCGACCGTGGGTTTCTCGGTGCAAGTGGTCAAGGGCACGGCGGTGACCTCGATCATCGGCTTCACCGAACTGACCAAGACCGGCGGCATGCTCGCCAACGCCACGTTCGAACCGTTCATGGTCTACGGCCTCGTCGCCGCCGGCTATTTCCTCCTGTGCTTCCCTTTGTCCCTCAGTGCGCGCTACCTGGAAAGGAGACTGCATGCCTCTGCTTAGAATTTCCGCCCTGCATAAATACTACGGCGACCACCACGTACTCAAAGGCATCGACCTGAGCGTTGAGGAAGGCCAGGTGGTGGCGATCATCGGCCGCAGCGGCTCGGGCAAATCAACCTTGCTGCGCACACTGAATGGTCTGGAATCGATCAACGACGGCGTCATCGAAGTCGACGGAGAATACCTTGATGCCGCCCGCGCTGACCTGCGCAGCCTGCGGCAGAAAGTCGGCATGGTGTTCCAGCAATTCAACCTGTTCCCGCACCTGACTGTCGGCGAGAACGTGATGCTCGCGCCGCAAGTGGTGCAGAAAGTGCCGAAAGCCAAGGCTGCCGAACTGGCGCGGCAGATGCTCGAACGGGTTGGCCTCGGCGAGAAGTTTGATGCGTTCCCGGATCGGCTCTCCGGTGGCCAGCAGCAACGGGTGGCGATTGCCCGAGCCTTGGCGATGTCGCCGAAAGTGCTGCTGTGCGACGAGATCACCTCGGCGCTCGACCCGGAGCTGGTCAACGAAGTGCTCAGCGTGGTGCGGCAACTGGCGAATGAAGGCATGACGCTGATCATGGTCACCCATGAAATGCGCTTCGCCCGCGAAGTCGGGGACAAACTGGTGTTCATGCACCATGGCAAGGTGCATGAGGTCGGGGATCCGAAGGTGTTGTTTGCCAATCCGCAGACGGCGGAGCTGGCGAATTTCATTGGTACGGTCGAGGCGACAGCCTGAAGGATCTCCGGGGCTGTTCTGGCCTCATCGCGGGCTCCCACAGGGTTCTGTGGCGGGACTGGGTTTTGTGCTCGACGCGAAAACCTGTGGGAGCGGCGGTGCGACGATTCGACTTGCCCGCGATTGACCGCGCAGCGGTCACCCTCACTCTTGTGCTGAATCAAGGGTTTGAACCATGCGCGTTGGCGCCAGCCGTTGATCGTGGCACGATGTCGGGGTTATCGACCGAGACCCCCTGACCATGCCCCAGAACCAAGCCAAGAATCTGTCCCTGATCGCCGCAATCGACCTGGGCTCCAACAGCTTCCATATGGTCGTGGCCAAGGCCCAGAACGGCGAAATCCGTATTCTCGAGCGGCTGGGAGAGAAGGTGCAACTGGCCGCCGGCATCGACGATGCGCGTCAGCTCAGCGAAGAATCGATGCAGCGCGGCCTCGACTGCCTCAAGCGCTTTGCCCAACTGATCAACGGTATGCCGCTGGGCGCCGTACGCATCGTCGGCACCAACGCCCTGCGTGAAGCGCGCAACCGTGGCGAATTCATCCGCCGCGCCGAAGAAATCCTCGGCCACCCGGTGGAAGTCATCTCTGGCCGTGAAGAAGCACGCCTGATCTACCTCGGCGTCTCGCACACCCTCGCCGACACGCCGGGCAAGCGCCTGGTCGCCGACATTGGCGGCGGCAGTACCGAGTTCATCATTGGCCAGCGCTTCGAGCCGCTGCTGCGCGAAAGCCTGCAAATGGGCTGCGTCAGCTTCACACAGCGCTACTTCAAGGACGGCAAGATCACCCCGGCCCGCTACGCCCAGGCATACACGGCGGCGCGGCTGGAGATCATGAGCATCGAACACGCCCTGCATCGCCTGACCTGGGATGAAGCCATCGGCTCCTCCGGCACCATTCGCGCCATTGGCCTCGCGCTGAAGGCTGGCGGCCACGGTACCGGCGAGGTGAATGCCGAAGGCCTGGCGTGGCTCAAGCGCAAGCTGTTCAAACTCGGCGAAACCGACAAGATTGATTTCGAAGGCATCAAGCCTGATCGTCGCGCAATCTTTCCGGCCGGTCTGGCGATTCTCGAAGCGATTTTCGACGCTCTCGAGCTGCAACGGATGGACCATTGCGAAGGCGCCCTGCGTGAAGGCGTGCTGTACGACCTGCTAGGCCGTCATCACCACGAAGACGTGCGCGAGCGCACCCTCAGCTCTCTGATGGAGCGCTACCACGTCGATCTGGAACAGGCTGCACGGGTTGAACGCAAAGCGCTGCACGCGTTCGATCAAGTAGCGGTGGACTGGGAACTGGACGACGGCATCTGGCGCGAACTGCTGGGCTGGGCGGCGAAAGTCCACGAAGTCGGGCTGGATATTGCGCACTACCAATATCACAAGCACGGCGCGTATCTGATCGAGCACTCGGATCTGGCTGGCTTCTCGCGTGAAGATCAGCAGATGTTGGCGCTGCTGGTGCGCGGGCATCGACGCAATATTCCGAAGGACAAGTTTGCTGACTTCGGTGAGGACGGCGACAAGCTGATCCGCCTGTGCGTGCTGCTGCGCTTTGCGATTCTGTTCCACCATATTCGCGGGACGCAGGCGATGCCGCAGGTGACGCTGCGTGCTCACGGTAATAGCCTGGACGTGGAATTCCCGGAGAACTGGCTGGATGAGAATCAGCTGACTCAGGCGGATTTCGGGCTTGAGGCGGATTGGCTGACGCGGGTCGGCATAACCCTCAACGTGCACTAATCCTTGTGGCGAGGGAGCTTGCTCCCGCTGGGGCGCGAAGCGGCCCTTTCTTTAAAAGCATGGGCCTGCTGCGCAGTCCAGCGGGAGCAAGCTCCCTCGCCACAGGTGGGTGAACGACAGGCACAAAAAAGGCGATCCGCAAGGATCGCCTTTTTTATTGGGCTGACGGTCAGCTGCTCACCGGCAGAATCGGGCTGCCCAAACGTTCCAGCAACGTCGCCTGCGCACTGCGCGGGTTCTGATTGCCGGTCGGTGTGTTGCGGATGTAGCGACCGTCCGACTGCAAAATCCAGCTATGGGTGTTGTCAGTAAGGTACAGCTCCAGCTCTTTCTTGACCCGGGTCAGCAACTTCTTGCCTTCCACCGGGAAGCAAGTCTCGACGCGTTTATCCAGGTTGCGCTCCATCCAGTCGGCGCTGGAGAGGAACATCTGCTCCTCGCCACCGTTGAGGAAGTAGAACACTCGGGTGTGCTCAAGGAAGCGGCCGATGATCGAGCGTACATGGATGTTGTGCGAAACCCCGGCGATGCCAGGACGCAGGCAGCACATGCCACGCACCACCAGATCAATGCGCACGCCGGACTGGCTGGCCTTGTACAGCGCGCGGATGATTTTCGGATCGGTCAGCGAGTTGAACTTGGCGATGATGTGCGCCGGTTTGCCGTCGAGGGCGAACTGGGTTTCGCGGGCGATCATGTCGAGCATGCCCTTCTTCAGGGTGAACGGCGCGTGCAGCAACTTCTTCATGCGCAACGTTTTACCCATGCCGATCAACTGACTGAACAGTTTGCCGACGTCTTCACACAAGGCGTCGTCGGAGGTCAGCAGGCTGTAGTCGGTGTACAGCTTGGCGTTACCGGCGTGGTAGTTACCAGTGCCGAGGTGCGCGTAACGCACGATCTCACCCTGCTCGCGACGCAGGATCAACATCATCTTCGCGTGGGTCTTGAAGCCGACCACACCGTAGATCACCACCGCACCGGCCGCTTGCAGACGGCTGGCCAGTTGCAGGTTGGACTCTTCGTCGAAGCGTGCACGCAACTCGATGACGGCGGTGACTTCTTTGCCGTTACGCGCAGCGTCTACCAGCGCATCGACGATTTCCGAGTTGGCGCCAGAGCGGTACAACGTCTGACGCACGGCCAATACATGCGGGTCTTTCGCCGCCTGGCGCAGCAGGTCGACCACCGGCGTGAACGACTCGAACGGGTGCAGCAGCAAGATGTCCTGCTTGCTGACTACGCTGAAGATGTTTTCGCTGTTTTGCAGCAGCTTCGGGATCTGCGGCGTGAACGGCGTGTATTGCAGCTCCGGATGGCTGTCCAGACCGGTGATGCTGAACAGACGTGTCAGGTTGACCGGGCCATTGACCTGATACAGCTCGGTCTCGCTGAGGTTGAACTGCTTGAGCAGGTAATCCGACAGCAGTTTCGGGCAGGTGTCAGCGACTTCCAGGCGTACCGCGTCACCGTAACGCCGCGAGAACAGCTCGCCACGAAGCGCGCGGGCCAAGTCTTCTACATCTTCGGAATCCAGCGCCAGGTCGGCATTTCGCGTCAGGCGGAACTGGTAGCAACCCTTGACCTTCATGCCCTGGAACAGGTCATCGGCGTGGGCGTGGATCATCGACGACAGGAACACATAATTGTCGCCGGCGCCGCCGACTTCTTCCGGCACTTTAATAATGCGCGGCAGCAGACGCGGGGCCGGGATGATCGCCAGACCGGAGTCGCGACCGAAGGCGTCAATGCCTTCAAGTTCAACGATGAAGTTCAGGCTCTTGTTCACCAGCAACGGGAACGGGTGCGTCGGGTCGAGGCCGATCGGGGTGATGATCGGCGCAATCTCGTCACGGAAATAGCGGCGCACCCAGGTCTTGAGCTTGGTTGTCCAGTTGCGGCGACGGATGAAGCGTACCTGATGCTTTTCCAGCTCCGGCAGCAGGATGTCGTTGAGGATCGCGTATTGGCGATCCACGTGACCGTGCACCAGCTCGCTGATCCGCGCCAGCGCCTGATGCGGCTGCAGGCCATCGGCACCGGCTTGCTCACGGGCGAAGGTGATCTGTTTCTTCAGGCCGGCGACGCGGATTTCAAAGAATTCGTCGAGGTTGCTGGAGAAAATCAGCAGAAACTTCAACCGTTCCAGCAACGGGTAGGACTCGTCCAGCGCCTGCTCCAGCACGCGGATGTTGAACTGCAGTTGCGACAATTCGCGGTGGATATACAAGCTGCTGTCATCCAGGCCGGGAATTGCGATTGCTGGCGCCGCCGCAGCAGGTTCGGTGACCGGCGCGGGTGGCGCCGGTTCGAGTTCCGGCGGGGTTTCGTCAATCTGCTCAACCACAGGTTGAGCGTCTTTTACGGCAACTTCAGTCAGTCCTTCGGTATTCATTGAGTGTTCCTGGGAGGGCTATTTCTGCTCTCGTAACAATTGAGCGGCGCGGACAGCAAAGTAAGTCAGGATGCCATCAGCGCCGGCACGTTTAAAGGCGGTCAGGGATTCGAGGATCACGCCTTCGCTCAACCAGCCATTCTGGATCGCCGCCATGTGCATGGCGTATTCGCCGCTAACCTGATAGACGAAGGTCGGCACTTTGAAGGCATCTTTTACCCGCAAAAGAATGTCCAGGTACGGCATGCCCGGTTTGACCATGACCATGTCCGCGCCTTCAGACAAGTCCGCCGCGACTTCGTGCAGGGCTTCGTCGCTGTTGGCCGGGTCCATCTGGTAAGAGGCTTTGTTGGCTTTGCCGAGGTTCGCCGCCGAACCTACGGCGTCACGAAACGGGCCGTAATAGGCGCTGGCGTACTTGGCCGAGTAGGCCATGATCCGCACATTGACGTGACCGGCGATCTCCAGCGCTTCGCGGATTGCCTGGATGCGCCCGTCCATCATGTCCGACGGCGCGACCACTTGCGCGCCAGCCTCGGCATGCGACAGAGCCTGTCTGACCAGTGCGTCGACAGTGACGTCGTTCTGCACGTAGCCGTCTTCGTCGAGGATGCCGTCCTGACCGTGAGTGGTGAACGGATCAAGGGCGACGTCGGTGATCACGCCCAGTTCAGGAAAGCGTTCACGCAGGGCGCGGGTGGCGCGCTGGGCGATGCCTTCAGGGTTCCAGGCTTGGGCGGCGTCGAGGGATTTGAGTTGCGGCGGAGTCACCGGGAACAGCGCCAGCGCCGGAATCCCCAGTTCGACCCATTTCGCCGCTTCTTCAAGCAGCAGGTCGATAGTCAAGCGCTCTACGCCGGGCATCGAGGCCACGGCTTCGCGGCGGTTTTCACCGTCGAGCACGAACACCGGCAGGATCAGATCATCGACTGTCAGGAGACTTTCGCGCACCAGCCGACGGGAAAAATCGTCACGACGATTGCGCCGCAGGCGGGTGGCTGGGAACAGACGATTGGCTGGGGTAAAGCTCACGGCGGACTCCTGAGCCCGCGCTGGCGGGCGAGCGTGACAGTTATAGACGGCCATTATGACGGTCGTATGACAGTTGTGTGCACCCCCGCGACACGTAGTCGCTTTCCATTGTCCGTGTAGGAAATGTTCACGTCGAGACACATTTCGACACTTTCATGAATGTGTCTGAAGGGTTAGGCTGCGCGTTCATTTCGCCAGCACCCAGACAATGCTCCAACAATTTCTGCATGACTTCGGCTACTTTGCCTTGTTTCTCGGCACGTTCTTCGAAGGCGAAACCATCCTGGTGCTCGCGGGCTTCCTCGCGTTCCGTGGTTACATGGACATCAATATTGTGGTGGTCGTGGCGTTCTGCGGCAGCTATGCCGGCGATCAGCTTTGGTACTTCCTGGGGCGCAAGCACGGGCGCAAATTGCTCGCGCGCAAACCACGCTGGCAATTGATGGGTGACCGCGCGCTTGAACACATCCGCAAGCACCCGGACATCTGGGTTCTGAGCTTTCGCTTCGTCTATGGTTTGCGCACAGTGATGCCGGTGGCAATCGGCCTGTCGGGCTATCCGCCGGGCCGCTATCTGTTGCTGAACGGAATTGGCGCGGCAATCTGGGCCACCGCGCTGGCCGCCGCTGCTTACCACTTCGGCGCAGTGCTGGAAGGCATGCTCGGCAGCATCAAGAAATATGAATTGTGGGTGCTGGGAGCGCTGCTGATCCTCGGCGTCGGCCTGTGGGTCCGCCGCCGGTTCAAGAACGCGCGTCTGGCAAAGAAGGTTTACGAGGACGAGCAGATTCTCAAGGCCGAACAAGCTGCACAGGCCAAAACCGTCGAGCCTAAGTCGCCAGCCGAGTAAATCTCTGGCGACAGCAATACAGCCCAACGCCGCTGAGCAGGCTATAACCGAGCAGGCCAACCCACGCCAACGGGCTGGCCGGCCATAGCCCCACCAGCGGTGCGAGCCACACCAGCGCCAGGTTCGACGCCAGCCGCAGCAACTCCAGCCTCCTCGCCCACGGGCGATTTTCCAACGCCACGCCTAACACAAACAAACCCAACGCCACCGCCCCCCAGCCAAGCAGCAACGCGCCGGTCGACAGGCTGCGCTCCAGATTCATCAAGTAACTGCCCAGCGCGATGTACACGCAGAACTGCGCCGCGACGTACCACTGCTGGCGGCTGTCGATGTCCACATGGAATTTGCGGAACTGGCGCAGATCCCGTTTGCTCAGCGGATACTTCGCCTTCACATCCGCCGGACGCCAACCGGTGCGCATGAACCAGATCCGCAGCTTGTCCCACTTGCTCTCGGCGCGCCGCGCGTCGTCCCACAACTGTGCGTAGAACTGCAGGTTGGCCCACAGTGGATTCCAGCTCGCCAGCGGTGTGGTCACGCCGAAAATCACCGGTTCGTTGTCGTCCTCTTCCTGAAACGAGCCGAACAGCCGGTCCCAAATAATGAACACCCCGCCGTAGTTGCGATCCATGTAGAGAGCGTTCTGTGCATGGTGAGCCCGATGATTGGACGGCGTGACGAAGAACCACTCGAACCAGCCGAGTTTGGGAATGTGCTTGGTATGCACCCAGAATTGATACAGCAAGTTCAGCGCCGCGACGCTGACGAACACCAGCAACGGCACGCCGAACACCGCCATCGGCAGGTAGAAAATCCAGCTCAGGAGAAACCCGGTGCTGGTCTGGCGCAATGCGGTGGAGAGGTTGTAGTCCTCGCTCTGGTGATGCACCGAATGTGCGGCCCAGAGAATGTTGCGTTCATGGCCCATGCGGTGCAGCCAGTAGTAGCAGAAGTCATAGAAGACGAAGGCGAGAATCCACACCCAGACACTGTCCGCCGACAGTTTGACCAGCGCCAGATGCTCCAGCGCAAAGGCATAGCTCAGCAGCCCGACGCCCTTGGTCAGCAGCCCGGTGGTGGTCGATAACACGCCGGTGCTGATGCTGTTCACCGCATCCGCCAGGCGATAGTTGCTGACCCCGCGCCAACGGTCGGCGATCAGTTCCACCACGATCAATACAAAGAAAAACGGCACCGCATACAGAATGAAGTCCATGACGCGTCCTGATCGGATTCTATGAACAGATCCTAGGCGTAACCGCGGATTAACCCTATGGCAACCAGCGACAATTTAGTGGACATTTGACGCCATGAATCAGGAGAGAAACCCATGAGCAAAAAAGTTGCAGTGATCCTGTCCGGCAGCGGCGTGTACGACGGCGCCGAGATCCACGAGAGCGTCATCACCCTGCTGCGCCTCGACCAGCGCGGCGCCCAGGTGCAGTGCTTCGCGCCGAACATTGCGCAATTGCATGTGATCAACCACCTGACCGGTGAACAAATGCCCGAGTCGCGCAACGTGTTGGTGGAATCGGCGCGCATTGCCCGGGGCAATGTGAAGGACATTCGCGAAGCCAATGCCGAAGACTTCGACGCGCTGATCGTGCCCGGCGGTTTCGGTGCGGCGAAGAACCTGTCGAACTTCGCCGTCGAGGGTGCTGGCTGCAGCGTCCAACCGGACGTGCTGGCGCTGGCCGAGGCATTTGCCGAAGCCGGTAAACCGGTGGGATTGATCTGCATCTCGCCGGCGCTGGCCGCCAAGATCTACGGCCCGGGCGTGATCTGCACTATCGGCAACGACGCCGACACGGCAGCGGCCATGAACAAGATGGGCGCGACCCACGAAGACTGCGCAGTCACCGAGATCATTGAAGACAAGGCACGCAAACTGGTGACGACCCCGGCGTATATGCTGGCGCAGACCATCAGTGAGGCGGCTTCGGGGATCAATAAACTGGTAGACCGCGTACTCGAACTGACCCACGAGAACGATGCCTGATTGCTGCAAAGCTCTTGTGGCGAGGGAGCTTGCTCCCGCTCGGCGGCGCAGCCGTCGTAAACCCTGCAATCCGGATCTACCTGACACGATAAGGTCGAATGGTTTTGGGGCTGCTGCGCAGCCAAGCGGGAGCAAGCTCCCTCGCCACAGAGACCGAGTTGAATCAGGCGTTGCGGGTAAGTCGGGTCAGGATCCGGTCCAGCGCATTGGCGAACGCTTGCTTCTCGCGGTCGCCAAACGGTGCCGGGCCGCCGCTGACCTGGCCCTGTTCACGCAGATCGGTGAACAGATTACGCACCGCCAATCGGTCGCCCATGTTCTGCTCATCGAACTCCTTGCCGCGCGGATCCAGCGCTGCGACACCCTTCTTCACCAAGCGATCGGCCAGCGGGATATCGCTGCAAATCACCAGTTCACCGGGTACCGCGTGCTCCACCAGATAATCGTCCGCCGCATCCGGGCCGCTCGGCACCACGATAAGTCTGACGATGGCCAGCGCCGGCTTGGTCTGCGGCTGCCCGGCCACCAGCACCACCTCAAAGCGACGCTTGAGCGCGAATTTGACCACCAGCTCCTTGGCCATCTTCGGACAGGCATCGGCATCGATCCATACACGCATGATCAAGCCTCCATACGGCGCCTTTCAGCCACCCAGCTACGGCCATACAACACGATGATCGCCAGGATCGCCAGCGCCTGCGCCGCCAACGAATACGCATCGGCATGAATCCCCAGCCAGTCGAAATCAAAGAACGCCACCGGCCGCGTGCCGAAGATCCCGGCTTCCTGCAACGCCTTGACGCCATGCCCGGCAAACACCACCGACAGCGCACACAACAGCGCCGCGTTGATGCTGAAGAACAGCGTCAATGGCAGTTTCGCCGAGCCGCGCAGAATCACCCACGCCAGACCCACTAACAGCACCAGCGCAGTCGCGCCACCCGCCAATACGGCGTTGTGCCCGGCCGGACCGGCCTGCAACCATAGGGTTTCGTAGAACAGGATCACTTCGAACAGCTCGCGATACACCGAGAAGAACGCGAGGATCGCGAAACCGAAACGACCACTGCCGCCAACCAGACTTTTCTTGATGTAATCCTGCCAGGCCGCTGCGTGCCGGCGATCGTGCATCCACACGCCGAGCCACAGCACCATGACACTGGCGAACAGCGCCGTAGCGCCCTCAAGCAATTCGCGCTGCGAACCGCTGACATCGATCACATACGCCGCCAATGCCCAGGTGCCGAGACCGGCCAACAGCGCCAGCCCCCAACCAACGTTGACGCTGCGCACCGCTGATTGCTGACCGGTGTTGCGCAGGAACGCGAGAATCGCCGCCAGCACCAGAATCGCTTCCAGGCCTTCGCGCAGCAGAATCAGCAATCCCGAGATGTAGCTCAACGACCAGCTCAGACCATCGCTGCCCAAAAGACCTGCGGACTCCTTGAGTTTGGCTTTGGCCGCGTCCAGACGCTGCTCGGCCTGCGCCACTGGCAAGCCGTCCTGCAAAGATTGCCGATAGGCCATCAACGACTTTTCGGTGTCCTTGCGCACGTTGGCGTCGACATTATCCAGCGAACTTTCGACCAGTTCGAAGCCTTCCAGATACGCCGCTACCGACAGGTCATAGGCCTGATCGTGCTCACCGGCACGGTACGCCGCGAGGCTCTTGTCCAGTGTCGCGGCGGTGTAGTCGAGCAACTGCGCCGGGCCACGTTTAACCTGCGGCGGCTGCGCACGTTGTGCGCGGAACGTTGCGGCAGACTCAGAACCTTCAGCGGCCTGCACTTCGGCTGGCGTCTGACGCGCGAGGTCGGCGATGTTGTAGTTCTTGGCGGATTTGGCGGTGGCCGGATCGGCGCTGAACTGTGCGATGTAAGTCGCCAGATCCCAGCGCTGACGATCATCGAGCTGATCGGCGAACGCCGGCATGTCGGTGCCTTCGACGCCTTGGCCGAGGGTGCTGTAGATCGCGTACAGACTCAGGTGGTCCATGCGTGCGGCATCGCGCAGATTGGCTGGCGGCGGCGTAAGGCCTACACCGGCCGGGCCATCACCGGCGCCAGCGTCGCCATGACAGACTGAGCAATTCTGCGCATACAGCGGCGCGCCGCGCGTTGGATCGGGGGTGATGATCGGGGCCTGGCTGACTTCATACGCCACCGCCAGTTTCGCCCCCAGTTGCCGCGCCTGACGGGCAACGTCAGAGCCGTCCTGCCTGGCAGTGATTGCCGCGTGCAAGGTTTTGACGCCCTGCTCCAGCGCGGCTTTCTCGGGTTTGACCGGCATGCCGGAGATCAGCCCTTGCAGCGCCTGGGTGAATTCCAGCTGCTCGCGGTATTCGGATTCATCAATGACTTTGCCGCCCTGCACGGTCGGCGGATAGTCGGCGCTGATGTAATCGAGCAGGTGCAGCGCTTGCGGCGCGCCTTCCACGGTGTCGGCCAGCAGATTGAAGCTGCTCAGGGCGCACAGCGGGAACACCAGCCAGGCCAGGAATCGGGACGAGGCAGTCATGAATGAGTCTCAAATGGAAATGCGAAGTTACATATTGTTCACTTCGACGAAGATTCCCTCAAGCGTTGTCTGCGTTTCCGTTCCTGCTCGCAGGTTTGCCTGACAGCATTTGGCATTTCGCACGCTTAGAATCCGTCGCTCGCCCACTAGGGCGCATCGGGATGGATGATGGCCCCTTCCACCCGACGCGCAATTAAAAAGCTATTACATAGCCAGCATTGCTTGCTTATAATGCCGCGCCCTCGCTATCGCGAAACGGCATTAAAGCTCCTCTGGTTATGAGGAATTGGCAGGAGGCCAGCGCCTCTGTCGAACGGTCCCAGCAGCCCGACCCGCACACGCGGCTGCAGTAATTCAGGGAAGAAGTACCCCCTATGGCATTCCGCGCTCCCACTCTGATCGCGCTCAGCGCTGTCACCCTGCTGTCCGGCTGTTCGGCGTTTCGCAATTACGACTCAGAACTCGCCCAGACCAACCAGCAACTGGCCACCGGCAACGTCGACGCCGCGCTGACCCTGCTGGAAAAGAACAACACCGGTACCGACAAAGACCTGCTCTATTACTTCGAGAAAGGTGAACTGCTGCGTGCCAAGGGCGATCTGTCCGGCAGCCAGAACGCCTGGACCAGCGCCGATCAGGTGGTCGGTCAGTGGGAAGATTCGGTCAAGCTCGACACCGGCAAGTACCTCGCGCAGTTCGGCAGTTTCCTGGTCAACGACAAGGTGCGCCGCTACGAAGGCTACGACTACGAAAAAGTCATGCTGACCACGCAGATGGCCCTCAACCTGCTGGCGGTGAACGATTTCGACGGCGCGCGTACTGCGATCAAACGCACTCACGAGCGTGAAGCGGTGATCGCCGATCTGCGCGACAAGGAATACCTGAAGAGCGAAGAAGAAGCCGAGAAAGAAGGCATCAAGACCCAGTACAAAGATCTGCAAGGCTACCCGGTCGCCAGCCTCGATGCGCCGGAAGTGGTTGGCCTGAAAAACAGCTACCAGAGTGCGTTCAGCCATTACCTGGCCGGTTTCGTCTACGAAGCGCTGGGTGAAAAGGATCTGGCTGCACCGGGCTACCGCAAGGCTGCCGAGCTGCGTCCGAACACGCCGCTGCTGGAGCAAGCGCTGGTCAACCTCGACAAGCCGACCAAGAGCGACGACAGCGACATCCTGATCGTGGTGCAAAGCGGCCTGGCGCCGGCGCGCGATTCGATCCGCGTGCCGCTGCCGCTGCCGATTTCCAACAGTGTGGTGATCACCCCGCTGTCGTTCCCGATCATCAAGCCGGACACCTCCACCGCGCTGTTCGCACAGATCGGTGTAGATGGTCAGCAGCTCAATCTGACGGCACTGAACAGCACCACCGCCATGTCCCGTCGCGCGCTGCGTGATGACATGCCGGGGATCATCCTGCGCACCACGGTGCGCGCAATCACCAAAGGTGTGGCGCAGAAGAAGATCAACGAAACCAATCCGCTGGCGGGTCTGGCAGTCGGTATCTCTTCAGCTGTGCTCGAAGGTGCCGATACCCGTACGTGGCGCACCCTGCCAGACAACACCCAAGTGGTGCGTCTGCGCCTGAAAAAGGGTGAGCACCAGGTCACCCTGCCGAGCGCCGTCGGCGGCTCGGTGGTCAAGGTCACCATTGATCAGCGTTTCCAGGTAATCACGCTGCGCGCCGTAGGCAATCAGGTGTACGCCGGCGGCCTCGCCGCCCACGTGATCCCGAGCGCCAGCCCGACCGCCGTCGCCAGTCTCAAACAACCTTAAGAACGGAGTCTTTGCATGCGCTTCAAATTCATCGCCGTCGCCGCCCTCGCCCTGTTGGCGAGCGGCTGTGCCACCCCGCCACCACCTGAGCCGGGCAGCGCCGCGAGCAAAGTCGTGGCCATGGGTCCGCAGAAACACATCGTGGTCGGCGCCATGCGCGTGGCTCGCGAAAACGGCTTCATGACCGTCAACGTGCAGTTGAGCAACACCCTCAACAGCAACAAGACGTTCTACTACCGCTTCGCCTGGCTCGGCCCTGAAGGCTTCCCGATTGCCGAAGAAGAAGTCTGGAAGAGCCAAATGATGTACGGCGCCCAGACCAGCTTCATTCAGGCCATCGCACCGACCGCCAAAGCCGTGGATTTCCGTCTGGAACTCAAGACGCCTTAAGCCCGACCACCCTATTTTCTGTTTTAGAGAGCATTCCCATGTTTGCACGCTTTTCCTGCATCGCCGTCCTCGCCCTGCTTGCCAGTGGTTGCGCCAACACTTCGCCGACCCTGGGCAGCAAGAACATCAGCTACGGCGACACCAAAGCGGTTGAAACCGTGACCAACGAATTCGGTTCGACCGATCTGCAAATGATCGCCGAATCGATGACCCGCTCCCTGGCCCAGTCCGGCATTCTGCAGGGCCGTCCGGTGGTTCAGGTCTACGACGTGAAGAACAAGACCAGCGAGTACATCGATACCCGCGAAATCACCACCAGCATCAAGACTCAGCTGATGAAGACCGGTGTTGCGCGCTTCGCCAGCGACAACACCGCGATGCAGAGCCAGGTTGATCAGCTCAAGCTGCAAAACCAGAGCGGTCTGTACAAGAAGAGCACCGTGGCCAAGACCGGCAACATGGTTGCCGCCAAATACCGCATCGAAGGCTCGATCAGCTCAATCGTCAAACGCAGCAGCGACTACAAAGACGTCTTCTACAAATTCAGCCTGCAATTGATCGACGTTGAAAGCGGTCTGGCCGAGTGGATGGACGAAAAAGAGATCCGCAAAACCACGGAGCGTTAATTGATGCGCACATGGATTGGCATCATGGCCCTGGCTTGTGCGTTTGGCGCGCAAGCGGCTCCGAAGGTCGCCGTCACGGATCTCGCGTATCAGGAACGTGTGGAGCAATACATCCACATCGTTTCGGCCAAGAGCAATTACCGCGAGGGCTACTACAGCGCCAGTGGTTCTTCGAGCTATAACGAGATCGAAGCCACCACCAGCTACATCGAACAGACCGAACTGCGCAAATTCACCGGCGACATCAAAGGTGAAATCCTGCGTACCGGCATGTTCCAGTTGGTGCAGGGCACGCCGTACACAGCTGCGTCCAAGGGTGACGTCTATGACGTGATCAAGCGGATCAAGGCCGGCAACTTCAAAGGTGCCGACTACGTGTTGTTCGGTACGGTGTCGGACATCGACTTCACCCAGGACGTGAACGAGCTGGCGAATACCGACAGCTATTCGGCGGTACTGGGCCTGACGCTGGTGGCGGATTTCAGTCTGATCAACACCAAGACTTTCGAAATCACCTCGGCCTTCACGGCGATGGGCGAAGGTCAGGACACCAAACTGGTGAACCACCGCGACATCAAGATCTCGCTGAACCGCCCACGGGTGGTGCGTGACGTGTCGAAAGCGCTGGGCGAAGACGTAGCCGGCCAACTGAGCCAACAGCTCGGCGGTGGCGGTTACGAACAGCCGCGTGAACCGCAGCAACGCAACAACTTGCCGCGTGATACTGCGCCGGTGATTTTGCGCTGAGTGCTGGTTTACGATTTTTCTGTGGCGAGGGAGCTTGCTCCCGCTTGAGTGCGCAGCGCTCATAAGCTTTTGGGTCTGCTTCGCAGCCCAGCGGGAGCAAGCTCCCTCGCCACAGTTGATTGTCACTCCGATGTCTCGGCAATGAAAAAGGCGACCTCGTGAGGTCGCCTTTTTTGTAGCTGGGAGATTTACGCCGCCGCTTTGCGCAATGTCGCCATGAACGCCGCCGCACCGATGAACAGCCCGGCAAAAGTGCGGTTCATGCGCTGCTGCTGCTTCGGTGTGCGCAACAGACGCAGCACTTTCGACGCCAGCCCGGTGTAGCCGGCCATCACGATCAAGTCGACCGCGACCATGGTCGCGCCGATCACCAGATACTGGATCAACAATGGCGCATGCGGATTGATGAACTGCGGCAGTACCGCAAGCATGAACACCAGGGCCTTGGGGTTGCTGATGTTCACCAGAAAACCACGGAACACCAGCGCCAGCGGCTTACCGATCGGGCGCACGGCAGCGTCGTCACTCATGTCCATTGGCAGTGCGCGCCATTGCTTGATCGCCAGATAAACCAGGTAGGCGACACCAAACCATTTGATCGCATGGAAAGCGGTGGCCGAGGCGGTCAGGATCGCGCCGACACCAGCACCGACAATCGCAATCTGCACGGCCAGACCGACTTGCAGGCCGAGGGCATTCCAGTAGCCGCGCCAGAAACCGTATTGCAGACCGCTGGACATCGACGCGATCGCGCCAGCACCCGGAGACAGACTGATGACCCAGCAGGCGGCAAAGAACGCCAGCCATGTTTGAAGCTCCATTGCACACCTCGACTCAGACTCGTTACAGACGTCTAAGCTAATGCGGCTTTGGGCCGGTGACTATCGATTTCTTGCAGAATGTTGCGGACGCCGACCCATGGTGGCTGGCCTCCGTCACTTTTCGAAACCGCTGGAAGGGAAAACTTCGTTGCTGCGCCAGCGCCGTACCGAGCGCTGGAAGAACAAACTGTTGGGCACCTGCACCATCGCGCTGCCAGTGCCGAGTTCTTCCGCTTCGATCAACGTGGTGTAGAGCAGATTGATCGCCACCACCCGGCCTTTGACGCCCGGCTTGTCAGTGGTGTCCACCAGTTCGACCACATCGCCAAGGCGAAACGGCCCGACGGTGAAGATCAGAATCGCGCACAGCAGGTTCGACAGCACGCTCCACATGGCGAAGAACGCCACCGCTGCGACCGCAACGAAACCCGACAGCGCCGTCCACAACACCGTGGCCGAGACCCCGAGCCGTTCCAGCACAAAGATCAGCGCACTGCCCATGATCAGCCAGCGCAGCCCGCCACGCAGCGGCATCAACAACTGCGGCGGAAACGGATAACGTTCGCCCAAACGCGTCAGGCCTCTGGCAACACAGCGTTGCGCCACGTAGCCGGCCAGCAGGATCAGCAGGATTTGCACGCCGAGCCAGATTGGCTCGGCCCACATCGCCGGCAGCGGCAGCTTGAACGCATCCATCAGGACAGCGCCTCCAGCTCCGCCTGCATGCTTTCCAGGGTTTCCAGTGCTTCCATCCAAGACTCTTCAAGCTCGGCTTCGCGAACTTTCAACTTGGCCTGTTCGGCCAGCAGGTCGCGCAATTCGTTCTTGCGCGCCGGCTCATAGATGTCGCTGTCGCCGAGGCTGGCATCGATCTTCGCCAGTTTCTCGTGCAGCTTGCCCAGCTCAGCCTCGAGCTTGTCGGCCTCGCGCTTGTGCGGCGCCAGTTGCTGACGCAACGCGGCGGCAGCCTGACGCTGGGCTTTCTTGTCAGTCTTGTCCGGGTTCACCGGGTTATTACTGACCGGGGCGTTGCGTTGGCGGTATTCCACCAGCCACCGCGCGTAGTCTTCGAGATCACCATCGAACTCTTCGACCTTGCCGTCCGCGACCAGATAGAAGTTGTCGGTAGTGCTCTTGAGCAAGTGCCGATCGTGGGAAACCACCAGAACCGCGCCGCTGAATTCCTGCAACGCCATGGTCAGCGCCAGGCGCATTTCCAGGTCGAGGTGGTTGGTCGGTTCGTCGAGCAGCAGCAAGTTGGGCTTTTCCCAGGCGATCAACGCCAAAGCCAAACGGGCTTTTTCGCCACCGGAGAAATTCAACACCGGCTCGTCGAGCCGCGCGCCACGGAAGTCGAAACCGCCGAGGAAGTCGCGCAACGCTTGCTCACGCTCGGTCGGCGCCAGACGCTGCAAGTGCAGCAGCGGGCTGGCCTTGGCGTCCAGCGAGTCGAGCTGATGCTGGGCGAAATAGCCAACCACGGTGTTCTCGCCACGGGTCAGGCGCCCGGACAGGGGCTCCAGCTCGCCAGCGAGGTTCTTGATCAGGGTCGACTTACCCGCGCCGTTCGGGCCGAGCAGACCAATGCGCGCGCCGGGGGTCAGTTGCAGCTTGACCTTCTCCAGCACGGTGCGGTCGCCATAACCCAGATTCGCATCGGACAGATCGATTAGCGTGCTGGAGATCTTGGTCGATTCGCGGAACACGAAGTCGAACGGCGAATCGACGTGGGCCGCCGACAGCTCTTCCATGCGCTCAAGGGCCTTGATCCGGCTCTGCGCCTGACGGGCCTTGGTCGCTTGCGCCTTGAAACGGGCGATGTAGCTTTCCATGTGCGCGCGCTGCACCTGCTGCTTCTCGTAGGCCTGTTGCTGCTGGGCCAGACGTTCGGCACGGGCGCGTTCGAACGCGGTGTAGCCGCCACGATACAAAGTGATCTTGCGCTGATCGACATGCGCGACGTGATCGACGACTTCGTCGAGGAAATCACGGTCGTGGGAAATCAGCAGCAAGGTGCCGGGGTAACTTTTCAGCCAGTCTTCGAGCCAGATGATGGCGTCGAGGTCCAAGTGGTTGGTCGGCTCATCGAGCAACAACAGATCGGACGGGCACATCAATGCCTGCGCCAGATTCAGACGCATCCGCCAGCCACCGGAGAAATCTCCTACCTGACGATCCATCTGTTCGTTGGTGAATCCCAGACCGGCGAGCAGTTTGCGCGCACGCGCATCGGCGGTGTAGCCGTCAGCGCTGTCGAGTTCAACATGCAGACGCGCCAGAGCGGTGCCGTCGTGTGCCTCTTCGGCGGCAGCGAGGTCACGTTGCACCTCGCGCAGGCGCAGGTCACCATCGAGCACATAGTCGACGGCAAGGCGCTCGAGCGTCTCGATTTCCTGGCGCATGTGGGCGATGCGCCAGTCAGCCGGCAAGAAGCAATCACCCGAGTCTGGGTGCAGTTCACCCCGAATCAAGGCGAACAGGCTCGATTTGCCGGCGCCGTTGGCACCGATGAGGCCAGCTTTGTGGCCGGCGTGCAGGGTCAGCTCGGCGTCTTCTAGCAGACGTTGCGGGCCACGCTGTAAAGTCAGGTTCTGAAGTCGGATCATAATGGCGGCGGAGTCTACCAGCTTCGCTCACAACTGGCGCGAGAAGCACGATGTCCTCTGACCTGTGGAGCTTTGCCCTTGCCACCTACGCCCGTCCGGGCGTGGAAGACGCTTGCCTGCGCTTGCAGACGGCGGGTGCCAATGTGTGCCTGCTGCTGTGCGGCGCGTGGTTGGAACATCGCGGCGTGAATTGCGATGAACAACGCGTGCGCCAGCTTCAAGAGCTGACCGTACCGTGGGATACCGAAGTGGTGCAGCCGTTGCGCGAATTGCGCATGCACTGGAAAACCCTCGCCGAGACTGATGCGGTGCTCAAAGGTATGCGTGATCAGATCAAGGGATTGGAGCTGGAGGCCGAGCGTGCGCTGTTGTCACGACTTGAAGGTGTGGCTCAGGGCTGGGCGCAAAATGTGGCGGGCATGAGGGGGTGGCTGGAGGCACTGGCGGGTAGCGCGACCCACCTGAACCACGACGCGCTGCAAGTGCTGCGCGCCGCGGCGACTGGCGCTTAGGAAGCGCTGGTCGAGTTGCTGGCAGGGCTCGACGCGGCGGCTGGCGCGGAAGTCGAGGTGGTGGCTGGCGTTGCAGCTGCTGCGGACGGAGCCGGGGATGCCGGGGTCGCAGGTTTTGCCGCTGGCGGGGTTGCCGGTTTGGTAGCTGCTGGTTTGGCAGCGACAGGTTTTTTAGCGGCTGGTTTGGCAGCCGGTTTTGCGGCTACCGGCTTGGCTGCGGTGGTAGCAGGTTTGGCCGCAGCGGCTGGTTTAGCAGCGGGTTTGGCCGCAGCTTTCACAGCAGGTTTGGCCGCTGGTTTAGCTGCTGCTTTTGCAGCTGGCTTGGCAGCAGTCTTGGCTGCCGGTTTTGCAGCGGCGGTTTTCGCGGCAGGTTTTGCTGCCGGTTTAACTGCGATTTTGGCAACTGGCTTAGCGGCAGTTTTCGCCGGCGCTGCTTTTGCAGCAGTGGTTTTTGCTGCCGGTTTTGCGGCGGCAGCTTTGCTCGCGGCAGGTTTGGCAGCGGCAGTTCGAGCGGCCGGTTTAGCGGTGCTGGCCGCAGCAGGTTTCTTCGCCGCAGGTTTCGCAGCAACTTTCACCGGCGCTTTGGCAGCAGGCTTGGCCGCCGCTTTGGCGGGTGCTTTGGCAGCGGCAGGTTTGGCTGCAGCTTTCTTCGCAGGTGCCGCTGCCGGTTTGGCTGCACGCAGGGTCAACGCCTTGCCCACAGCCTCTTGTACACGACCAACGCCCTGAGCCAGTTTCAGGCTTTCCTGAGCATCGCGTTTGAGTTGCAGAATGTAGCTGCGGGTATCGGATTGACGATCCTTCAGCGCATCCAGCAGCTCTTCGAGTTCTTTCACTGCGCCTTTGGCTTTGGTCTGCGCCTTGGCTTTACCGGCCGCAGCTGCGTCCTGCAATTTGGTACGGGACTTGTGCAGTTTTTCTTGCGCCTTGCCGCGTTGCTTCTCAAGTTTGGCGAGCAACTTCTCAGCATCAGCCAAAGCTTGCGAGCAAGCGTTTTCCAAATGCTCGAGCAGGCTGCCCGAGAGTTGTTGGAGTAAGTGCAACGGAGTATTTACAGGCTTCTTGGTGGCCGACATGGTTTACCTCCTGGCTGAAGTGAGTGCGGCTCATACTAGACCTCTGCTGCTACCGCCGCTAGGGCATGTTGACAGTATCGAAAGCACTCGGTTGCAAGCCTGCGAAAAACTTCTGCGTATTGGCCAAAGCAGTTCACCGTTGCAGACGATTGCGCTGGCATAATCCAGCGCAATTCAGGACGGAGAGTGCCGATGTCGCGCTACCTTTTTTTATCCCTCTGCATGATTTTTTCGCTCGCTCAGGCTGACGAAAAAACCAGCGCAAATGATGCTCACGATCTGGCCTACAGCCTCGGCGCAAGCCTCGGTGAACGCCTGCGCCAAGAGGTGCCGCAATTGCAGTTGCAGGCTTTGGTTGAAGGTTTGCAACAGGCCTATCAAGGCAAGCCACTGGCGCTGAGCGAAGCGCGGATCGAGCAGATTCTGGCCGAGCACGAAGCACAGAATGCCGAGCATCCAACGCAGCCTTCGAGCGACGCCGCCGTGGAAAACGAGAGGCGTTTTCTCACGGCTGAAAAAGCCAAACCTGGCGTGAAGGTTTTGGCCGACGGCATCCTGATGACCGAACTGACACCGGGCACCGGCACCAAGGCTGGCCCTGATGGAAAAGTGCAGGTGCTGTACGTCGGTCGCTTGCCGGATGGCACGGTGTTCGATCAGAACACGCAGCCGCAGTGGTTCAATCTCGACAGCGTGATCTCAGGATGGCGTACGGCGTTGCAAGACATGCCGGTCGGCGCCAAGTGGCGACTGGTGATTCCATCGGATCAAGCCTATGGCGCGGACGGCGCTGGCGACCTGATCGCACCCTTCACACCGCTGATATTCGAAGTCGAATTGCGCGGCGCGACGAGCTGATCAGGCAATAAAAAACGGTGCGCTTTTGGGCGCACCGTTCTTGTGTCTTGCGAGATCGGGATCAAGCCTGAACCGGATCCTCTTCCTTGTGCGCGGTATGCAGCACTTCGATCAGGCAGTCTTCGAGTTCGAAACGCTCGTGGAGCAACCCGCCCAACTCCTTGAATTTCTCGACAACGCATTTGCCTTCATCGCAAAGATCGTTGAACGCCAGCAGCTTTTCTGTGATGACATCGATGCGCGGATAGATCGTCTCGGCGAGTTCCAGGCCACGCTTGTCGTTGAAGGCCTTGGCTTCACCAGTCAACTGTTCGTAGATTTCGAAGTGTCCGGCAGATACGTAGTCGACCAGCACGCCGCAGAATTCCTGCAACGGCTTGCGATCTTCGGACAACGATTGAGGCTTGGCGCCCAGCTTGTCATAGGCAGCGATCAGTTCCTCACGCTCCTGGAGCCAGCGGTCGATCAGCAGATGAACTCCACCCCAACGTTCCTGAGCATTCTGACAACTTTCGAGCATGGCGATCTCTCTTCCCTTGTGGGTCATGCTGCTCTACACCCGCGCCCCTCTTTGCGGGGGTCGGCCAGGCAGAGCGTCATCGAGCAACATAATTCCAATGACACGTGCGGGCCAGATTATGCCCGCACGCCTATGGCTTCAAGGTACGCAGGAGAGAAAGTTCATACAAGTGTTTAATCCCCGACCAGCTCCCGGTGCGACGCTTCGCCGCTGAGCGGTCGCTGCAGAGCGCTCCAGACCAGACGCAGCAGTTGGTAAACCGCCAGAATCGACATAGCGACGAAGAACAACAGACTCCACTCCGGGATGCTCAGGTCAAACAATGTCCAGGACAATTCCGCACAATCAGCAGTGTCATTGAACATGCGCATCAGTGCACATACCCACGGCAGACTGCTGAACATCTCCTCGGCGCCGGGTACGCAATGCACCAGGTGTTGCATCGAGTCGCCCTGCAACAATACCTGCCGCCACGCCGCCGTCATGCCGCCGAGCCCGGCGGCCAAAGTGGTGAGCCAGTACAGCGCCAGGCCGCACCGCTGCGGCCCGTGCACCGCTGCCATCCCACAGCTGACGGTGAGCACACTGAGGAACAGGCGCTGCACCAGACACAGGCTGCACGGTATCAGTCCGACCGCATATTCGAGGTAATAGGAAGCTCCCAGGGCCAGAATCCCCACAGTGAAAGCCATAAAGAACAGGGAGCGTGAGCAGGCCAACGACATGGCTAATCCGTAACATTAGAGACAGGCAGTTACGGTAGAGGAAAGCGCCTTGGCCTTTCAAGGCGGGGCGCTGGCGACACTTCACCAGAAGTGTAGGGAAAACCCGACAGGCACGAGAGGATTCGGTGTAGTCCTCTGTAGGAAATTGCCCGGGAGTTGTTTTTACGGTAACTATTCAGTCACGGAAGTGAACGGGGGAGCAGCCTCCCCCGAGCAGATCAGGCGCGCACCGGCACCGGCAATGGTGCGGCCAGCAAGCGTTCATCGAGCAATCCAAGCCCTTCCTGGAACAGCAGGTTGCTGCGTTCGGTGTCGCCGAGTTGAGCAAGCAATCGCGCCAGCTCCGCGCAGGTTTCCGGGTTGCGCTGCACGCGCAGGCTGCTTTCCAGATAGTCCCGCGCTTTGCCCCACAAACTGGTTTGCAGGCACAGACGACCCAGCGTCAGCAGCAGACTCGCATCACCCGGATGCTCCTTGAGCCAACCCTCGGCGGTTTGCACTTGACGCGCCGGATCGCTGCCGCGCACCAGCCCATAGAGCCGCGCCAGATGGCTGTCGTATTTGCGTTTGAGCGCATGTCGCAAAACCTCTTCGGCTTCGACCTGAGCACCCAGTTGCCGCAGTTTTTCAGCGTAAGCCAACACCAGCGGTGGCTCTTGGCGCTGGGCAGAAGACAATTGCTGCCAGGCGCGATTGAGCGACTGCAAACCGACCGTACCGTCCTCTTCACGATGCGCTGCCAGCGACAGATTTTTGCCCCAGGCGCGACGCTCGAGCTCCGTCAGCTCTGCCGGAGGCAACACTTTGTCCTTACGCAGTTCAGGCAACAGGCGAATCACCGCCGACCAATCGCCGCGCTGCTGATGCAAGCGCTGTAACTGGCGCAAGGTCTGCGCGTTATGCGGATGGCGTTCGTGCATGGCTTGCAAGGTCACCAGCGCGCCGTCGGTATCGCCGCGGTCGGTTTGCAACTGGGCATGACTCAGAGCAATCGCTAATTCAGCTTGTGGCTGTCGCTCAAGAGCACGCTCGAGCAGGCGATCACTTTCTTCGTAGTTGCCTTGCTCGTTGGCCGCACGGGCAGCGCCGAGGTAATACAGCAAGGGTTGGCGCTCGGCTTCAGCGGCGCGATGCAAATGACGCTGCGCGCTGGCCCAGCGGCCCTCGGCCAGATCCAGCTGACCGTGTTCGATGGCAACCTGCACACGCCGACTGCGGTTGCGCCGCGACCATGGATTGACCACGCCGCCGGAGGCCATCACCAACTCGATCAGCGCCTTGATGCCCCACACCAGCAGCCAGAGCACTGCGATGAAGGCCAGCGTCGCCCACAGGCTCGATTCATAACGGAAGCTTTTGTAGGCCACCAGCACGTAACCGGAATGCTCGGCAATCGCCAGGCCCAACGCCGCCGTCGCCGCAATCACCAGAAACACGATCACATACAGGCGCTTCATGGCGTGGCCTCCTGCGCGGTGTTGGCGGCAGGTTTGGCGAAGGGTTTGATCGATTCTTCAGCGTTGACGTTGCGCCGTTCCAGATACCCTTGCACGGCACTCAGGGTCGCGGTGAGGTCCGGCGTGACCACCGTCACCGGTTGTTTGCTCAACTCGGCAACCTGCTCAAGCATGACTTTGCTCTGCGCATTATCCGGATTGAAATTGCCCTTGAGCACATCGCGCGCTTCGGCCATGGCCTGGGTGTACACCGGCGCCTGACCATTGAGTGCGGCCCACTGCGCCTGTTCGAGTGCCAGACTCAGCGCCAGACGCACCTGGCTCAGGCTCTGTCCGGCCAGTAGCGGACGGACGTTCTTGTCAGCGTTGAAATCGATGCGGATATAGCGCGAAACCTTGTCCCACCACTGTTCCCAACGACTTTCGCCATCACCATCAGCAGTCAGGCCCAGCAGCGATTCACCGCAATCCTTGTACTCCGGCGCCAGCTCGGTGAGGTCGATCACTTGATCACGCAACGCGCCCAGACGCAGGAACAACCCGGTGCGATCCGGCTGCTCGGTGCTGCGTAGCGCTACCAGAGTTTTGGCTACTTGCTCGCGGGCAGCGAACGAACCAGGGTCGTTCTGCTCACGCAGAATTTCGTCGGCGCCCTGCACCAGCGCCTGAGCGCTGCTGATGTCCTGCAAGGCCGAAAGACGCAGGCTGGCCAGACGCAACAAATGCTCGGCCTCGGCCAGACGCCAATCCTTGCGGCTGGCGCCAAGAACGGTTTCCAGACGTTGATTGAGGCGCTGCTGATCGCCCTGCAGCTGCGCCACCAGACGCTGGCGCTCTGCGAGTTCATCAGCGCCCGGCAATTGCGCGAGGCGCTCGGTCAGCCGTTGCTCGTTGAGTTTGAGGGTCTGCGCCTGATCATTCAGCGCCTGCACTTGGTTCAACTGTTGCGCGGTGTTGGCTTGCAAGTGCCGCACTTGCCAGACACCCCAACCACCTACGGCCACCCCGGCGGCGCCGAGCAGCAAGGCGACGATGGCCAGTCCGTTGCCTCGACGGGCCGGCGTGACCGGGGAGAGTTTGTCTGGCGACGGCTCGACCCGGGCTTCAATCACAGGCTTGGCGTCATCTTTTGGCAGGGCTGTTTCGCTCACGTATCCATCCTTTGCATTAGAAAACGGGCCGGGATATTCCCGTAACGCCGTCAGCAAAGCCGCGGCACTCGCGCCGCGGCAATCCACAACTGTTCGAGCCCCGGCGGCACGTGCCTGCTCGGCGACTCTTGGGCTTGGAACAAACAGCGGCACCTGCGCAAGTTGCGGCCAGGCATCGCCGGCCAATTGGCGCAAGTGCTCGAAACCCTGTCCACTGCTGACCACCAGCCCGTTCAGGCGTTCCGCTGCGATGCGCCGCAACAGTTCTTCTGGCGGGTAGGCCGGCAGGTCACGGCGATACAATTCCAGATAGTCGACACTAGCACCAAGCTCACGCAAGCGCTCGGCCAGCAACTCGCGACCGCCCTCGCCACGCAGGATCAATACTTGCGATCCGGGCTTCGCAACGACCTCGCGCAGACGCGGCAATTGCAGCAGTGCTTCACTGTCGTCGCCCTCAGCGGGGTAGCTCGCGTCCAGCCCATGAGCCTGAAGAATCTGCGCGGTCGCCGCGCCGACGCTGAACCACGGCATTACCGCAGGCGCTGCGCCAAGCAAATCCACGGCAATGCGCGCAGCCGGTTTGCTGACCACGATCACTGCGTTGTAGCGTGACAGATCGGCGAATGTCCGGCGCATTGTCTCAGAGACTTTCAGCGGGGCGATTTCCAGAAGCGGCAGACAGCTGCCGAAAATCCCCTCGCCCGCCAGCACCTCGGCCAGCGCCGCGCAGTCGTCTGCAGGGCGCGTCAGCAACAGGCGCCAGGCAGTCACTCGTGACCAGCCTCGCCGTACACCGCTTTGAGAATCTCGGCAGCGCCCTGGCTGAGCAAGTCTTCGGCAACCTGCACGCCGAGGGTTTCCGCTGAGGCGCGTGGCGCGCGAGCTTCAGCGCTGAGCAGCTTGCCGCCGCTCGGCTCACCGACCAGACCACGCAGCCACAGTTGATCGCCTTCAAGCACGGCGTAGCAGGCGATTGGTACTTGGCAGCCGCCATTCAAATGTTTATTCAGAGCACGTTCGGCAGTAACGCGGTCGGCGGTGTCGGCATGATGCAGGGGGCTGAGCAAGGCATGAATGTCGCTGTCAGCGCTGCGGCATTCGATGCCAACCGCGCCTTGGCCACCGGCCGGCAGACTGTCGTCAACGCTGATCGCCGAGGTGATGCGCTCTTCGAAACCGAGACGAATCAACCCGGCCGCTGCGAGGATGATCGCGTCGTACTCGCCAGCATCAAGCTTGGCCAGACGGGTGTTGACGTTGCCACGCAGGAAGCGGATTTGCAGATCCGGACGCCGGGTCAGCAACTGCGCCTGACGCCGCAGGCTGGAGGTGCCGACAATGGCGCCGGCAGGCAGCGCATCAAGACTCGAATAGGTATTGGAGACGAACGCATCACGCGGATCTTCGCGCTCGCAGATGCAGAACAGACCGAGCCCTTCGGGGAAATCCATCGGCACGTCTTTCATCGAGTGCACGGCGATGTCGGCGTCGTTTTCGAGCAACGCGGTTTCCAGCTCTTTAACGAAAAGTCCCTTGCCGCCGATCTTCGACAGTGGCGAATCAAGCAGCTTGTCGCCGCGACTGACCATGGGCACCAGTGTTACCAGCAAACCCGGGTGGGCCGCTTCGAGACGGGCTTTGACGTATTCGGCCTGCCAGAGAGCCAAGGCACTTTTGCGGGTGGCGATGCGAATTTCGCGAGAGGACATGGATCAATCCGTACTGAATAGATACGGCGGATAATAACAGCTCAGTCAAATCCACTTTGACTTGAATCAGAAACGGCGTGGCCTCCCTGGCCTGCAATGCCTGGTAAATGAGCGAACGGTCGAACCTGAATTGCCCGGTTAAAGCCCCTGCATCATCTTGCGCACGCCAGCCACATGCCGGCGGCTGACGATCAACGCATCACCGTTCAGGCCTTTGAGGAAAAGCTGAAAATGCCCCAGCGGCGTGCGTTGCAAGCGTTCGATGCGATCGCGAGCGACCAGTGCGTTGCGGTGGATCCGCACGAAGCGCTCGCCGAATTCGTCCTCGAGGGCCTTGAGCGGCTCGTCGAGCAACACTTCACCGCCCTCGTGACGCAGGGTCACGTATTTGTGGTCGGCAATGAAATACACCACCTGATCCAGCGGGATCAGTTCAATGCCTTTGCGGGTGCGGGCGCTGATGTGACTGCGCGGGCCGGTACCGCTTTCGGCTGCGGGACGGGTCAGGGCCGAGAGTTGGCCCCGATTCGGACGTTCAGCCTTTTTCAGGGCTTCATGCAGATGCTCGGTTCGCACGGGTTTCACCAGATAGCCTACGGCGCTGGCCTGCAGGGCTTCCTCGGAAAATTCATCGGCACCTGTGCAAAACACCACAGCAGGCGGGGTTTCGCGTTCGCACAGGCGGGCAGCCACTTGCAAGCCATCAAGGCCCGGCATGCGGATATCGAGCAACACGATATCCGGCTTGTGGCTGTCGATCAGTGCCAACGCCTCTTCGCCATTCGTGGCGCTGGGCTCCAGGACTGTATAGCCTTCGATTTCGCCCACCATTCGGCTAAGGCGCTCGCGGGCAAGTGGTTCGTCATCAACGATCAGGACATTCATATTGCGCTGGATTCCTGCGTGAGTCTCGCACAAGGATAGCGTAGACAAGTGGAGTGACGTCCGTCACCGCGATCCACGCTAAGACTAGCGCGAGCGCCAAAAAGTGCCGTACGTCGGCCAGCAATATTTGCCGATGCCCGGGTCGTACTGCTCAAGGCCCGCTGTTTTCTGCGTGGTTCACAGGGTCTGACAATGGACAATCCACACACCCCTCTCTCTTCTTATAGTCGGCGCCATGCGCTTTGCGCGATCCGCATGCACGCCCACCCTTCTGTCCAACTGTAGACGTTCGTCGGGCCGATATTGCTCAATCGGAAAATATCCTTGCGCAAAACCGCTGCGCAACGCGGCGACTATGGATCACCCGATGAGAAAAAAACGTATCGACCAGTGTCAGCGACAGGATTGGCAACCCTGTTATTATCCGCGCCAGCGTTTCACGCCTTCTTTTTTCAAGCCGATACGAGCGAATTCATGAGCACTGACAAGACCAATCAGTCCTGGGGCGGCCGCTTCAGTGAACCCGTCGACGCCTTCGTCGCCCGCTTCACCGCCTCCGTCACTTTCGACCAGCGCCTGTATCGCCACGACATCATGGGTTCGATCGCCCACGCCACCATGCTGGCCAAGGTCGGCGTGCTGACCGATGCCGAGCGCGACAGCATCATCGACGGCCTGAACACCATTCAGGGCGAAATCGAGGCGGGCCAGTTCGACTGGCGCATCGACCTCGAAGACGTGCACATGAACATCGAAGCGCGCCTGACCGATCGCATCGGCGTGACCGGCAAGAAGCTGCACACCGGCCGCAGCCGGAACGACCAGGTCGCCACAGACATTCGCCTGTGGCTGCGTGACGAAATCGACCTGATCCTGGCCGAGATCACGCGCCTGCAACAGGGCCTGCTGGAGCAAGCCGAGCGCGAGGCCGGCAGCATCATGCCCGGCTTTACCCACTTGCAGACCGCGCAGCCAGTGACCTTCGGCCATCACATGCTGGCCTGGTTCGAAATGCTCAGCCGCGACTACGAGCGTCTGGTCGACTGCCGCAAGCGCACCAACCGCATGCCGCTGGGCAGCGCCGCGCTGGCCGGCACCACGTATCCGATTGATCGCGAATTCACCGCCCAGCTGCTGAATTTCGACGCAGTTGGCGGCAATTCGCTGGACAACGTGTCCGATCGTGACTTCGCCATCGAGTTCTGCTCGGCCGCGAGCATCGCGATGATGCACCTGTCGCGCTTCTCCGAAGAACTGGTGCTGTGGACCAGTGCGCAGTTCCAGTTCATCGATCTGCCGGACCGTTTCTGCACCGGCAGCTCGATCATGCCGCAAAAGAAAAACCCCGACGTGCCGGAACTGGTTCGCGGCAAGACCGGCCGCGTATTCGGCGCGCTGATGGGCCTGCTGACCCTGATGAAAGGCCAGCCGCTGGCCTACAACAAGGACAACCAGGAGGACAAAGAGCCGCTGTTCGACGCCGCCGACACCCTGCGCGATTCGCTGCGTGCATTTGCCGACATGATCCCGGCGATCAAGCCCAAGCACGCGATCATGCGTGAAGCGGCGCTGCGCGGTTTCTCTACCGCGACCGATCTGGCCGACTACCTGGTGCGCCGTGGCCTGCCGTTCCGTGACTGCCACGAAATCGTTGGGCATGCCGTGAAGTACGGCGTGGACACCGGCAAGGATCTGGCGGAAATGAGCCTGGAAGAACTGCGCAAGTTCAGCGATCAGATCGAGCAGGATGTGTTTGCCGTGCTGACGCTGGAAGGCTCGGTGAATGCCCGTGACCATATCGGCGGCACTGCGCCGGCGCAGGTCAAGGCAGCTGTGGTTCGCGGCAAGGCCCTGCTCGCCAGCCGCTAAAAGCATCGCTGGCAAGTCGAATCGTCGCACCGCAGCTCCCACAGATTTCGCGCTGAACACACAAATAGTGTTTCAACACAAAACCCTGTGGGAGCTGGCTTGCCAGCGATGACTGACTTCAGAGCACTAAAAAACTCATTTTTTGGCGGCGATCATCGCCAAAAACGCCGGCATCGCCGCATCCTTGTCCGCCGCAATCTTCTGCACGTGCGGATTCTGCTCAAGCCGCTCCAGCAACGCCTTGGCCTTCGGCATCTCTGCCAGCAAATCCACACCGAATAGCTTCTGCCCGACCGCACAGGCCAGCGGCACGCTGTAGAGAAAATACAAATCCGCCACGCTCAGACTGTCGCCCGCTACATACGGGGCGAACTTGCCGTGCCGTCCCAGCGCCGCAAAGCCCAAGAGCAGTTCGGCTTTGGTTTTCTCTTTGATCGCGTCGGGAACAGCCATGCCGAAGAACGCTTCGCCATAACACGCGCGGCCCGGCAGCTCGATGTACAGCTCGATTTCCTTGGCCAGCGCCAGCACCTGCGCGCGTTCGTACGGCTCGATGGGCAGCAGCGGTTTGCCGGTCTGACTGCTCTCGATGTATTCGAGGATCACCGAGGTTTCGTTGACCACGCCCTGATCCGTGCCCAGCACCGGCACTTTGCCGCGCGGGCTGATCGCCAACGATTCGGCGGTCTGTGCCGGGTAAAACATGACCTCTTCGAACGGCACGCCCTTCTCCAGAAGCGCCAGTTTGACCATGTTGTAGTAATTGCTGACAGAAAATCCGTAGAGCTTGAGCATCACAGAGCCTCCGGGCCGTGCGGGGTGGGCAGTGCCTGTTTATAGATCGCCCGGCGGATTCTTGCCAGCAGCATCACGCGCTTGAATGCGGGTAAACTCGCCGCTTTCCTTGAGGAGCCTGCCATGAGCGAGCCGACAGACATCGACAACGACGAAGAAGAGTTCACCGAGAGCACGCTGATCGAAGCGATCGAGAACCAGATCGAAAGCGATAACCCGCCTGCGGCGAAAGCCACGTTCAACAAGCTCACGCTGGTGGGTGTCGAGCGCGAAGAAATCCTTAATCTGATGGCGCATGTGCTGGCGTTTGAGATTGACGCGATGCTCGATGAGGATCGTGCGTTCAATACCGAATGGTACGAAGCCGCACTGCGTAAGCTGCCAGAGTTGCCACCAGAGAAACAGTGAAGTCGTTTTTCCAGACTAGACTCTGTGGCGAGGGAGCTTGCTCCCGCTCGGCTGCGCAGCAGTCGTCAAGCTTTTGGGGGCCGCTACGCGCCCCAGCGGGAGCAAGCTCCCTCGCCACAAAAAGCACTCCGAGGCGAAAACCCTTGTTCAGGCACTGGACATGCCGCAAAAGCGGGTTCACCTTAGGGGCGCTTCGTTCCAATTCCTAGAAAGTCTGGAGTCCTTATGTCGCTTAGCCCTGAGTTGGTTGCCGAACTGGAAGTCCTTTCACTCTTTCCCCTGGACAGTTCCCAGGAAGGTTTGAAAATTCATCAGACCGCTGCCCCGAAACACATTGCCGCCGCCCAACGTCTCTTCGATAAAGAACTGACCGACCAGCCTGATGGCGGCTATCTGACCAGCCTGGGTCGCGACGCTGCGCAAAATGTGCAAATCGTGCTGACCATCCTGAAAGAGCAAGAAACAGCCTGAATCACCTGTCTTGCCCACGGAAACTCCTGCCACGGGATTTCCGCGGGCCAACTTGATCGCCCGCTGTCGCCGCGCGATGCAAATCTGGCGTCAAAAAACAAATTCAGCTTAAACGTCCACCCGCTCAAGCGCTAAACTCCCCCGCATTCCGTGACCTTCTGCATCCGCGCCTCGCGAGCCGGTTTGAGCCGACATGACCCGCACCCATGAAATCCGCCCTGATCTGGACGAAGGCATCGACCGCAAGGTTCTCAGCCAACTGCGTGCACGTTTTCTCAAACTCAACGACGGTCGTCTGAGCCGGGCGCAAGAGGGTTTGTCGACCCGCCAGCAAAGTGTGCTGACGCTGCTGCCGCTGTTCTTTCACGTCAATCATCCGCTGTTGCCTGGTTATGTCTCCGGCAGCACGCCGGCCGGACTGTCGAACTATGAGCCGGACGCCGACGTGCTTGCCGAGGCTCAACGCCTGACCCGTTCCTTCTCTTACAAGCCGAGGCATGGCAGCAATCCGCCGCGACCGATTCACGGCCTGTTCCTGATGGGCAGCCTCGGCACCCTGGCGCAGGCCGATCAAAGCGACATGGACGTGTGGGTCTGTCACGCGCCCGACCTCAGCGAGAGCGAACTCGCCGAGTTGCGCAAGAAATGCCAGTTACTCGAAGTCTGGGCCGCGAGCCAGGGCGCCGAGGCGCATTTTTTCCTGATCGATCCGCAGCGCTTCGTCAAAGGCGAGCGTGACACCCAGCTCAGTTCCGAAGACTGCGGCACCACCCAGCACTATCTGCTGCTGGACGAGTTCTACCGCACCGCGATCTGGCTGGCCGGGCGCACGCCGATCTGGTGGCTGGTGCCGGTCTACGAAGAAAGTACTTACGCGCAATACACGCATACGCTGATTTCCAAGCGCTTCATCCGCAACGACGAAACCCTCGACCTTGGCCACCTTGCGCACATCCCGCCGGGCGAGTTCATCGGCGCCGGCTTGTGGCAGTTGTTCAAGGGCATCGAGTCGCCGTACAAGTCGGTGCTCAAGCTGCTGCTGACCGAGGTCTACGCCAGCGAACACCCGCAAGTGCAGTGCCTGAGCCTGCGTTTCAAGCAAGCGGTGTTCGCCAATCAGCTGGATCTGGATGAGCTGGACCCGTACATGGTGGTGTACCGCCGCATCGAGGAATACCTCACCGCGCGCAACGAACCGGAACGCCTGGAGCTGGTACGCCGGGCGCTGTACCTCAAGGTCAACCGCAAGCTCACCGGCAACACGCGCACCCAGAGCTGGCAGCGTTCGCTGCTGGAACGCTTGGCTAATGAATGGCATTGGGATCAGCGGCAATTGGCGCTGCTCGATAGTCGTAGCCAGTGGAAAGTGCGCCAGGTCGCTGCCGAACGCCGGGCACTGGTTAACGAGCTGAATTACAGCTACCGCTTCCTGACCCAGTTCGCCCGCACCGAGCAAACCGTCAGCCTGATCAACAAACGCGACCTCAACGTACTCGGCCGGCGCTTGTACGCCGCGTTCGAGCGCAAGGCCGACAAAGTCGAATTCATCAATCCGGGCATCGCTCCCGATCTGGCCGAAGACACCCTGACGCTGGTGCAAGCGCGCAATAAAAAGGAGCCGGGGCAAACCCAGTGGGGCCTGTACAACGGCAGCCTGACCGCGCTGGAGTGGGAACACTTCGCGCCGATCAAGCGCAGCCGCGATTTGCTCAAGCTGCTGACCTGGTGCCACCGCAACGGCGTGATCGACAGCAGCACGCGACTGGCGCTGCATCCCGGCACCAGCGACTTGAGCGAGTTCGAACTGTTCAACCTGCTCGGCAGCCTGCAACAGAGCATCGCCCTGCCCTTGCCCACCGTTGCCGAAGAATCGTTGTTGCGCGCCGCCGTGCCAAGCGAAGTACTGATTCTGGTGAACGTCGGCGTCGATCCGCTCAAGCATCACCGCGATCTGAACATCCTGATGACCACCGAGCGCACTGACTCACTGAGCTACGCCGGAGTGCGCGAAAACCTCGTACTGACGCTGGATCAGGTCACGCTCAACAGCTGGAACGAGGTGCTGGTCAACCGCTTCGACGGCCCGCACGCGCTGCTTGATTGCGTGCGCGACTACCTCAACAACCTGCCGCGCGGGCCGCATCAGCCGGCGCTGCGCGTGCGTTGTTTCTGCCATAACCGTGCGCAATTCATCGCGCGCAGGGTCGAGGAAATCGTCGACACCGCGCAGAATCTTTTGCTCAGCGAACTCAATCACCGCTACCTGATTCAGGTGCAACAGCACTATCACGTCCTGGAATTGGTACCCGGCCAGGTCAACCACGTCGCCCTCGCCACGCTGCCGGCGCTGCTGGATTACCTCGGCGAAGAGCAGGCGCGTTACAGCCCGCTGCATCTGGACTCAAAGGCGCTGGAGGATCACGACCTTGCACTGATCCTGCCGATGGGTCAGCCCGAGTGCATTCAAGTGTTCTACCGGGTCACCGAGCAGCAGGCGGAGCTGTACGTGCTGGATGAATTCAATGCGCTGTGGCAGCAACACTTGCCGTATCACGACGAACAAAGTCTGCTGGTGCCGCTGCAACGTTTCCTGCAATCGATCCAGTATCGCCGCGAGGCGTTGGTGCCGATGGACGCCAGCCCGTCGGCCAGTCTCGACACTTTGTATTACCAACTATTGCCGTCAGGCCCGGGCCGCGCACGCCGGATCGAGCCGCGGCCAGCGCCGCAGATGCCGGCAAACAAAGCCTTCTACGACGTGCAGGCGATCGTCGGCAAAGCCGCACCGGGCGAGGTGCAGGTCACTTTGTATTGCAATCAGCGGGAATTCTGCGAGCTGGAATATGGCGACCAGCTGTTCAGCGTGGTCGCCCGGGAAATCGTTGGCCAGCGCCGTGAGACCGAACGCTATCGCTGCTACATCACCGACCTCGACTTGTCGGGGCTGCTCGGTGATGGGCAGAGTTCAAGCAATCTGTATCTGCGCTACAAGGCCGACCTGGAGCGCGCCCTGAACGAGGCGCTCGAACAGGTCTGAGGGATTACTCGGTGAAGGCGCCGCCGTTGGCCGGCTGCGATTCGACTTCGAGCAAGGTCAGCTTCAAGGTCTTGCCGCCAGGCGCCGGCCAGTCGATATGCTGGCCGACTTTCAGGCCCAGCAGCGCGCTGCCGACCGGTGCCAGAATCGAAATCTTGCCTTCATCGGCATTGGCATCCTTGGGATAAACCAACGTCAGGTGATAGTCCTTGCCACTGCCTTCTTCGCGGCAATGCACACGGGAATTCATCGTCACGACATCGGCGGGCACTTCATCGTGACCGACCACGGTGTCGGCGCGGTCGAGTTCGGTTTGCAGCGCAATAACGCCCGGCAGCGAGTCGTCCAGGCTGTCGATCAGGCGCTCCAGACGTTGCACGTCCAGACGGGTAAGGGTGATGGAAGGTGCGGTCATGATCCGGGCAGACTCCTTTCTTCTGCACAAAAAAGCAAAAAACCCCGCCAAAAAAGGCGGGGTTTTCACCAGGCCTCGATGGGTTGAGGCGTTCCCGGACACTATCACAGCTCAAAAAATATACAAGTCACACCCTGTGGCGCCAAATTCCTTTGTGGCGAGGGAGCTTGCTCCCGCTCGGCTGCGCAGCAGTCGTCAAGATTTTCAGGTGCGCTGCGCGCCCCAGCGGGAGCAAGCTCCCTCGCCACAGGTTCTAGTCAAGCTTGGGATTTGCGTACGGCAGCCTGCTCACAGATGACTCTGCGCCGCCGATCATCCGCCGAGCGCCATTCACGAATGTCTTCGACATGCCGGAAGCAGCCGAGGCAGACTTTCTGTTCGTCCAGCCGACACACACCGCTGCACGGCGAAGGCACGGCCGCGCTGACATTGCTGTAGAGCGGCTTTGGCGGACGGATTGGAGCGCTATCAGTCACGCTGTCACAGACCTTCGAAGTCGAACTCGGCGCCGGCCTGCTGCTGGACGATGCGCTCAAGCATTTCGCCCAGTTGCTCGTCGCTCTTGTCACACATCCAGCGCTGGCTGTCTTCGTCGTAGTCGAAGTGGAAACCGCCGGAGACAGCGGCCAGCCACAGCTGACGCAGCGGTTCCTGGCGGCTGAAGATCAGTTGGCTGCCGTTTTCGAACTTGACGGTCAGCACACCGGCCGAACTTTCCAGATCGATGTCCAGATCGCTGTCATCAAAGATGTCCTCCAGCGTTTGCTGGGTGGCATCGACCAGATCGTGGAAACGGGCTTCGGACAAACTCATTGCGGCAACCTCAAAAAATGTCTGATCAGGCACAAGCGCCGCAAGATACGGACGCTGCCAGCCGATTGCAAAGGATAACAACCTGCGCGAGCCCGGATTGCACATTACTGACCGGTCATCGGACAAGCCCCGCCGGACGGGTGCCCGGTCGCATAGGCAAGCTGCCGGGTGGCCGGTATACTCCGGCGCAATTAACGCATTTTCAAGGATTTCGCCATGAAGCGCCTGATCTCATCCCTTGCTGCGCTCGCTTCGCTCGTCGCTTTTGCCTGTTTAATTTCGGCCTGCGGTCAAAAAGGCCCGCTGTACCTGCCGGATGACACTCAGGATCCGGCCGAGCAAGCCAAGTCGTCGCAACAACAACCTGCCTCCAAAGCACACAAGCACGACGTTTACTAAGGGATCGCCATGGACGCTTTTAACTACCGTGGCGGGGAGCTGTTCGCGGAAGGTGTGGCGCTGTCGGCCATCGCCGAACGCTTCGGCACGCCGACCTACGTCTACTCCCGCGCGCACATCGAAGCCCAGTATCGGGCTTACGCCGATGCGCTGGCCGGCATGCCGCATCTGGTGTGCTTTGCGGTCAAGGCCAACTCCAACCTCGGTGTGTTGAACGTCCTGGCGCGCATTGGCGCCGGTTTTGACATCGTTTCCGGTGGCGAGCTGGAACGTGTTCTGGCCGCTGGCGGCAGCGCGGACAAGATCGTGTTCTCCGGTGTCGGCAAGACCCGCGAAGACATGCGTCGCGCCCTCGAAGTCGGCGTGCATTGCTTCAACGTCGAATCCACCGATGAGCTGGAACGTCTGCAAGTGGTTGCCGCCGAACTCGGCGTGCGCGCGCCGATCTCGCTGCGCGTCAACCCGGACGTCGATGCCGGCACCCACCCGTACATTTCCACCGGTCTCAAAGAGAACAAGTTCGGCATCGCCATTGCCGACGCCGAGGACGTGTACGTGCGTGCCGCGCAGTTGCCGAACCTGGAAGTGCTTGGCGTTGACTGCCACATCGGCTCGCAGCTGACCTCGTTGCCGCCATTCATCGATGCCCTCGACCGCCTGCTGGCACTGGTTGATCGTCTGAGCGATTGCGGCATCTACCTGCGCCACATCGATCTCGGTGGTGGTTTGGGCGTGCGTTATCGCGATGAAGAGCCGCCACTGGCTGCCGACTACATCAAAGCCGTGCGCGAGCGTCTCGACGGTCGTGATCTGGCGCTGGTATTCGAGCCGGGCCGTTTCATCGTCGCCAACGCCGGCGTGCTGCTGACGCAGGTCGAGTACCTCAAGCACACCGAGCACAAGGATTTCGCCATCGTCGACGCGGCGATGAACGACCTGATCCGCCCGGCGCTGTATCAGGCGTGGATGGACGTCACCGCGGTCAAACCGCGCGACACCACTGCGCGCAGCTACGACATCGTCGGCCCGATCTGCGAAACCGGCGACTTCCTCGCCAAGGATCGTGAACTGGCGCTGGAAGAAGGCGACCTGCTGGCGGTGCATTCGGCCGGTGCCTACGGTTTTGTCATGAGCTCCAACTACAACACTCGTGGCCGTGCGGCCGAGGTGCTGGTGGATGGCGATCAGGCTTTTGAAGTGCGTCGCCGCGAAACCGTGGCCGAGCTGTTTGCCGGCGAAAGCCTGCTGCCGGAGTAACCCATGCTGCTGCGTTTTACTAAAATGCACGGCTTGGGCAATGACTTCATGGTCCTCGACCTGGTCAGCCAGCACGCGCACATTCAGCCCAAACACGCCAAACAATGGGGCGACCGGCACACCGGTATCGGTTTCGACCAGTTGCTGATCGTCGAAGCGCCGAGCAATCCGGAAGTGGATTTCCGCTATCGGATCTTCAACTCCGACGGTTCCGAAGTGGAACAGTGCGGCAACGGTGCGCGCTGCTTCGCACGCTTCGTGCTCGACAAGCGTCTGACCGCCAAACGGCAGATCCGCGTCGAGACCAAGGGCGGCATCATCGAACTCGACGTGCGTAACGACGGCCAGATCGGCGTGAACATGGGCGCTCCGCGTCTGGTGCCGGCGGATATTCCGTTCCAGGCACCCGAGCAGGCCCTGAGCTATCAGGTCGATGTCGACGGCACCCGCGTCGAACTCGCCGCCGTGTCGATGGGCAACCCGCACGCCGTGCTGCGCGTGCAGGACATCAACAGCGCACCCGTGCATGAATTGGGGCCGAAAATCGAACATCACCCGCGCTTCCCGGCACGGGTCAATGTCGGTTTTCTGCAAGTCATCGACCGCAACCGCGCACAATTGCGCGTCTGGGAACGCGGGGCCGGGGAAACTCAGGCCTGCGGGACCGGCGCTTGCGCGGCGGCTGTCGCTGCAATCAGCCAGGGGTGGATGGATTCGCCGCTATTGATCGACCTGCCGGGCGGGCGCTTGTCCATTGAATGGGCAGGCCCCGGCCAACCGGTGATGATGACCGGCCCGGCAGTGCGAGTATATGAAGGACAAGTGCGTCTTTGAGTGAGCAGAAGCCATGACCGATAAGCCCCAGGTACCCGCCCGAGAGTCCGACGAATCAGCGTCCGAGAACCTGGAGGCGGCAGCGGTTGCCGCATACCTGGAGGCTCATCCGGACTTCTTCATCGAGCACGAAGAACTGCTTCCTGCCATGCGCATTCCCCATCAGCGCGGTGACACCATCTCGCTGGTCGAACGCCAGATGAGCATCCTGCGCGACCGCAACATCGAGATGCGTCACCGCCTCTCGCATCTGATGGATGTCGCGCGCGACAACGATCGCCTGTTCGACAAGACCCGTCGCCTGATCCTTACACTGATGGACGCCGCCACTCTGGAAGACGTGGTGATCGGCGTTGAAGACAGTCTGCGCCAGGACTTTCAGGTGCCCTTCGTCAGCCTGATTCTGCTCGGTGACAATCCCGCGCCGGTCGGCCGCTGGGAGACCCACGCCGACGCACAAGTTGCCATCGGCGGTCTGCTCACCGAAGGCAAAAGCGTCAGCGGTGTCTTGCGCGAACATGAGCTGGACTTCCTGTTCGGCGAAGAACAGCGCACGCAGATCGGTTCCACCGCCGTGGTCGCCGTGAGCAACCAAGGCATTCACGGGATTCTGGCGATCGCCAGTCGCGATCCGCGGCATTACAAGAGTTCGGTCGGCACGCTGTTCCTCAGCTATATCGCCGAAGTCATGGGCCGCGTGCTGCCACGGGTCAACAGCTCGCTGCGCTCGGTACGCTGAGCATGCAACGGCAACTGGACGCTTACTGCGAACACCTGCGCAGCGAGCGACAGGTGTCGCCACATACGCTGTCGGCCTATCGCCGCGATCTGGATAAAGTCCTCGGTTGGTGCGTCAAACAGAACGTCGGCAGTTGGCAGGCGCTGGACATCCAGCGCCTGCGCAGCCTGATCGCCCGTCTGCACGGGCAAGGCCAATCCTCGCGCAGCCTTGCGCGGCTGCTCTCGGCAGTCCGTGGCCTCTATCACTATCTGAACCGTGAAGGGCTTTGCGATCACGACCCGGCAACCGGCCTGGCGCCGCCCAAAGGTGAACGCCGACTGCCGAAAACCCTCGATGCCGACCGTGCGCTGCAACTGCTGGAAGGCGCGGTCGAGGATGATTTTCTCGCACGTCGCGATCAGGCGATTCTCGAGTTGTTCTACTCCTCCGGGCTGCGTCTTTCGGAGCTGACCGGGCTTAATCTTGATCAGCTGGATCTGGCCGACGGCATGGTTCAGGTGCTCGGCAAAGGCAGCAAGACGCGCCTGCTGCCGGTCGGCAAAAAGGCCCGCGAAGCACTGGAACACTGGCTGCCGCTGCGCGCCATGGCCAACCCGGCGGACGACGCAGTGTTTGTCAGCCAGCAAGGTCGGCGTCTCGGCCCGCGTGCGATTCAGGTGCGGGTCAAACTCGCCGGCGAGCGTGAACTGGGGCAGAACCTGCACCCGCACATGCTGCGGCACTCCTTCGCCAGTCACTTGCTGGAGTCCTCGCAGGACCTGCGCGCGGTGCAGGAATTGCTCGGGCACTCGGACATCAAGACCACCCAGATCTACACCCACCTGGACTTCCAGCACCTGGCGGCGGTCTACGACAGCGCCCACCCACGGGCCAAACGCAGCAAAGGCGATGATTCATGAGCATCCAGTTGATCACCTTCGACCTCGACGACACCCTGTGGGATACCGCGCCGGTGATCGTCAGTGCTGAAGCGGTTTTGCGTGAATGGTTGAGCGAACACGCGCCGAATCTCGGCGCAGTGCCGGTGGAACATCTGTGGGCGATCCGCGAGCGCGTGCTGGCCAGCGATCCGAGCCTCAAGCACCGCATCAGCGCGTTGCGCCGCAAAGTGCTGTTCCATGCGCTGGAAGACGCCGGCTATGGTCATGACGAATCGTCGGATCTGGCTGACAAAAGTTTTGAAGTGTTCCTGCATGCGCGGCATCAGATCGAGGTATTCCCCGAGGTAGTGCCAACCCTCGAAGCGCTGGCCAATCACTACGCCCTCGGCGTGGTCACCAACGGCAATGCCGATGTGCGCCGTTTGGGCCTGGCCGATTACTTCAAATTTGCCCTGTGCGCCGAAGACATCGGCATCGCCAAACCGGATGCGCGGCTGTTCCACGAAGCCTTGCAGCGTGGCGGCGTGAACGCCGAGGCGGCGGTGCATATCGGCGATCATCCCGGCGATGACATAGCCGGAGCGCAGCAGGCGGGATTGCGCGCGGTGTGGTTCAACCCGGCGGGCAAAGTCTGGGAAGCCGAGCGCCTGCCGGATGCCGAGATCCGCAGCCTGACCGAACTGCCAGCCGTCCTCGCCCGCTGGAATGCCCAACACTGACCCTGAATTTACATCATTCCCTGTGGGAGCTGGCTTGCCAGCGATGGCGGCCTGTCAGACAACATTGATGTTGAATGTGCAAACCTCATCGCTGGCAAGCCAGCTCCCACAGGATCGCTATGCATTCACATTTTTCTTTCGCCCATGAAAAAGCCCGCAACAGCGGCGGGCTCTCTCAGCAAGCAAGCGGCACGCCTCAGATAGGGCGGCTGCCGTATTTGTTGTCCGGCTTCTTCGGCGGATCGGCGACCACATTGGCCTCCACTTCCTGCACTTTTCCGCCACGCGACAGGAACTCTTCCATGGCCTTGGCCAGGGCGTCGCGCTCTTTGTTCTTGGCTTCAACGCTCGGCAACTCATCGACTGATACCGCAGCCTTGGCTTTGCCTTTGGCAACCGGGACCGGCGTATCGCCACCGTCGTCATCGGCAACGTCTTCCGCTGCCGCTTCCAGGCCTTCGTCGGCCTCGTCTTCGTCGCCTACTTCGAGGTCGTCGGTTTCCAGATCATCGTCGCTCATGTTCTACCTCATGACTTGCGAAAAGCAGATTAGTTATAGACCAGCTTTGACAACTGTCGAAAGTTGCCGGAAAAAATCGTTCGCCACTGCAGACCAGCGGCTATGCCTGTTCACCGTAAACGGTGGCAAGGACTTTACGCGCACCGCCATGATCTCGGTGCTCGCCCAGATAAACGCCTTGCCAGGTTCCCAGTGCCAGCCGCCCTGCCGATATCGGCAGACTCAACTGACAGCCAAGCACGCTGGCTTTGAAGTGCGCCGGGAGGTCGTCCAGGCCTTCGTCGTTATGCTCGTAGCCGTCTGTACCTTGTGGGATCAGACGATTGAAAAATCGTTCGAAGTCGCGACGTACCGCCGGGTCGGCGTTCTCGTTGATGGTCAACGAGGCCGAGGTGTGCTGTAGCCACAAATGCAACAGACCGACCCGGCACGCCTTGAGTTCAGGCAGGCCTTCGATCAACTCGTCCGTTACCAGATGAAAGCCCCGAGGCCTTGCCCGCAGGGTAATCAGAGTCTGTTGCCACATACAGTTCTCCGCACGTTCGGGGCGCATTCTAGCGCGCTCTGGGAAAAAACAAAGTCCCTAATATTCCTGCCATTGCGTAAGCCTTTCGCCGTAGAAAAACCGTCGTCGTAAACACGACTAAAGCAGTACGAAAAATCCTTTCAGCCTGTCAGTTGATGACAAATTGCGCGCAAAAAAATGCCCGGCGAACCGGGCAAGTTTTTTTGCTGCGCGTCTTACAGGTTGTAGCCGCGTTCGTTGTGTTGAGCCAGATCGAGGCCCACCGCTTCTTCTTCCTCGGTCACACGCAGACCCATGACGGCGTCCAGCACCTTGAGGATGATAAAGGTGACGATCGCGGTGTAGATCACCGTGAAGCCCACGCCTTTGATTTGAATCCAGACTTGCGCACCGATATCGGTGACGGTGCCGAAGCCGCCCAGCGCCGGTGCAGCGAACACGCCAGTGAGGATCGCACCGAGAATACCGCCGATGCCGTGCACGCCGAAGGCGTCGAGGGAATCGTCATAACCCATTTTGCGTTTCAGGGTGGTGGCGCAGAAGAAGCACACCACGCCCGCCGCCAGACCGATGACCAGTGCGCCCATCGGGCCCACGGTGCCGGCAGCCGGAGTAATCGCCACCAGACCGGCAACCACACCCGAGGCAATGCCCAGTGCGCTCGGCTTGCCGTGAGTGACCCACTCGGCAAACATCCAGCCCAGTGCCGCAGCGGCGGTCGCAATCTGAGTCACCAGCATCGCCATGCCGGCGGTGCCGTTGGCAGCCACAGCGGAGCCTGCGTTGAAGCCGAACCAGCCAACCCAGAGCATGGCGGCGCCCATCAGGGTGTAACCAAGATTGTGCGGAGCCATCGGGGTGGTCGGGAAGCCTTTACGCTTGCCCAGCACCAGACAGGCAACCAGGCCCGCGATACCGGCGTTGATATGGACCACAGTGCCGCCCGCGAAATCGAGCACGCCCCAGTCCCACATCAGGCCACCATTGCCGGCCCAGACCATGTGCGCAATCGGCGCATACACCAGGGTGAACCAGATGGCCATGAAGATCAGCATCGCCGAAAACTTCATCCGCTCGGCAAACGCACCGACGATCAGCGCCGGGGTGATGATCGCAAAGGTCATCTGAAAGGTGATGAAGACCGCCTCGGGGAATAGCGCCGCAGGACCGGTAATGCTCGCCGGGGTAACGCCGGCAAGGAACGCCTTGCCAAAGCCGCCGACGAAGGAGTTGAAGTTGACGACGCCCTGCTCCATGCCGGTGGTGTCGAACGCGATGCTGTAGCCATAAATGACCCACAGGACGCTGATCAGACCGGTAATGGCGAAGCACTGCATCATCACGGAAAGAATGTTTTTCGAACGAACCATGCCGCCGTAGAACAGCGCGAGGCCTGGAATCGTCATGAACAGCACGAGGGCAGTAGCGGTAAGCATCCAGGCGGTGTCGCCGGAGTTCAGGACTGGAGCTGCCACTTCGTCTGCCGCCATGGCCAGGCCGGGCATTACGATAGACAACAGGGCTCCAAGCCCTGCGAATTTACGCAGAGTCATATTGTTTTCTCCTGGGGCGTTGGGGTTTGTGGCGGCTTAAATTGCGTCGGTATCGGTTTCGCCGGTACGGATGCGAATCGCCTGTTCCAGATTCACCACGAAGATCTTGCCGTCACCGATCTTGCCGGTGTTGGCCGCCTTGGTTATCGCCTCGATAACGCGGTCCAGATCCTTGTCGTCAATTGCAACGTCGATTTTCACCTTGGGCAGAAAATCGACCACATATTCCGCGCCGCGATACAGCTCGGTGTGACCCTTCTGCCGTCCGAAGCCTTTGACTTCAGTAACGGTAATGCCCTGCACGCCGATCTCGGACAGCGACTCGCGCACGTCGTCCAACTTGAACGGCTTGATGATGGCAGTGACTAGCTTCATGAAAACTCTCTCCCGAATTGGTGGACTTGCCCCAGGAAAACAAACCCGACTCAAGTCTAAGCGCAGTGCCTGGCTTTGTAACGCTTGGATGTCGCCGCCAGCTAACCGCTCCAGACGAAACTCCCCGCTCCGTCTGCCGCACTGCATTCGTCACAGCGACTGCATCAGTGCATGGGTCGAAGGTGACTAAGCAGAAAGCTTGCCATCTCGCCAAATACCTCTGAATTCAATCCCTTGGCCGCTGCCGCAGGCGCCTTCACGAAATCCGCCGAGCGGATACGCACAACAACGGTGCGTCGACGCCCGGCCGCTTGCGCGAAAAGCGTGCATCCGTGCCTGCGCGATTGACTATAGACACTGCGTGATACACTGCCGGCCATTGTTTTCAGGACATTTCCCATGCTCGCGCCCAAAGACTTCCTCGACGCCCTGAGCGGCACCGCCTCCCGCCTGTTCAACGGCGACACCCCGCTGCCGAAAGCCGAAATCGAAAGCCAGTTCAAGATGCTGCTGCAGAGTGCATTCAGCAAACTCGATCTGGTGAGCCGGGAAGAGTTTGATAGCCAGATGGTGGTTTTGGCGCGCACCCGCGCTCGACTGGAAAGCCTCGAAGCCAAAGTGGCCGAGATGGAAGCCAGGCTGACGCCGCCAGCCGAGTAACACCCCGCTTTCTTTGTAAATGCGGTCCCTGTGGGAGCGGGCTTGCCCGCGATTGAAGGTCGGAACGACCTTCCCGCTTCTCATCCGCCACAAACTCCGCCTCCACGGCCTGCGCGACGCACAACAACCAACCACAACCGAACGCCGACACCTCAGCTTGCTCAACTGGCCGGACATGTCGCTGAGTTTGCTGCACTGGAATAACCAGCCGTGGATACGGTTGCAGGATGTGCCGCAGATGATGGCGGAGGAACATGTGCAACGCCCCGCAGCGAGTTCATGGTGGAGGAAAGCCCGGCAGTAGATCTGAAGGCCGGATTGCCAAATCAGCAAGCTGAGTCATAGTCATTTCAGGCTCGTCACTGAAGTGACCATTTGTTTGTAATAATATTCAGTGTGCCACTCCGCAATCCTTCGCTTACATAAGTACCTTCCTACAGAAGCCGTCTCCCACGCCTGATTTCGCCACTCCCTCTCCTTTCGTTATCTTCTGCGACCAGATCCAGACAGATGAAAACGATGAGAAGAAAAGGCAAAGCAACGGATCTTCGTAACCAGACTTTCAGATCAAACTCGCGAAAGATCGCCTACAAATTCTTCCTCAAGGACATTGCTCCGAGAATCCCAAATATTGATGCAGCGGCGGTCAGGTTTGAGCCAATTACTCCAGCAGCGATAAAGCAATACTTCCTTTGGGAGGGGCCAACAATTTTCCCTTGGGATGATGTTGCAGGCTGGAAAAGTAAAGATGCGAAAGGTCTGGATTTGGCGATATGGTACAAACAGGTTCTTTACGGCATGTGCTATGCGACCCCGCGCGCAAGCTCTATCTGCTTAAAGATTGTTCTGTTGGAAGGGCATCCGGACAGGGCGCACCCACTTCGCGGCAGGATCGCGCCGATTGCTCTGCTTGTCGCAGATCACTATGCGCGAGCGCTAGGATGCAGAGAAATCCAGATTCAGGATCTTGATCCAAATGTTGTTTTTTACTACCGGAAACTGGGGTTCGAATTCGACCACACCAACCGGCTTGTCATTTCTGTGAACGGTCAATAACATCGAAATCAACAACCCAATCGCACGAGGTGCGTATGAGCCCAAAAAAGCGAAAGGCAAAGCTTCTTCAGATTGTTGAATTACACCTCGAAGCACTCCGGTTGGCTGGGGATATGTCAGCCAACCAACGGCGATTTATTGAAGTTGCTGTTACATCTGGGCCAGAGCTTGAGCCAAGCGGTCCGCTGGCCGGTAGAAGATCCTGAGTCAAAAAACAAAAAGGCGTCCATAGGACGCCTTTTTTGTGTTTGGAGGAGTAGTCGCAGCGATTCTTTAGCTCCCGGCCTTGCGACCTTGGGTTCAGAATCCGACGAGCTGGCCCGTCGTCACTACTTCAGAGAAACCAGCTTTCTCTGCTGCCAAAAATGCGGGGGAGCTTTTACTGGTGCCCAGTCCCGACGAATGCGCAGTTGCAGTCCTCGAACGGGAGGATCCGTCAATGCCGATCGAGAGTCAACGCTCCAATTCAGGCAAGCAGTGACAGCCCATCGGGTCTTGATACGTCTTGTAAACCTCTATTCAAGCACAGCAACTCCGCTCGACTACCCTTCAAAAACCCGCAGGAAGCGGCCCCCGATTCACATCAAGGAACGACCATGTCCCTCGCCATCGTCCACAGCCGCGCCCAGATTGGTGTGGATGCTCCCGCCGTCACCGTCGAAGTCCATCTGGCCAACGGTCTGCCCTCGCTGACCATGGTCGGCTTGCCCGAGGCCGCGGTGAAGGAGAGCAAGGATCGGGTGCGCAGCGCGATCATCAATTCCGGGCTGCAGTTTCCGGCGCGGCGCATCACGCTGAATCTGGCGCCGGCGGATCTGCCCAAGGATGGCGGGCGATTTGATCTGGCGATTGCGCTGGGGATTCTGTCGGCAAGTGTGCAGGTGCCGACGTTGACGCTTGATGATGTGGAGTGTCTGGGTGAACTGGCGTTGTCCGGCGCGGTGCGAGCCGTGCGCGGGGTGTTGCCGGCCGCGCTGGCGGCGCGCAAGGCCGGGCGCACGCTGGTGGTGCCGCGGGCGAATGCCGAGGAGGCGTGTCTGGCGTCGGGATTGAAGGTGATTGCGGTGGATCATCTGCTCGAGGCGGTGGCGCATTTCAATGGGCATACGCCGGTGGAGCCCTATGTCTCGGACGGGCTGATGCATGCCAGCAAACCCTATCCCGATCTGAGTGAGGTGCAGGGTCAGTTAGCCGCCAAACGCGCGCTGCTGATTGCGGCAGCCGGGGCGCACAACTTGCTGTTCAGCGGGCCACCGGGCACCGGCAAGACGTTGTTGGCGAGTCGGTTACCGGGGTTGCTGCCGCCGTTGGCCGAGAGCGAAGCGCTGGAGGTGGCGGCGATCCAGTCAGTCGCCAGTGGCGCGCCGCTGACCCACTGGCCGCAGCGTCCATTTCGCCAACCACATCACTCGGCGTCCGGCCCGGCACTGGTCGGCGGCAGTTCAAAACCGCAACCGGGCGAAATCACCCTCGCCCATCACGGCGTGCTGTTTCTCGATGAGCTGCCGGAATTTGATCGCAAGGTACTGGAAGTTCTGCGCGAGCCGCTTGAGTCCGGGTGGATCGTGATTTCCCGGGCCAAGGAACGGGTGCGTTTTCCCGCAAGGTTCCAACTGGTGGCCGCAATGAATCCATGCCCCTGTGGATATCTTGGCGAGCCAACTGGACGCTGTTCATGCACACCCGACATGGTGCAGCGCTACCGCAACAAGCTGTCAGGCCCGCTGCTCGACCGGATCGATCTGCACCTGACAGTGGCGCGCGAGGCGACGGCGTTGAACCCGGCAGTGAAACCGGGAGACGACAGCGCCAGCGCGGCGGCACTGGTGGCCGACGCCCGAGAGCGCCAGCAGAAACGCCAGGGCTGCGCTAACGCCTTTCTCGATTTGCCGGGATTGAAGAAGCACTGCAAGTTATCCACAGTCGATGAAACCTGGCTCGAGTCGGCATGCGAGCGACTAACCCTGTCGCTACGCTCGGCCCACCGTTTGCTCAAGGTTGCGCGAACACTGGCGGACCTCGAGCAACTTGACATGATCACTCGTGAGCATCTGGCCGAGGCATTGCAGTATCGGCCGGCAACCCAATGAAGGATGACGCAACGCGCCACTCTCAAGCGGCGCAAGCCTGCGCAAATAAAAATTTCGCACACTGATAGTGCGCAGACGTTATGTGATATAACGGCAACATTCTGTATAAAATTTGCGTTTTTAATTAAGCATCGACTTTTCACACAGCATATATCGAGGCGGTACTCATCATGGATAAGATTTCTTTTGCCCACCGGACGCAGCAGTTCAAAAAATAAACATCCGCATGAGTGCAGTCGCCAATATCAGACCATCCCGCGTCCGCTTGACTTGATTTATTTTCTCTATAAAACTTTAGAAGTAATCACTCACCATGAAAGATATTTTTTTGATCAGCAACGTTGCGCAAGGTGGCAAAACATATCTTGAGTATTTGTTGCCTGCGCTCAACTCACTGCGGAACACGTATAACTGCATTGTTCTTCAAACAGACAAAACCGGCCTGAGCAGAGAACAGACTGAAGATTTTCTCAACCACCCTGTGCAACAAGTGGACGTGGAATACATTTCAAACTTGCAATCGCAAGTTGTACTTTCCAATGACGCCTGGATTGGCCGTGTACTTGACGATTCAAACTTCGGCATCTTCATCAGCCATGGCAACGTCGGGATGCCGACCCAGGACAAATACTACTATTCAGAACTGACTTCCTACTGGGACGCGATTATTTGCTCTTCGCAGTCAGGATTTGACTTGCTTAAAACAGGGCTGCAACTTTACAGACACGACAGGAAAGCCCTGAAGGCCCTGATAACCGACGGAATTGCACTGCGCTCGGATCTTCGCCCGATCAGTGTAGTGCCAACGTTGCCGCTGAAAATCCCGGAGTTCTTCGAATCCGCTCGCCCTGCAGATAAAACCTCTGAGCAATATGTTGTCGGACTCTTGCCTACTCAACTTGGAATTTGCCCAAGTGGCGCGTCGCTGTATGAAAACCTGCAAACCGTCATTAACTCGATAAAAGACACTATTCCCCACGCGAAGTTTATATTGCGTCCGTACATGGCTGATCTCGCACACCCCAGTGTGAAAGACTTGTGCCAGCAACTTTCTCAACACGACTGGATCTCCATCGACGAGCAGGGAACAAGCAGTTCGGCTTTTTACCAGTTGTGCGACACCATCGTTACCGATGCTTCAACGGGTGGTGTTTCGTTCATGCTCAACACCGGCAAATTACCGATTTACTACGTGCCACTCACTGCAGAACAAAACCCTACAGTCGACGCCTGGCGCGAGCAGATGGAAAACTTGCTGCCGATCGCCAAGAACAGCAATGACCTCAAAGACATTGCGTTGGGGTTCAGCATGCTGTCGGCCGAGCACAGCCACTACATTTACAAGAAGTTCTACGAAGCACAGTACAGCCAATTGCCCCGCTCTCAGGATGTGTTCAAAGACCTGATCGAGCACCGCCACGAGTCGAGATTCAGCCAGCTCAGGCTCGACTCTTTTGGACGGGCAATGGGCGAGTAAAACTACCCTTGGAGCAGGCTGAGCTCATTAAATGGTTCAGCCTGCCGTTACAGTCACACCAAACAAAAATCAGACCGATATGAAACGCGATCTTGGCGCACAGGTAATCTGGATCACAGGCCTCTCGGGAGCCGGCAAATCAACGCTGGCCGGTGAACTCGTGGCCAGACTGCGCAGCAACGGCCAATCGGTTGTGCTGCTGGACGGCGATGAATTGCGCGAAGTGTTCGGCGCAACCGCAGCCAACTCGCAAAATCATGGCCGTGAAGGTCGGCTGGCGCTGGCGATGCAATACGCCCACCTGTGCCGAATGATTGCCGCACAAGGGCACACCGTCGTGATCGCGACGATTTCACTGTTTCATGAAGTTCATAAGTGGAACCGCGCCCATCAGCCGGGGTATTTCGAGGTGTACCTGAAAGTCCCGGTGGAGGAGCTGAGTCGCCGCGATCCCAAGGGTATCTACCGTCGTTACCACGCGGGTGAATTGCACAATGTCGCCGGACTCGATCTGGCCATTGATGAACCACAAGCAGCGGACTGGGTAGCCGAGTTCGATCCGCTGCGTTCCGGCCAGCATCTGGCCGATGATTTATTCAATAAAATTTATCCAAGGAATCTGCTATGAAAACGGAATGGGACTACACCACGCTGGCTGATGCTTACCTGAAACGTCCGGACTACGCCGACGCGGCGATCGACGCGATGCTCTCGATCGCCGGTGCCGAAAAAGGCGACGCGTTCTGTGACGTCGGCGCGGGTGTTGCGCACCTGACGCTGATGCTGGCTGCGCGTGAGCTGGATGTCACCGCGGTGGAACCCAACGATGCAATGCGCGCCAACGGCATCAAGCGCACCGCCGCATTGGGCAACGTCAAATGGCACGAGGGCACTGGCGAAGTCACCGGCCAGGCCGCGCAAGCCTTCGACATGGTCACCTTCGGCAGTTCCTTCAACGTCTGCGACCGCCAGCAGGCGCTCAAGGAAACCGCGCGTATCCTCAAGCCGCGTGGCTGGTTCGCCTGCATGTGGAACCACCGCAACCTTGAAGACCCGATTCAAGCGCGCATCGAAGCCATCATCAAAGAACGCGTGCCAGGTTATGGCTACGGCACCCGTCGCGAAGATCAGACCGCAGTGATCGATGCCAGCGAGCTGTTCGGCGCAGTGGTTCATCTGGATGCGCGAGTGATTCACCAACAAACCATCGCCGAATGCCTGGAAGCCTGGCGCTCGCACGCCACCCTGGAGCGTCAGGCCGGTGCGAACTTCCATGAAGTGATCAGCGCCATCGACGACTACCTGCAAAGTCTGCAGACGCCGTCGATCCAGATTCCGTACTCGACGAACATTTGGGTCGCGCAGCTGAGATAAGCCTGATGGCCCTGCATTTCTCAACCAAGGCCGGCACGCTGTCGCGCCTGCAAGGGCGACTCGCGTCGGCGCGCATTGCGCCGCTGCTGGCGTTCAGCGTGGCCGACTGGCAAGCGGATCGGCCAGCCTGTATTCGGGACATCCAGGGACGGCTGTCTGCCGCCCCGTGGATCGTGCGCTCCAGTTGCGCGCGCGAGGACAGCGCCGATGCCTCGTTCGCTGGCGCCTTCCTGTCGCTCGCGAATGTCGATGACCCCGGTCTGACCGACGCGATCGAACAGGTCATCGCCAGTTACGGCGATGTGCATCTGGCCGACGAGATACTGATCCAGCCGATGCTGGCCAACGTGTTGCGTTCCGGTGTCGCGTTTTCTCACGACCCCAACACCTGCGCGCCGTACCGGGTGGTGAACTGGTCCGAAGGTACTGACACTGCGTCGGTGACCGGCGGCATGGGTGGGCGACTCTGGCAGCAGGCGGCGCACAGCCCCGTGGCGCCGCCCGCATCGCTCGCTCCGGTGGTGGCCTTGCTTGAAGAATTGCTCGGTCTGTTCGGCGACCAACCTGTCGACTGCGAGTTTGCGGTAACCGGCGAAGCCACAGGCGAGGTTCTCTGGTTGCTCCAGGCTCGCCCCCTGATTTTGCCTGGGCGTCCGGAATCGGATGCTGCGCAAGCTGCGCGGCTGCAGAGTATCCAGCGCAAAGTGGCGCGCGGCATGCGCCCGCATCCGTTCCTGATCGGCCAGCGAACAGTCTATGGCGTGATGCCCGACTGGAACCCGGCCGAGATCATCGGCATTCGTCCGAAACCGCTGGCGCTTTCGCTGTATCGGGATCTGGTGACGGATTCGATCTGGGCGTATCAGCGTCACAACTATGGCTACCGAAACCTGCGCAGCTTTCCGCTGATGCCGCACTTTTTCGGCCTGCCCTACATTGACGTGCGGCTGTCGTTCAACTCCTTCATACCGGCAGACCTCGACGAAGAGCTGGCCGGGCGCTTGGTCGACTACTACATCGAGCGGCTGCTGGCGGAACCGACGCTGCACGACAAGGTGGAGTTCGAGATCGTTTTCTCCTGCTACACCCTGGATTTGTCACAACAGCTGGAGCGCCTGGCCAGTGCCGGTTTTCAGCAACATGAACTGGAAGCCATCAGCACCAGTTTGCGCAAGCTGACCAACCGCATCGTCCACCCGAAAGACGGTTTGTGGCGCAGCGATGCCAACAAACTCGACGTTCTCAACGCTCGCCGCGAAGAATTGCTGGCCTCCGACGCCGACCCGCTGGAGCGCATCTACTGGCTTCTGGAGGACGCGAAACGCTACGGCACCCTGCCCTTCGCCGGCCTGGCCCGCGCGGGTTTTGTCGCGGTGCAGATGCTCAGGTCGCTGGTGGCCGTCGGCGTGTTTTCGCAGGCTGACTACGATGCGTTCATGGCCGGTGTTTCTACCGTCAGCGGTCAGTTGGCGCGTGATCGGGCGATGCTCGACAAGGCGACGTTCCTGTCGCGCTACGGGCATTTGCGTCCGGGCACCTACGACATTCTGTCGCCGCGTTACGATGAAGCGCCGGAACTGTACTTTGACTGGAATCAACGTCCGTCTGCCCCGGAGCCTGTTCAGCCGTTTTCGCTGACGCTGCCGCAGATGCGCGAGATCGTGAAGCAGCTCGAAGCCCATGGCTTGCAGCCGGATCCGGTGGGTTTGCTGGACTTCCTGCAAAACGGCATCGAACTGCGCGAGCTGGCCAAATTCCACTTCACGCGCAACCTGTCCGACGCTCTGGCACTGATTGCGCAAGTCGGTGCCGAACACGGCATCGGGCGTGAAGACCTGGCCTACTGCGATATCAGCGCCTTCACCGAGCTGCACGTGGCGGCTGCGGATCCCAAAGAGGTGCTGTTGCGCAGCATCGAACAAGGCAAGGCGCGCTACGCCGAAACGCTGAAGTTATCGCTGCCGCCGATGATTACCTGCCCCGAGGATGTGTGGAGCTTCGAGTGGCCGGAAACGGCGCCGAATTTCATCACCCAAAAGCGTGTGACTGCGCCCGTGGTGCAATGCGATGACCGGGAAAAACTCGCCGGAGCAATTGTCTGCATTCCCAATGCCGACCCGGGCTTCGACTGGTTGTTTGCTTACCCGATTGCCGGGCTCATCACGGCGTGGGGCGGGGCCAATTCGCATATGGCGATTCGTGCCGGTGAACTCGGTTTGCCGGCCGTGATCGGTGCAGGTGAAGTGCTCTATCGTCGCTGGTCGACAGCGGACATCCTGCATCTGGATTGCCCGGGCCGCAGGGTGGAGATGATGACGTGAAAGTCGTGGCGATCAGCCAGCGGGTGGACAACCACCCGGAGCGCGGCGAGATCCGCGATGCGCTGGATCAGCGTTTGTGCGCTTTTCTGCTGGCGGCCGGTTTTATTCCAGTGCCGGTGCCCAATGGCCTGGATCATGCTTGCCTTGAGCAGTGGCTGGCGGCGGTTTCGCCCCATGCCATTGTGCTGTCCGGCGGCAATGACATCGGCCAATGCCCGGCCCGCGACCTGACTGAACAGCAACTGCTCGACCATGCCCGCACCCGGCGTCTGCCCGTGCTCGGTATTTGCCGAGGCATGCAAATGCTCGCGCACTGGGCAGGCGGAGAGCTGCAGCCGGTGACCGGCCATGTGCGCACGCGGCACCGGTTGTCCGGCCAGATCAAAGCAGACGTGAACAGCTTTCACAACCTGTCCCTTGCCAGTTGCCCGCCAGAATTTGAAGTGCTGGCGCACAGCGAAGACGGCGAAATTGAAGCCATCCGCCACTCACGCCTGCCTTGGCAAGGCTGGATGTGGCACCCGGAACGCGAGGCCGATTTTGCCGCGCACGATGTGCAGCGCATCCAGCTGCTTTTTGGCGAATCCGACCCCACTTGATCACTTACGGAACAGACCTGTTGTGAAAGCCATTATTCTCGCTGCCGGCCGTGGCAGTCGCATGAAAAGTCTCACCGATGAACGCCCGAAATGCCTGGTCGAATTGCGCGGCAAACCATTGCTCGAATGGCAGTTGGAGTCACTGCGCGCGGCGGGCATCAGCGAAATCGCTGTGGTCACAGGCTACAAGCGCGCGTTGCTGGCCGACAAAGGTCTGAGCGAATTTCATAACCCACGCTGGGCTGAAACCAACATGGTCGCGTCTCTGGCATGCGCCGAAGCCTGGCTTGCCGGGCAGCCGTGCATCGTGAGTTATTCGGATATTTTCTACAGCCCGACGGCTGTGCAGTCGTTGATGACCAACCAGGCATCGCTGGCCGTGACCTATGACCCGAACTGGTTGGCATTGTGGACACAACGTTTCGGCGATCCATTGCTGGACGCCGAAACGTTCCGTCTGAACAGCGACCAGACGCTGGCGGAAATCGGCAACAAACCGCAAACGGTGGATGAAGTCGAAGGCCAGTACATGGGTCTGCTGCGCTTCACGCCCGAGGGCTGGGCAGAAGTGGTTCGCCTACGCAGCGAATTGACCCCGAGCCAGTGCGACCAGATGCACATGACCAACACCCTGCAACGGGTCATCGATGCCGGTCGAGTGCCGATCGAAGCTGTGCCTTACACGGGAGAATGGGGAGAGGTCGACTCCAGCGAAGACCTCTCTGCCTACCAGTAAGCAGGCGCGCCGCTTCAACGGAAGCGGTCAACCTCGGAGCGCAGATCTGCTGCCAGTTTTTCCAGCTCCTTGGCAGTAATCGCCAGATTGGAAACCACTTCACGCTGCTCGCTGTTGGCCAGGGCGATGCTCTGCAAGTTGCTGCTGAGCAGAGTCGCAGTGCTGCTCTGTTCCTGAGTCGCGGTGGTGATCGCGGCAAACTGCTCACCGGCCGAACGGCTTTGCTCATCGATACGCGCCAGTGCCGAAGCGACGTTGGCGTTGCGCGACAAGCCTTCCTGCATCAGCAAATTGCCTTGTTCCATGGTGCTGATGGCGTTGCCGGTTTCCTGCTGAATGCTCTGGATCATGCCGGAGATTTCATCCGTCGCCTGACGGGTACGCGAAGCGAGGTTGCGCACTTCATCGGCCACCACGGCAAAGCCGCGACCCTGCTCGCCGGCACGCGCCGCTTCAATCGCGGCGTTGAGCGCCAGCAGGTTGGTCTGTTCGGCAATCGAGGTAATCACACCGACGATGCCACCGATTTCCTGCGAGCGCTGGCCGAGGGTGTTGATCACGGTGGCGGTGCTGTTCAGCGCGCCGGCAATCTGCTCCAGCGACGAGGACGCTTCGCCCATCGAGGTGCGACCGATCTGCGTTTGCTGAGCATTTTCCTGGGCCAGACGCTGGGTCGCACCCATGTTGTCGGCGATATCCAGCGAAGTCGCGGAGAACTCTTCAACCGCGCCAGCCATGCTGGTGATTTCGCCGGACTGCTGCTCCATGCCTTCATACGCACCACCGGACAAACCGGACAGCGCCTGAGCACGGCTGTTGACCTCGCCCGAAGCACGACGGATGTGCTCGACCATGGTCGACAGCGCCTGGCTCATCTGGTTAAACGCGCGCGACAGCTGACCGATCTCATCGTTGCTCGACACGTTCAGACGCACGCTCAGATCACCGGCGCCCAAGGCTTCGGCCTGACGCACCAGATCGCCCAATGGCTGCAATTTGCTGCGCAACAGCCACACCGCCGAACCGACCGCGATCAGCATCGCCAGCAGGCTGCCGATGGCCAGTTGAATGCCGACGCTCCAGGTCACGGCGCGGATTTCGCTTTTCGGCATGCTCGCCACCACCGACCACGGCCCGCCATCGAAGGGCACGGCGACGCTGTAGAAGTCTTCCGATTTGTCGCTCCAGAATTCGCCTTTACCCGGTTTCTTTGCCAGGCCGCCGATCACCGGAATCGCTTGATCCAGCGCCTGTACACCGGCCGGCGGCACCAACCATTTGTTCTGCTCATCGAGCAGCGCCAGCGAACCGGTCTGGCCGATGCGGAAGCGCTTGAGGTTGTCGAACTGGGCGTTCTGCGCGTCGGTGTAATCGAACCCGACGAACAGCACCGCAATCACCTTGCCGCCGCTGTCGCGCACCGGGGTGTATTGGGTCATGTAAGAACGTTCGAACAGCAAGGCACGGCCTACGTAGCTCTGGCCCGCCATCAACTTCGCATAGGCCGGGTGGGCGTGGTCAAGCAAGGTGCCGATGGCGCGGCTGCCGTCCTGCTTGGTCAGCGAAGTGCTGACCCGCACGAAGTCTTCACCGCTGCGCACGAACAACGTGGCGACGCCGGCAGTCATCTGCTTGAAGCCGTCAACTTCCTTGAAGTTGTTGTTCAACACTTCGCTGCCCAGGTGCAGACCCGGAGTCTGGGTGCCGGCCACGTTCACCGGTTCATCCGGATGAATGCTCAGCCCCGTGCTGAACCGCTTCTCGAACAGCCCGCTCAGGCGCTGAGTGCTTTCACGCAGCGTGCCGTGAAAGGTGCTCAGCTGGTCGGCCAGCAGGCGCGCCTCACTGGCCAGATGCTCCTCACGGGTGGCGAGGTTGGCGGTATCCAGCGAGCGCAGGGCGAACACCGTACTGCCGCTGATGACAATCGCCAGTATCACGGCGAGCGCGAGGCCCAGCTGCGAGGCGATCCGAGCACGAGGTTGAGACATGGACAGCTCCTGGCCGAGCTGCGGATCCTCCTTGATCGCGGCACTTGCTCGGAAAATTTCTAATAATGGGGGTGAATCGTGAAACCGGCACGTCGGTCCCACCTGCACGTATTCGGCGGCAAAACCGAATACTTGAGTAGATAGCGCGGTTATGGCGAAAGGCCGGCATTGTGCAGGCTCGAACGTTTCAGCTCAAGCGTGTGACATCCGGCAGGGCCATGGCGCGCACTTCGCCTTGCAGGAAGTCGCTGAGGCGGCGCAAACGTTCACCTCCCGGACGGGTTTTCGGCCACACCAGATAATAATTCTCCCCACTGGCGACGGCGGTCGGCCACGGCAAACTCAACCTGCCCTGCGCCACATCCTCGGCAACCATCAGCAAATCGCCCATGGAGACGCCGTACCCGCGAGCGGCGGCAATCATGCCCAGTTCCAGGGTATCGAAGACCTGCCCGCCCTTGAGCGAGACCTGATCAGCGAGACCCATGCGCAGCAGCCAGTTGCGCCAGTCGCGACGATCCGGGGTCGGGTGCAGCAGCTCGGCGCTGGCCAGCCGCGCCACGTCCCACGGCTGATCGTTGAGCAAATTCGGCGCGCCGACCGGAATCAGCTCTTCAGGGAACAGATAACTCGCCTCCCAGTCCGGCGGGAAATGGCCGTTGCTCAGCAGCACTGCGCAATCGAATGGCTCGTCGTTGAAATCCACCGAATCAATGTCCATCCAGGCACTGGTCAGTTGCACCTCATTGCCCGGCTGCAGATGACGGAAGCGACTGAGGCGCGCCAGCAACCAGCGCATGGTCAGGGTCGAGGGGGCTTTCATGCGCAGGATGTCATCTTCGGCGCGCAGGGTATTACAGGCTCTTTCCAGCGCGGTGAAGCCGTCGCGGATACCCGGTAACAGCATGCGCGCCGACTCGGTCAGTTGCAGATTGCGTCCGCTGCGGTGAAACAGCCGACAGGCGAAATGCTCTTCCAGCGTACGAATGTGCCGACTGACCGCGCTCTGGGTGATCGACAACTCTTCAGCCGCGCGGGTAAACGAACTGTGCCGCGCCGCCGCTTCGAATGCGCGCAAGGCATACAAGGGAGGAAGTCGACGGGACATGGATCAGGCTCCAATTGCGGGATTTCGCCAACTTAGCAGAATCACGCCTGGATGAGTTTTAATCATGCTACCCATCCTTTTTATCCCTTTGTGCAAAGCTTGTTGAGGGCCGAGAATCGACGGTCTCTTGCCCCCTCGATTAAATGGATGTGATGACCATGCAGCGACCTGTGCGTACCGAACTCTGGGCCATTTTGCGGCTGGCGGGGCCGTTGATCGCCTCGCAGTTGGCGCACATGTTGATGGTGCTGACCGACACCCTGATGATGGCCCGCCTCAGCCCCGAAGCCTTGGCCGGCGGAGGGCTGGGCGCGGCGACTTATTCGTTCGTGTCGATCTTCTGCATCGGCGTGATTGCGGCGGTCGGCACGTTGGTGTCGATTCGCCAGGGCGCCGGCGATATTGTCGGCGCTGCCAAACTGACTCAGGCCGGTTTGTGGCTGGCGTGGCTGATGGCGCTCGGTGCCGGTCTGCTGCTGTGGAACCTGGAACCGGTATTGCTGCTGTTCGGCCAGACCGAAACCAACGTCACCGCCGCCGGGCAATTTCTCATCGCGCTGCCGTTCGCGCTGCCCGGCTACCTGAGCTTCATGGCCCTGCGCGGGTTCACCAGCGCCATCGGCCGCGCGACGCCAGTGATGGTTATCAGCCTGGTGGGCACGGTCGCGAATTTTCTGCTGAATTACGCGCTGATCACCGGCATGTTCGGCCTGCCGAAACTCGGCTTGATGGGCATCGGCCTGGTCACGGCGATTGTCGCCAACTGCATGGCACTGGCGCTGGCCTGGCACATTCGTCAGCATCCGGCCTACGACGCTTATCCGTTGCGTCAGGGCTTGTCGCGGCCGAACCGCCAATACCTCAAAGAGCTGTGGCGTCTGGGCCTGCCGATCGGCGGCACTTATGCGGTGGAAGTCGGCCTGTTCGCTTTCGCGGCGCTGTGCATGGGCACCATGGGCAGCACGCAGCTCGGTGCGCACCAGATTGCGCTGCAAATTGTCTCGGTAGCGTTCATGGTGCCGGCGGGGATGTCGTACGCGATCACCATGCGCATCGGCCAGCATTATGGCGCCGGGCAGCTCAATGATGCGCGGATGTCCGGCCGGGTCGGGATCCTATTCGGTGCGGTGGTGATGTTGGCCTTTGCGATGGTGTTCTGGCTGTTGCCAAATCAATTGGTCGGCTTATTCCTCGATCACAACGACCCGGCATTTTCCGAGGTGATTCAACTGGCCGTGAGCCTGTTGGCAGTCGCCGCGTGGTTTGAGCTGTTCGATGGCACGCAGACGATCGCCATGGGCGCCATTCGTGGACTCAAGGATGCGAAGACCACGTTCCTCGTTGGTCTCGGTTGTTACTGGCTGATTGGCGCACCGGCGGCGTGGCTGATGGCGTTCCATCTGCACTGGGGGCCGACGGGCGTCTGGTGGGGGCTGGCGCTGGGGCTGGCGTGTGCGGCGGTGAGTTTGACGCTGGCATTCGAGTGGAAGATGAAGCGGATGATTCGGCGCGAGCCTGCTGCTACGCATCAGTACACAGCTGCCCAGACTGACTGAGATCACCTTGTGGGAGCGTGGCTTGCCCGCGATGAGGGCGTGTCAGTCGATATCAATGCTGACTGATCCGCCGCCATCGCGGGCAAGCCCGCTCCCACAGGGGATGTGCTCAGCTCACGATTTCGAGAGGCGTCTGCTGGCTCGCATCGAAGGATAAATACTCAACCAACTCAGCCAGCGGCAACGGCTTGCTGATCAGATACCCCTGTACCTGATCACAACCAAACCCGCGCAACAGCTCAAGTTGCTCCGAGGTTTCCACGCCTTCCGCGACCACTTCCAGATGCAGGTTGTGCGCGAGGTTGATCATCGCGTGCACCAGTTTACGGTTCTCTTCGCGCTGTTCCATGCCGCCGACGAAGCTCTTGTCGATCTTCAGCAAGGTGATCGGCAGGCTGTTGAGGTGCACGAACGAGGAAAACCCGGTGCCGAAGTCATCCAGCGAGAAGCGCACGCCGAGGCGGCCGAGGGCATCCATGGTCTGTTTGACCAGGTCGCTGCGGCGCATCACGGCGGTTTCGGTGAGTTCGAATTCCAGCCACTGCGCCTCGACCCCGCGCTCAGCGATCAGACGACTAAGCGTCGGCAGCAACTGGCTGTCCTGAAACTGGCGGAACGACAGGTTGATCGCCATGTGCAGCGCCGGCAGACCGCGTTCGCGCAACGCCTGCATGTCACGCAAGGCACGGGAAATCACCCAATAACCCAGCGGCACGATCAGCCCGCTCTGCTCGGCCAGCGGCACAAATTCGCTCGGCGGCAGCAGACCGCGTTCGCTGTGGCGCCAGCGCACCAGGGCTTCGAGACCGACGATCTGCCCGTCCGCCATGTTCAGGCGCGGCTGGTAATGCAACTCCAGCTCATCGCGGCGCAAGGCCCGGCGCAGCTCGCTTTCGAGATCGGCCATGCTGCGCGCGTTGCGGTTGATGCGTTCGTTGAAGATATGAAAGGTGCAGCCCTGAGTGCTCTTGGCCTGCTGCATGGCGATATGCGCGTGCCACATCAGTGGATCGGCGCCGCCCTGCGCGCGGGCATGCGCGATGCCGAGGCTGGAGCCGATCAACAGGCTTTCGCCGTCGACCCAGTAGGGTTCGGCCAAGGCTTCGGTGATGCGTTCGGCAATCCACTCGGCGCGTTGCGGCGCGCGGCGGGTGTCGATCAGCAAGGCAAATTCGTCGCTGCCCAGACGTGCCAGTTGATCACCGGCCTCCAGCTGACTTTTCAGCCGCGCGACCACTTGCAGGATCAAACGGTCGCCGGCCTGATGGCCGAGTGCGTCGTTGGCGTGACGAAAATTGTCGAGATCGAGATGACCGAGGGCCAGGCCGCGGCCATCGTTTTCGGCAAGGCGCGCCGTCAACAACGTCTGGAAGCCCTGACGGTTGGCGATGCCGGTCAGCGGATCCTGCTCGGCGAGGCGTTGCAGAGTATTTTCCAGCACGCCACGTTCGCGCACATGGCGCAGACAACGACGCAGCATGTCGGGATCGAGCGCATCACGCACCAGCCAGTCACTGACGCCATCAGGTGCGCTCGCTGGTTCGTGCTCCAGCAACAGCACGGTCGGCAGGTTGCAACGCCCGGGTGCCGGTTGCAATGCCGCAATGGTCAACAACACCGCATTGCGGTTGTCTTCGAACAGGCGGCTGACCGACTCCCAGCTCGGCGCGCTGATCAGCACTGCCGCGCTCCCCATGGGAGCCAGACACTCGCGTAATAACGCTGTCCACGCTGGCTCTTCGGCCAGTAGCAGCAAACGCAAGGGTTCGACAGGCGTAGTCAAGCTGACTCCCTAGACTCTGCAATGATGTGGGCGGCGGGCATTATGCCGTTGCGCAGAGCAATGTCCAAATGACAACAGTTATCAAAAACCGCACTGTGTGTCATGAGTGAGAACATTAGCCGCAAAATCACCACGCATCCTGCGTGAAAGTAGCAAAACCGGCAAATTTGAATCGCGTATTGCGTCACAAGTCGGACAGAGCAGCACAATTCGCTGAGCCTGTTAAAATGCCGGCCCATTTCGTCAACGACTCCCGAATTTTTCTATGTCCCGACTCAATCCCCGGCAGCAAGAAGCCGTGAGCTACGTCGGCGGCCCTCTTTTGGTGCTCGCCGGCGCTGGCTCCGGCAAGACCAGCGTGATCACGCGCAAAATCGCGCACCTGATCCAGAACTGCGGCATCCGCGCCCAGTACATTGTCGCCATGACCTTTACCAACAAGGCCGCGCGCGAGATGAAGGAACGGGTCGGCACCCTGCTCAAGGGCGGCGAAGGCCGTGGCCTGACGGTGTGCACTTTCCACAACCTGGGCCTGAACATCATCCGCAAGGAACACGTGCGGCTGGGCTACAAACCGGGCTTCTCGATCTTTGACGAGACTGACGTCAAAGCGCTGATGACCGACATCATGCAAAAGGAATACGCGGGCGACGACGGCGTCGACGAGATCAAGAACATGATCGGCTCGTGGAAAAACGACCTGATCCTGCCGCCCGAAGCGCTGGAAAACGCGCGCAACCCCAAGGAACAGACTGCCGCCATCGTCTACACCCACTATCAGCGCACGCTCAAGGCGTTCAATGCGGTGGACTTTGACGACCTGATCCTGCTGCCGGTGAAGCTGTTTCAGGACAACCCCGACATCCTCGAGAAGTGGCAGAACAAAGTCCGCTACCTGCTGGTGGACGAATATCAGGACACCAACGCCAGTCAGTATTTGCTGGTGAAATTGCTGATCGGCACGCGCAATCAGTTCACCGTAGTCGGCGACGATGACCAGTCGATCTACGCCTGGCGCGGCGCGCGGCCGGAAAACCTGATGCTGCTCAAGGACGACTATCCATCGCTGAAAGTCGTGATGCTGGAGCAGAACTATCGCTCGACCAGCCGCATTCTGCGCTGCGCCAACGTGCTGATCTCGAACAACCCGCACGAATTCGAAAAGCAGCTGTGGAGTGAAATGGGTCACGGCGACGAGATCCGCGTGATCCGCTGCCGCAACGAGGACGCCGAAGCCGAGCGCGTGGCCATGGAAATCCTCAGCCTGCACTTGCGCACCGACCGCCCGTACAGCGATTTCGCGATCCTCTATCGCGGCAACTACCAGGCCAAGCTGATCGAGCTGAAGTTGCAGCACCATCAAGTGCCGTATCGTTTGAGCGGCGGCAACAGCTTCTTCGGCCGCCAGGAAGTCAAAGACCTGATGGCCTACTTCCGGCTGATCGTGAACCCGGATGACGACAACGCCTTCCTGCGGGTGATCAACGTGCCGCGCCGCGAAATCGGCTCGACCACCCTGGAAAAACTCGGCAATTACGCCACCGAACGCAAGATCTCGATGTACGCCGCCACCGACGAAATCGGCCTGGGCGAACATCTCGACAGTCGCTTCACCGATCGCCTGTCGCGCTTCAAGCGCTTCATGGACAAGGTGCGCGAGCAGTGCGCCGGCGAAGACCCGATCTCGGCGCTGCGCAGCATGGTCATGGACATCGACTACGAGAACTGGCTGCGCACCAACAGTTCCAGCGACAAGGCTGCGGACTACCGGATGAGCAACGTCTGGTTCCTGATCGAGGCGTTGAAGAACACCCTCGAGAAGGACGAAGAAGGCGAAATGACCGTCGAGGACGCCATCGGCAAACTGGTCCTGCGCGACATGCTCGAGCGGCAGCAGGAAGAGGAAGATGGCGCCGAAGGCGTGCAGATGATGACCTTGCACGCGTCCAAGGGTCTGGAATTTCCCTACGTGTTCATCATGGGCATGGAAGAGGAAATCCTTCCGCACCGCTCCAGCATCGAAGCCGACACCATTGAAGAAGAACGCCGCCTGGCCTACGTGGGCATCACCCGCGCGCGCCAGACCCTGGCCTTCACCTTCGCCGCCAAGCGCAAACAGTACGGCGAGATCATCGATTGCGCGCCAAGTCGCTTCCTCGATGAGCTGCCGCCGGACGATCTGGCGTGGGAAGGCAACGACGACACACCGACCGAAGTCAAAGTCGTGCGCGGCAACAGCGCATTGGCGGATATACGCGCGATGTTAAAGCGCTAGAATTGACCACTTTTTTTGATCAGGCGCGCATGCGCCGAACGAGGACAGCTTCATGGAAGCACTGCACAAGAAAATCCGCGAAGAAGGCATCGTGCTTTCCGATCAGGTCCTGAAAGTCGACGCCTTTCTGAACCACCAGATCGACCCGGCCCTGATGAAGCTGATCGGTGACGAATTCGCCGCGCTGTTCAAGGACTCGGGCATCACCAAGATCGTCACCATCGAAGCTTCGGGCATTGCCCCGGCGATCATGACCGGTCTGAACCTCGGCGTGCCGGTGATCTTCGCCCGCAAGCAACAGTCCCTGACCCTGACGGAAAACCTGCTGTCGGCGACCGTTTACTCGTTCACCAAGAAGACTGAAAGCACCGTGGCCATCTCCCCGCGCCACCTGACCAGCAGCGACCGCGTGCTGATCATCGACGACTTCCTGGCCAACGGTAAGGCGTCCCAGGCACTGATTTCGATCATCAAGCAGGCCGGCGCTACCGTCGCCGGTCTGGGTATCGTGATCGAGAAATCGTTCCAGGGCGGGCGTGCCGAGCTGGATTCGCAGGGCTATCGCGTCGAGTCGCTGGCTCGCGTGCAGTCGTTGAAGGATGGCGTTGTAACCTTCATCGAATAACCATGCCAGACCGCATTAACCCTGTGGGAGCTGGCTTGCCAGCGATGGGGCCCTGTCAGCCAACATTGATGTTGGAAGATACACCGCCATCGCTGGCAAGCCAGCTCCCACAGGTTATGTGTTGGTCGTTATGGCTGTGTGGCTTTTAGGCCTGTGAGTAGCAGGCGTTGAAACAGATCTTCTTTCAGGCCTTCCGGACTGCTCAGTTGCATGCGCTCAAGATGCTCGGGGTATAGCGCAGCCTCGGGTGCGTCGAGGGCGGCTTTGCCGAGTTCGAAGATTTCGGTGAGTTTGAACTTGCTCTTCAGCCAGTTCAGCGCGCGCAACAGGTCGCGTTCCACCTCAGTAAAATCACAGCCCAGCGGATACTCCGGAAACAGGTTCGGATGTTTTGCGGCAATCGCCTGCAAGCGTTGTGGCGTGTTGTCGGCGAAACGTGGATCGATGCGGAAATCCTTCGGCAGTTTGCCGACCTTCTGCGCCTGCTCGATCAGCCCCGGCTGGAAGCGTGAATCGCTGATGTTCAACAACGCCTCAATCACTGCTGAATCTGTCTTACCGCGCAGATCGGCGATGCCGTACTCGGTAACCACAATGTCGCGCAAATGCCGTGGAATCGTGCAGTGGCCGTACTCCCAGACAATGTTCGAACTGACATCGCCACCCGACTCGCGCCAACTGCGCAGGATCAGCACCGAGCGCGCGCCTTCCAGTGCATGCCCCTGAGCAACGAAGTTGTACTGCCCGCCAACGCCACTGAGCACGCGCCCGTCTTCCAGTTGATCAGCCACTCCGGCGCCCAGTAGGGTCATGGTGAACACGGTGTTGATAAACCGTGCATCGAGGCGCTGCAAACGCTTGAGTTGTTCCTGACCGTACAGCTCGTTGATGTAGCTGATGCGGGTCATGTTGAATTCGAGACGCTTGCTTTGCGGCAACTCACGCAAGCGCTCATAAAAACTGCGCGGGCCGAGGAAGAAGCCGCCATGCACCGAAATGCCGTCGGTTTGCGCCGCCTCATCGAGAGTGCCGGCATTGGCCTGCTCCTGCGTCGGCACGTCGGGGTAGACCTTGCGCCGGATGATCCCCGCATCCGCCAACACCAGCAGACCGTTGACGAACATTTCGCTGCAACCGTAAAGGCCTTTGGCAAACGGCGCGGTGCCGCCCTCCTTGTGGATAAGTTGCGCCCACTGGCTGAGATTGATGTCGGCCAGCAGCGTTTGATAACCGGCATTGTCGGCCTGACGGGCGAGCAACGCCGCGGTGAGCGCATCGCCCATCGAACCGATGCCGATCTGCAGCGTGCCGCCGTCGCGCACCAGCGTACTCGCGTGCAAACCGATGAAGTGATCCTGAAAACCCACGGGCATGTTCGGCGTGGAGAACAGCGTGGAGCTGTCCTTTTCGTCTATCAGAAAATCGAAGGCATCGATGTCGACTTCCGCATCGCCCGGCATGTAAGGCAGATCGGTGTGCACTTGACCGACCAGCAGAATGGTTTCCCCGGCCTCGCGACGCTTGGCGATCATCGGCAGCAGGTCGAGGGTGATGTCCGGGTTACAGCTCAGACTGAGACGATCCGGATGTTCGCCGCTGCTCGCGACCAACTGCGCCACAAGATTGAGACCCGCAGCGTTGATGTCGCGGGCGGCGTGGCTGTAATTGCTGCTGACGTAATCCTGCTGGGCCGGCGCGCTGTTGAGCAGGCTGCCGGGCTGCATGAAAAACTGTTCGATATGGATATTGGCGGGCAAGCTGTCGCGGTGCAGATCGGCGAGGAACGCCAATTCCGGATAGTCACCGAACACGCGCTCGACGAAGGGTTCGATAAAGCGCTTCTGCAAGCCGTCACCCAAGTTCGGCCGGCCGAGGCACAGGGCGGTGTAGATCGTCAGTTGCCGCTCGGGCAGGGCTGCGATGCGCCGGTACAACGCGTTGACGAAGTGATTGGGCTTGCCCAGGCCCAGCGGCATGCCCATGTGGATATGCGCCGGCAACCGCGCCAGCACGTCGTCCACTGCTTGTTCGATCGAACACAACTGCACCATCTGAAGCCTCCCGCCCGTTCCGTGAATAGAGGTACGACCGAGATTGCCGGGTCTTTGCTGCAATGAACAGCCTCAAGGCTGAATCGCAGGCACAAAAAAACCGTCCGAAGACGGTTTTTTCATCAGAAGAGCGCCTTACTTCAGGTTGGACATCTTCTCGATCGCGCCTTTCAGATCGGCGTCGGAGCAATCAGCACAGGTGCCTTTCGGCGGCATGGCGTTGATGCCGGTGATGGCCTTGGCGAGGATGCCGTCGAGGCCGCCCTGCTTGTCGGCACGTTCTTTCCAGGCGGCCGTGTCACCGATTTTCGGTGCACCCAACAGGCCGGAGCCGTGGCAAGCGTTGCAATGTTTGGCAATGATCGAGTCAGGCGTCTTGGCATCACCGCCGCCGGCACTCACAGCCACTTCCATGCCCTTGCATTCCTGACCCTGAACACACACCTGGCCGACTGGCTCGAGGCGTTTGGCAATATCGTCGTTCGTCGCAGCTTGAGCGCTGGCAGCCCAGAGGGCCAGTACGGTTGCTGGTACGGCCAGCATTTTCATAATTAGATTCACGCGTTCACCCTCAATGGTGGCTATTCACGCCTGCGGCCACGGTTCGCAGGCGGGCGCAAGTATAGCGGTTAGCCCGCCACACTGAAACAACCCCATGGTTAAAGGGGTCTTGTTGCGAATCGGTAAAACGTTGCGGGTGCCTTCGCCGTAATGGCCTGGCGCCTCTTTGCTTAAAAATTCGCCGGCGTGGCTGCGCTGATTAGTCGCGCCGGTGCATCGAACGGATTGCGGAAACGATGCGGCTTGGTACTTTCAAAGTAGTAGCTGTCGCCGGCTTCGAGGATAAAAGTTTCAAGGCCCACCACCAGTTCCAGTCGGCCTTCGACCAGAATCCCGGTTTCCTCGCCTTCGTGGGTGAGCATTTCTTCGCCGGTGTCGGCGCCCGGCGGGTAGATTTCATTGAGGAACGCGATGGCGCGGCTCGGGTGCGCGCGGCCGACCAGTTTCATGGTCACGGCGCCGTCCGAGATGTCGATCAGCTCATTGGCCTTGTAGACGATCTGGGTCGGGATTTCCTGCAGGATTTCTTCGGAAAAGAACTCGACCATGGACATGGGAATCCCGCCCAGAACTTTCCTCAGCGAACTGATCGAAGGGCTGACGCTGTTCTTTTCGATCATCGAAATGGTGCTGTTGGTGACGCCCGCGCGTTTGGCGAGTTCACGCTGGGAAAGCCCTTTGAGCTTGCGAATCGATTGCAGTCGTTCACCGACGTCCAATGTGGGAGCCTCCAGATGTTGTAGAAGTATTGAGCGTTATCATGGCGACAGCGTTCAGTATTTACAACACTTGACCCCCGCTTGGGCGTCAACCCTCGGAATAGAGCCTTGGCACCCGGCGCAGGTTACAGAAGATCTGATACGGAATGGTGCCCGCACACTTCGCCACTTCACTGGCGAGGATATTCTTGCCCCATAACTCGACCGTTGAACCGAGGTCCGCTTCCGGCACATCGGTGAGGTCGATGCAGAGCATGTCCATCGACACACGACCGAGCAATCGGCTGCGTTTGCCCGCCACCAGCACCGGGGTGCCGGTCGGTGCCTGACGCGGATATCCGTCGGCATACCCCATAGCCACCACGCCAATGCGCATCGGCTTGTCGGTGATGAAATGTGCGCCGTAGCCGATCGGCTCGCCCGCCGGCAGTTCGCGCACGCTGATGACTTTCGATTCGAGGGTCATTACCGGCAGCAGACGCCCGGCCACGGTGTGGGCTTCTTCGAACGGTGTGGCGCCGTAGAGCATGATGCCCGGACGCACCCAGTCGCTGTGGATCTGCGGCCAGCCCAATACGGCCGGCGAGTTGCGCAGACTGACTTCGGCAGCCAAACCCTGGCGCGCGGCCTCGAACACTGCGACCTGATCGGCGCTGCTCTGCTGGTGCAGTTCATCAGCGCGGGCAAAGTGGCTCATCAAGACAATTTTCGAAACCTTGCCGCTGGCCAGCAGACGCTGATAAGCCGCCGGATAATCTTTCGGATGCAGGCCAACGCGGTGCATGCCCGAATCAAGTTTCAGCCACACGGTAATCGGCTTGCTAAGTGCGGCTTGTTCGATCGCTTCGAGCTGCCACAGCGAATGCACCACGCACCAGAAATCATGCTCGACGATCAGCGCCAGCTCATCGGCTTCGAAAAAGCCTTCAAGCAGCAGGATAGGTGCGCGAATCCCGGCGGCTCGCAGCTCCAGCGCTTCTTCGATGCACGCCACTGCAAAACCATCGGCCTCGCCTTCCAGCGCCTGGGCGCAACGCACCGCGCCATGGCCGTAGGCATCCGCCTTGATCACCGCGAGGGCCTTGGCCTTGGTGAGTTCACGGGCGATCTGGTAGTTGTGACGCAGGGCTTGAAGGTCGATCAGGGCACGAGCAGGACGCATGGCGGCAGACTTCTAGGCGGTCATGGGAATAAAAACCGGCGCTGGCTGACGACGTGAACCGCCAACAGCACCGGGAGAGGGATCTTTACAGCGGGTTACGGCAACGCAGCGACAATCGAGATCTCAACCAGGATGCTCGGCTTGGCCATCTTCGCTTCGACGGTAGCGCGGGCCGGGGCGGCGCCTTTGGGCAGCCACTGATCCCACACCGAGTTCATCCCCGCGAAATGCGCCGCGATGTCGTTGAGGTAGATGGTCGCCGACAGCAAGTGCTGTTTGTCGGTGCCGGCCAGATCGAGCAAGCGCTCGATATTGGCCAGTACTTCGCGAGTCTGCTGTTCAATTCCGGCGTCGAAGTCATCGCCGACCTGCCCGGACAGATACACCGTAGCGTTGTGGCTGACGATCTGACTCATGCGCTCATTGGTGAGCTGGCGCTGGATTGCCATGTTTTGCGGACTCCTGAGGTTTATTGCCGTAACGAGAAATATCGAGGCCGGCGGCGCTGATCTGCGGCGTTTTCTTCGCCATCAGGTCTGCCAGCAATCGGCCGGAACCGCAGGCCATGGTCCAGCCGAGGGTGCCGTGACCGGTGTTGAGGAACAGATTGCTGAACGGGGTCGCGCCGACGATCGGCGTACCGTCCGGCGTGGTCGGACGCAGGCCGGTCCAGAAGCTCGCTTCGGCCAGATTGCCGCCCTGAGGATAAAGGTCGTTGACGATCATCTCCAGGGTTTCGCGGCGGCGCGGATTCAGCGACAGGTCAAAACCGGCGATCTCGGCCATGCCGCCAACGCGGATGCGGTTGTCGAAACGGGTGATCGCGACCTTGTAGGTCTCGTCGAGGATGGTCGACGTCGGGGCCATCGCCGGGTTGGTGATCGGCACCGTCAGCGAGTAACCCTTCAATGGATAAACCGGGGCCTTGATGCCCAGCGGCTTGAGCAGTTGCGGCGAGTAGCTGCCGAGCGCCAACACGTAGCGGTCGGCGGTTTCCAGCTTGCCGTCGATCCACACACCGTTGATGCGATCACCGGCGAAGTCGAGGCGCTGGATGTCCTGACCGAAGCGGAATTCGACACCGAGATTGACTGCCATTTCGGCGAGTCGTGTGGTGAAGATCTGGCAGTCGCCGGTCTGATCGTTCGGCAGACGCAGGGCGCCAGCGAGGATATCGGTAACGCCTGCCAGCGCCGGCTCGACCCGGGCAATGCCGGCGCGGTCGAGGACTTCAAACGGTACGCCAGACTCTTTGAGTACGGCGATGTCTTTGGCCGCGCCATCCAACTGCGCCTGCGTGCGGAACAATTGCGTGGTGCCGAGGCTGCGGCCTTCGTAGGCGATGCCGGTTTCAGCGCGCAACTCGTCGAGGCAGTCGCGGCTGTACTCGGACAGACGCACCATGCGCTCTTTGTTCACTGCGTAACGATTGGCGGTGCAATTGCGCAGCATCTGCGCCATCCACAGGTATTGGTCGATGTCGGCGGTGGCCTTGATCGCCAGCGGCGCGTGACGTTGCAGCAGCCACTTGATGGCCTTGAGCGGTACGCCCGGCGCGGCCCACGGCGAGGCATAACCCGGCGAGACCTGGCCGGCGTTGGCGAAACTGGTCTCCATGGCCGCGGCAGGCTGGCGGTCGACCACCACCACTTCAAATCCGGCACGGGCCAGATAGTAAGCACTGGCGGTACCGATGACGCCGCTACCCAAGACCATAACGCGCATTTTTGTATCCCTCATCGCGGCGTGCCGCGCATGTCTGTTGGCTCTGTAGTCAGAGCAATGATGCGCGCAGTGTAAAAAAGAATGGCCAGTGCTTTTCACTGTATAAGCGCCTATATTTGGCGACAATTCTCGGCAAAAACCCTTTTCACGGAGGCGCATCCCCTATGCGTACCAACACTCAGACCAAACGTGAGCTGGACAAGATCGATCGCAACATCTTGCGCATCTTGCAGGCCGACGGGCGGATTTCCTTTACCGAACTGGGTGAAAAGGTCGGCCTCTCCACCACACCTTGCACCGAGCGCGTGCGGCGGCTGGAGCGCGAGGGGATCATCATGGGCTACAACGCCCGGCTGAATCCGCAGCACTTGAAGGGTAGTCTGTTGGTGTTTGTCGAGATCAGCCTCGACTACAAATCCGGCGACACTTTCGAAGAGTTCCGACGCGCGGTGCTGAAACTCCCGCACGTGCTGGAATGCCATCTGGTGTCAGGGGATTTCGACTATCTGGTGAAGGCGCGGATTTCCGAGATGGCCTCGTACCGCAAACTGCTCGGCGACATCCTGCTCAAGCTGCCGCATGTGCGCGAATCCAAGAGCTACATCGTGATGGAAGAAGTCAAAGAAAGCCTATGTCTGCCGATCCCGGATTGAGATTTGCTGGGCCTGACCCGGCCCTATCGCTGGCAAGTCGAATCGTCGCACCGCAGCTCCCACAGTGATTGCTGGCGGTCACAAAAATATGTGTCCACCACGATCCTGTGGGAGCTGGCTTGCCAGCGATGGCGTCGACTCGGCCCAAAGCAAAATCCGCTAAACCAAAACCTGCCGATTCTCCGCCATGTACTCGAAAATCTGCTTCTCGACACGCGGATGAATCAACTCCACCGGCCCGCGCCCATTCGGGCACGGCAGGGTTTTGGTGGTGCCGAACAACCGGCAGATCAGCGGCCGCTCGCCATACACCGTGCAGCCATTCGGCCCCAGATGCACACAGTTCAATTCTTCCATCGCCGCATCCTGCTCGGCGCGGGTCTTGCGCGGCAAACGCGCCATTTCTTCCGGCGACGTGGTAACCGGCCCGCAGCAGTCGTGGCAGCCCGGCACGCAGTCGAACGAAGGAATTTGCTGACGCAGGGTGCGGATTGTCTCGCTGTTGCAGCTCATCGACGCGGTAACCAACGTGAAATAGGCGGCAATTGTGCCGCAAAACCCCCGATCCAGACAGCAACGCCCGACCAGTGTTGCCCACCTTCGGGCCTGCGGCTTATGCTCCGTCAAATTTTCTCGACACCCCCCGCCTCAGGATGACGCCCATGACTGCCCGCGCCCACAGCACCGCGAGCCAACCGCACGTTGCCTCTTATTACGCCGCCAGCAGCCTGCCGCAGCCTGATCATCCGGTGCTGCAAGGCGAGCTGATCGCGGACGTGTGCGTGGTCGGCGGCGGCTTTTCCGGGTTGAACACTGCGCTGGAACTGGCTGAACGCGGCTTGAGCGTGGTGCTGCTCGAAGCGCACAAGATCGGCTGGGGCGCCAGCGGGCGCAATGGCGGGCAGTTGATTCGCGGGGTCGGCCACGGCCTCGATCAGTTCGCCAACGTGATCGGTGCCGACGGCGTGCGCGAGATGAAACTCATGGGCCTGGAAGCCGTGGAAATCGTCCGCCAGCGCGTCGAGCAATTTCAGATTCCCTGCGACCTGACTTGGGGCTATTGCGACCTCGCCAACAAACCGCGTGACCTGGAAGGTTTTGCCGAGGACGCCGAAGAACTGCGCAGCCTCGGCTACCGCCACGAAACCCGCCTGCTGCAAGCCGATGAAATGCACACCGTAGTCGGCTCCAAACGCTACATCGGCGGTTTGATCGACATGGGTTCGGGGCATTTGCATCCGCTCAACCTGGCACTGGGCGAAGCCGCCGCCGCGCAGCATCTGGGCGTGAAGCTGTTCGAACAGTCGGCTGTCACGCGCATCGATTACGGCCCTGAAGTGCGGGTGCACACAGCGCAGGGCTCGGTGCGCGCGAAGACTCTGGTGCTGGGCTGCAACGCTTATTTGAACAACCTCAATCCGCAACTCAGCGGCAAAGTGCTGCCCGCCGGCAGCTACATCATCGCCACCGAACCGCTGAGCGAACAACAGGCCCACGAACTGCTGCCGCAGAACATGGCGGTGTGCGATCAACGGGTCGCGCTGGATTACTACCGGCTCTCGGCGGATCGGCGTTTGCTGTTCGGTGGCGCCTGCCATTATTCGGGGCGCGATCCGCAGGACATCGGCGCGTACATGCAGCCGAAAATGCTCGAAGTGTTCCCGCAACTGGCCGGGGTGAAGATCGATTTTCAGTGGGGCGGGATGATCGGCATCGGCGCCAATCGGTTGCCGCAGATTGGTCGGCTCGCGGATCAGCCGAATGTGTATTACGCACAAGCCTATTCAGGCCATGGAGTGAATGCCACGCACCTGGCCGGCAAGTTGCTCGCCGAGGCGATCAGCGGGCAGCACAGCGGCGGGTTCGATCTGTTCGCCAAAGTGCCGCACATCACCTTCCCCGGCGGCAAACATCTGCGCTCGCCGTTGCTGGCGCTGGGGATGTTGTGGCATCGCCTGAAAGAGTTGGTCTGATAGTTTTTCGGCGCCCTTGAAATCGCTATCGCTGGCAAGCCAGCTCCCACAGTGATCTCGGATGCTCACAACATTTGTGTTCACCATGAAACCTGTGGGAGCTGGCTTGCCAGCGATGAGGCCCATGTAAGCAATACAGACCTCAGATCCGCCAGAACGGCTTCAAGCCCTCCTCCTGCGCCTGCTCCCGCGTCAGCCCGATATCCTCGAGCTGATCCGCCGTCAGACTCAATAACGCCTTGCGCGTGTGCAGACGATGCCAGAACAGTCCCCAGCGACTCAGGCCGGACGGCGCGTTGCGCAGGGCTGTATTCCATGCACTGTCCTCCTGCCCTGCCACCAGTTCCTGACTGTGTAACGTCAGCCGCACATCGCTCAAACCGTTCATTTTTGTCGCTCCTGTTTACTTGGGTAGCCAGAGATTCCATGATGCGCGGGTCGGCAAAAGCATTACAGATTCAACACAACTGTATTAACTCCATACAGATTTGCTGGTTCTGCCGCTGAATTGTCGATTTTTGCTGCATCTGTACTGGTTTAACGAATCATCTGCATCGAGGCAGTGTCATGACTCTTTATGTGAACCTCGCCGGATTACTCGGCACGCGCATCGAACAAGGTTTCTACCGCCCTGGCGATCGCTTGCCATCGGTGCGCGCCTTGAGCGTAGAACATGGAGTCAGTCTGAGCACGGTGCAGCAGGCTTATCGCATGCTCGAAGACAGCGGACTGGCGACGCCGAAACCCAAGTCCGGCTACTTCGTGCCGGTCGGTCGCGAGCTGCCTGAGCTGCCCGCGGTCGGGCGTCCGGCGCAGCGGCCGGTGGAGATTTCGCAGTGGGATCAGGTGCTTGAACTGATTCGCGCCGTGCCGCGCAAAGACGTTGTGCAACTCGGTCGCGGCATGCCCGACATCAGTTCACCCACCATGAAGCCGCTGTTGCGTGGTCTCGCCCGAATCAGCCGCCGGCAGGACATGCCCGGCCTGTATTACGACAACATCCATGGCACCCTCGAACTGCGCGAACAGATCGCGCGGCTGATGCTCGATTCCGGCTGTCAGTTGAGCGCCAGCGATCTGGTGGTGACCACCGGTTGCCATGAAGCACTGTCCACCAGCATCCACGCGATCTGCGAGCCGGGCGACATTGTGGCGGTGGATTCGCCGAGCTTTCACGGCGCCATGCAGACCCTCAAGGGCTTGGGCATGAAAGCGCTGGAGATCCCCACCGACCCGCTCACCGGCATCAGCCTCGAAGCACTGGAACTGGCGCTGGAGCAATGGCCGATCAAGGTTATCCAGCTCACGCCCAACTGCAACAACCCCCTCGGCTACATCATGCCCGAGGCGCGCAAACGCGCGCTGCTCAACCTCGCGCAGAAGTTTGACGTGGCGATCATCGAAGACGATGTGTATGGCGAACTGGCCTACACCTACCCGCGTCCGCGCACGATCAAATCTTTCGACGAAGACGGTCGGGTGTTGCTGTGCAGTTCATTTTCCAAAACCCTGGCGCCGGGGCTGCGCATCGGTTGGGTCGCACCGGGGCGGTATCTGGAACGAGTGCTGCACATGAAATACATCAGCACCGGTTCCACCGCGCCGCAGCCACAGATCGCTATCGCCGAATTTCTCAAGGCCGGACACTTCGAGCCACATCTGCGGCGGATGCGCATGCAATACCAGCGCAATCGTGACGCGATGATTGACTGGGTGACGCGCTATTTCCCGGCTGGGACGCGCGCCAGCCGTCCGCAAGGCAGCTTCATGCTGTGGGTCGAACTGCCGGAAGGTTTCGATACGCTGAAACTGAATCGGGCGTTGCACGATCAAGGCGTACAGATTGCCGTCGGCAGCATTTTTTCCGCCTCGGGCAAGTACCGCAATTGCCTGCGCATGAACTACGCGGCCAAGCCGACACCGCAGATTGAAGACGCGGTGCGCAAGGTAGGCGCAGCGGCGATCAGACTGCTGGCTGACAGTCACAGCTGACCCGGCTCAGCGCAGGCGAAACCCCAGGTCAGCCTCGAAACGGGTCAGGTCACTGACTCGGCTGGCCACTGTCGGGATACGCGCCTCCAGCTCCAGCTCGACTTCCAGACTTTGGCCTTCGATTGCTGTTCCGGCGAGCGCAGGTGTCAGCCGCGAACCCGGACGCAAAACGTCGCTATCCAGCCCTTCTCCCTCGCTCAGCCACTGCACCGGCTTGCCGTCCATGCGCAGCGCCAGCACACGCACCCGCAGCGTACCGGCGCCGAAGCGATATTGCGCGGCATCGGCCGCCGGCCCGACCAGTTCCATGCGCAACGGGCCGGGCCGTTCACACTGAACAGTGACCTGCGCCCGACGCAAACCAAAGCTCAATACATTCGCCGAAGTCGACTGCGCCAGCAACTGCCCGCGGGTGGTCGAGCCAAAATCGATGGTGGCAGGGCCGAGTCTGATGGTGCAATCGGGGTTCGCCTGCGCCTGCTCCATGAACATCGGCAGGCATAGCAATATCCCGCCCAGAGCCGCTGCTTTCAATCTGTGCATGCTGTTTTCCTTGTTCAGACAGTCCGGCAGATGGCCTGCGCGGTTTCATACAGTGCGTCGAGATCACGCTCCTCGCTCATGGAGAACTCGAGACGACAGCGTTGTCCCTCCGGTAGCAGGACATGCAATTCGAGACCCGGCTGAACGTCAGGCAGAAAAATCCGCCCGGCCGCCAGCACGCTGGTGACGTATTCCCCTTGACCGTCGAACACACCGAACCCCTTGCCCAAAAACACCTCATCCACCGTGCGCGCCTGCAACAGCAGGCGCCGCGTCGTCACTATCTCGAACGCCAGACGTGACACCGCGTTGCGTCCGGCCTCGACTTCTTGATAAGCGTTGTGCACATCGACGTTGCGTCCAAGGCTGGCGGTGTCGAGTTCCACCCGGCCCTTGCTGTAGGCCGGCAGGCTCGCTGCCACTGCATGGCCTGCGTAGTCGGTCCAGACCGGGCCGCGCGGGGTGTTGAGCTTGATCCCGGCGCTGTCGCCGGCCTTGAGCAAGGCAAAGGTATCGCGCAGCGGATAAGGTGAGAGGGTCACGCCGTCAGCATGCACCAGCGCCCCGCCGCGCAAGCCGACGTCATAGGTCTGATCGCCGGCGCCGCTGCGCGAATAGCCCATGTCGAGCTGGCTGTAACGCGGCAGCAGGTTGAGCCGCCCGTTGTAGTCGAGGGTGCCGTGATCCGGGCGCTCGGCGCCGACGCTGTAGGCCAGGGTATCGCTGAGTTGCTCGTTGAAGCGCAGACCGCTGCGCGTGCCGCTGACCTGATCATTGCGCACATAGCCGCGCAATGACTGGCGCGGCCCCAACGGCAGACTGACGCTCAGATACGCCGCCGTGCCGCGCGCATCATCCGCATCACCTCCAACATCGCGTTCCACAGTCAGCGACACATTGGCCCGCCGGATGCTCTGCGACCAGGCCAGCGCGACGCGTGAAGAGGCCGTCCCGTCAAACATCGAGAACCGTGAATAGCTGCCGGATAAACTGCCAAGGGTCGGACTGCTGCTACTGAGATTCGCCGACAGTTGATTGCGCACGCGCTGGAACGGCTGGTCGTTGCGCGCATCCCAAGTGGTGTCCGACAGCGTACGAAAATCCTGAGTCTGTTGAGTCAGCGCGAGACTGGCTGACAGTCCTTCGGTGAGCAGACCGTTGACGGTCCATTGCAACTGCGTACCGGACAGTGCCTGGTCCTGCGCCCGGGAAATCACTTGGCGGCCACCCAGTATCAGGCGATCACCGACCGCCCCTTGCATCGCCCAGCCCAACGACTGATAGCCGCTGCCAAGCATCGCTCCGCCGGTGGTCTGCCAGCGCGGGCCAAGTTGCCAATCCTTGCTGGCCGCGACAAACGACGGCGCATCCCGCTCGTCCCCGGCATAACGCCGCACCTGCCCGGCGGCCAATCCATAGCCTGCCGCCCGGCCCGGCAGCGCCCCGCGCAGCTGCGTAGCCGGCACAATGAACCGCCGCTGCTGGCCGTCCTCTTCGTGCACCGTGACTTCCAGATCGACGTTTTGACTCAGCAGCGGCAAACCCACCAGCGTGAACGGGCCGCTGGGCACTACGGTGGTGTAGATCAGCGCACCATTCTGCGTCACCTCGATCCGCGCTGCGGAATAGGCGATGCCCTCAACCCGGGCACCGGCGCTGTCCTCGCCGAACTCCATCAGTGCCAGTTCCGGCTGCACCTGAAAACCGTTGAAGGCCTCGCCGGCAAACAGCGGCGAAAGCATATTCAACTGGCCCAATTGCAGATTGGCCTGATAGCGCTCGAAGGTATGCGATGCGTAGGCGTACAGATGCTCGACCCGGCCCTGCCCGCCGGACTCGCTGTACGCCTGACGACTGCGAAAAGCCCAGTCCGCCGCATTCAGGCCGACTTCGGCGTTGAGGCTGCGGTACTGCGAGGATTGCCCGGCATAGCGGCTGCCGAGCATCAACGCGTCGTAATTGAACAGTCCCGCCGTGCCGCCATTGACGAAGTTGCGCCGCGCCGGGCTATCAGGCAGCAATACATCGGTCGGCACCAGCAGTTCGACGTGTTCGCGCGACGGATCGGCTTGCACCACGGCATCCGGGAAGCGTTGAGCGAACAGCTCGCATGCAGGTCCGGGGACGGGCGCAACAGGCTGCGGATTTCTGATGCCGCCACGCTCCAGCAAAGAGGGCGCAAAACACAATTCACCCTCGGCATCGAAGGTCACCTGCAAGCGCCCTTTGGGTGCGCCGTTGACCGATAGTGTTACTGCTTGTTCGCCCTCGCGAAAGCGCGACGCCCGGCTGAAATAGTCGGCCACACGCGGATCCAGCCCGCGCGACTTGAGCACGTCCTGATTGAACTGCACCATCAGCAGGGGGGCGCGCGTTTCGCTCGAAGCGGCATGACTCGGCGTCCACCCACCGCCGAGCGCGAGCAGCAGCCAAGTGGTGCAGTGGCAGCGCCGGTTCATCAGTCCATCACCAACGGTGCATCGTAGTGCTCAATGGCGAAACCGTAAGTGGTCACTGGAAACAGCCGCACCTGCGTCATTTCCTGGCCCGGCGTGACCGCCCCACTCAATGTCAGTGTTTCGCCGGGCAACACGTAAGTGCGCCCCAGATCCATCTCCTGCCGCCCCGGCAGCACGTTCACCGCGTGGCCCAGCCGTACGACATACGGGCTGGGATTGCGCACCTGCACCTCGGCGCCCTGGCGCGACCAGAGCAGATGCTTCCATGGCTCACGGTCGACCGGCAGATTGGCCGGGCGCAGGATCGCCGGGATGTTCTGGCGCACACTGAAATTCACCTGCGCCTTGCCCGATGAATCCTGCGGCGCAATACCCTCGAACACGACCCGTTTCAGGCGCTCGGTTTTCAACGGCTCGGCACTGCGCAAAATAAAACGCACACGCTGGGTGGCACCGGGCTCGACCCGGGTAACCGGTGGCGTCAGCAACAACAGTGGCTCGGTGTCCTGTGGCACGTCTTCGATAGACGTGTGCAACAGCGCTGGATGCGCTTCGCTGTTGAACACATTGATCCCGGCCTCACCGACCGCTTCATCCAGTACCACGACCGGTGTTTCAGGAACCATTCCGGCCGCCTGGATCGGGCCTGGCACCCATAAGGCAACCAGCAGCACACTGGTGATGGCGTTGCGCACAAAGGTGTTCATGTCGTTGTCCACAGGCGAGCGCGCAGCCGGCATTGATGCCGGGCCACGGGCCAGCCAGATGTGTTGATTGGAAATGACAGGCCGCGCACGCAGCCGCAGCCTGTCGACGTCACCGCAAAGAGTGTCTGGCGCAGCCGACGCAAAACGTCGACGCGCGCCCCGTCAGAGGTAAAGCAGCTCGAAGGTCGCCGAACCGTTGAGGGCAATCGCAGAGGTGATCGGCAGATTCGATGCCGGGCCAATGACCGGCACCAGCGTCATGGGAAAGATGTGCACCACCCCGGCAAGCGGCCCGGCAGACACGCTGCGACCCCACGAATAACGCAGATTGCCTTCATAGTTTTTACCCACCAGCGTGGCAGGCGCCGGCACGTCCCAATTGGTATCGGTGCCTTGCTTGTACATCACGATTGAAGTTTGCCCATCGACCGTCGGCGTACCGAATCGCAGGCCATAACCGCCGATCTTGGTCCCGCCGACCTCGCCGATCCCGTAGATGTACAGGGCCCAGTCAGTACCGTCGACGACGATGCCCGGCAGTTGGGTATGCGACTGATTGTCATGCACCTTGATCGCCATCGGCGCGGACGCCGAGCAACTGACGCTCAAGGTGACATTGTGGTTGGCCAGTTCGGTCTGGCGGTCGCGGTTCAGCGATGCGGCAGAAATATCGCCCAGATGCACCGTGTTGCCGCCGGTAAAGCCCGGGGTACACGAGGTCGGGATGATAGTGCCGGTGATGCTCAGATCTGCACCGTCGGCCATGACCAGTACCGGTGACAGGGCGGTTGCCACAGCAATTGCACGAAAGGTTTTGCGCATGAAATTTCTCACTCCATAAGAACCGAAAGATGACGGCCAGCTGCGCGTCTTCTGCTGAAAAACAGGAAAAGTCCTGCCTCGGAATCAGCGCGGCCATTATTCCAATTGCTTCGTGGATGTGATGTAAGGCAGGTTCTTGATCGACGCTGGAAAAATCGCTGCATGGCGTAGCTGATGTGAGCCGGAAAATTCTTCAATTTGTTTAAGAACTCTCGCCCCGCCGACAGTCATAAGCTACACGCCGCTCTACCGCGCGGGTCGGATTGACTGATCAGTGAGTTGGGTAGCACGCCAGCAACGCCGTGCCATACTTCCGGCCTCGGCCACACGCGGAATGATCCGACTTGAGCTCCAGACACTCCCTACCGTTTGCACTGCTGCTCGTCCTGCTGCTTGGCGGATGCGCCTCGCTGAGCGCACCTCGCCAGCCGAGCCAGGCGCTGCCGGCGGACGGCTCGGCGTTCGGCCGTTCGATTCAGGCTCAGGCTGCGCCGTACAAGGGTCAGTCAGGCTTTCGCCTGCTGTCGAACAGCACCGAAGCGTTCACCGCCCGCGCCGAACTGATCCGTAACGCGCAAAGCAGCCTCGATTTGCAGTACTACATCGTGCATGACGGCGTCAGTACGCGGATGCTCGTTGAAGAATTGTTGAAAGCCGCCGACCGTGGCGTGCGCGTTCGCATCCTGCTGGATGACACCACCAGCGACGGTCTCGAGCAGATCATTGCCACGCTGGCCGCGCATCCACAGATCCAGATTCGCCTGTTCAACCCGCTGCATCTTGGGCGCAGCACCGGTGTCACCCGCGCGGCCGGGCGGCTGTTCAACCTGTCGCTGCAACACCGGCGCATGCACAACAAACTCTGGTTGGCGGACAACAGCGTGGCCATCGTCGGCGGACGCAATCTGGGTGACGAGTACTTCGATGCCGAGCCAAACCTGAATTTCACCGACATCGACATGCTCAGCGTCGGGCCAGTGGCGGAACAGCTCGGCCACAGCTTCGATCAGTACTGGAACAGCGCACTGAGCAAGCCGATCGAACAATTCCTCTCCAGCAAACCGTCGGTCAGGGATCTGCAAAACACCCGCACCCGGCTGGAAGAATCCCTCGAAGAAACCCGTAAACAGAATCACGCGCTGTATCAGCAGTTGATGAAGTACCGCACCGATCCGCGCATGGATGTCTGGCGCCGTGAGCTGATCTGGGCCTGGAATCAGGCGCTGTGGGATGCGCCGAGCAAGGTGCTGTCAAAAGGCGAGCCGGATGCGCAGTTGCTGTTGACCACGCAACTGGCGCCGGAACTGCGCGGCGTGAGCAAAGAGCTGATCATGATTTCCGCCTACTTCGTGCCGGGCCAGCCGGGGCTGGTGTACTTGACTGGGCGTGCCGATGCCGGGGTCTCGGTGAAGCTGCTGACCAACGCGCTCGAAGCCACCGACGTGCCGGCAGTACACGGCGGTTACGCGCCTTATCGCAAGGCACTGCTGGAGCACGGGGTAAAACTCTACGAACTGCGCCGCCAGCCCGGCGACGGCGGCGGCAGCGGCAGCGGGCCGCATGTGTTTTACAGCAAGTCGTTTCGCGGCTCTGATTCCAGTTTGCACAGCAAGGCGATGATCTTCGACAGGCAGAAATCGTTCATCGGCTCATTCAATTTCGACCCGCGCTCGGTGCTGTGGAATACCGAAGTCGGGGTGCTGGTGGACAGCCCGGAACTGGCGGCGCATGTGCGTGAACTGGCGATGCAGGGCATGGCGCCGGCACTCAGCTATGAAGCGAAATTGCAGGACGGCAACATCGTCTGGGTCACCGAGGACGACGGCAAACTGCACACACTGACCAAGGAGCCTGGGAGTTGGTGGCGACGCTTCAATGCGTGGTTCAGCACCCACGTCGGACTTGAGCGGATGCTGTAGTAAAGCGCTTTTATGGCGAGGGAGCTTGCTCCCGCCGGGCTGCGCAGCGGCCCCATAATTCTGTGAGCGCTGCGCACTCAAGCGGGAGCAAGCTCCCTCGCCACAAAGATCTCAGGCAGGCTCAGCCACTGTGCCGAACGCGCCTTGGCGCATCAGCAGAATCACCAGCCCGAATGCCCCCGCCGCCATCAACAACGGCAGCGCATGCCCGCTGATCCACTGACTACCCGCCCCCGCCGCCAGCGGCCCGACCAGACAACCGACACCCCATAACTGGGCAATGTGCGCATTGGCCCGCACCAGCGCATCGTCGCGATAACGCTCGCCGATCAGAATCAGCGACAAGGTAAACAAACCACCCGCGCTGGCACCAAACAGTACCCACAGCGGCCAGATCAGCAAGGTATCGATCAGCAGCGGAATCGCCAGACTCGACAGCATCAAGATCACTGCGCAGCCGGTGAACAAGGTGCGCCGCGACAGCCGATCCGCCAGCGCACCAATCGGCAATTGCAGCAGCGCATCACCGACCACCACCGTGCTGACCATCGCCAATGCGATCTCTGCGGTGAAGCCCTGGCGCAGGCAATACACCGGCAGCAGCGTCAAGATCATCGCCTCAAACGCGGCGAACAGCGACACCGCCCAGGCAATCGCCGGCAGCTCACGACTGAAGCGCCACAAATCGCTGAATGTGACACTGCTGGCCTCGCTGCTCGGCGCCCCGCTACGGCCCAACAGCAGAAGCGGCGAAGCGATCAGCAGAATGACGCCGACCCAGAAACCGTAATCGTGATCTGTGCCCAACGCGCCCAACAGCAACGGGCCGGACAGTTGGCTCAGCGCATAACTGCTGCCATACAGCGCCACCAGCCGCCCGCGCCAATGCTCGACCACCAGTTGATTGATCCAGCTCTCGCCGAGGATGAACACGATGGTCAGGATCACCCCGATCATCAGCCGCAGCAGCAGCCAGACCGGATAGCTCGGCAACAGCGCCAGCAGACCGATCGACAACGCGCCGGCCCACAAGCACAAGCGCATCAGATTGGCCGTACCGAAACGCGCCGCCAGATGACTGGAGATCTTCGCCCCAAGCAACACGCCAATTGCCGGCATCGCCGCCATCACGCCAATCGCGAACGAACCATAACCCCAGCTCTCCAGACGCAACGACACCAGCGGCATACTGACACCAAGCGCCAGGCCGACACTCAAGACAGACGCCAACACGGCGAAATACGTCGCCCAACGCATGGCCCACGCTCCTGTGGATATTCTTATCTGCAACACAAAACCAATGTGGGAGCGAGCCCTCATGGCGAGGGGATTTATCCCCGTTGGGCCGCGTAGCGGCCCCAAAACCTGCAACCGCGACGTATCAGGTACATCGCGCGCAATGATTTTGCGACTGCTTCGCAGCCGAACGGGGATAAATCCCCTCACCACAAAAACTCACTCCCACGGGAGATCTCTGTAACGTTGGGAGCATGATTGAATCAGGCCCCCATCAGCGGTTTACAGCTTGATCCACGTAGCCTTCAGTTCGGTGTACTTGTCGAACGCATGCAGCGACTTGTCGCGACCGTTGCCCGACTGCTTGAAGCCACCGAACGGTGCCGTCATGTCGCCGCCATCGTACTGGTTGACCCAAACGCTGCCGGCACGCAGTGCCTTGGCGGTCAGGTGCGCCTTGGAGATGTCCTGAGTCCACACCGCTGCCGCCAGACCGTACGGCGTGTCGTTGGCGATCTGGATCGCTTCTTCGGCGGTGTCGAACGTGAGGACCGACAACACCGGGCCGAAGATTTCTTCCTGAGCAATTTTCATCGCGTTGCTCACGCCGTCGAAAATCGTCGGCTCAACGTACGTGCCACCAGTTTCCTGAAGAATGCGCTTGCCGCCCGCCACCAGTTTGGCGCCGTCGGTGTGGCCGGATTCGATGTACGACAGCACCGTGTTCATCTGCTGGGTATCCACCAGCGCACCGACGTTGGTCGCCGGATCCAGCGGATTGCCCGGTTTCCAGGTTTTCAGCGCCTCGATCACCATCGGCAGGAATTTGTCCTTGATCGAACGCTCGACCAGCAGACGTGACCCGGCGGTGCACACTTCGCCCTGGTTGAAGGCGATGGCGCTGGCGGCGGATTCAGCGGCGGCTTGCAGATCCGGCGCGTCGGCGAACACGATATTCGGGCTCTTGCCACCGGCCTCCAGCCACACGCGCTTCATGTTCGATTCGCCGGAATAGATCATCAGCTGCTTGGCGATCTTGGTCGAACCGGTGAACACCAGCGTGTCGACGTCATTGTGCAAAGCCAAGGCTTTGCCGACGGTGTGGCCGTAGCCCGGCAGCACGTTGAGCACGCCCTTTGGAATCCCGGCTTCGACCGCCAGCGCTGCAATACGGATAGCAGTCAGCGGCGATTTTTCCGACGGCTTGAGGATCACCGAGTTACCGGTCGACAGCGCCGGGCCGAGTTTCCAGCAGGCCATCATCAGCGGGAAGTTCCACGGCACGATGGCAGCGACTACGCCAACCGGCTCGCGGGTCACCAGACCCAACTGATCGTGCGGAGTGGCGGCGACTTCGTCGTAGATCTTGTCGATCGCTTCACCGCTCCAGCTCAGCGCTTGCGCCGCACCTGGAATATCGATGTGCAGCGAATCGCTGATCGGCTTGCCCATGTCGAGAGTTTCGAGCAGGGCCAGTTCTTCGGCGTGCTGCTTGAGCAGGCCGGCGAAGCGGATCATGGTGGCTTTGCGTTTGGCAGGCGCCAGACGCGACCAGGCACCGGAATTGAACGTGGCGCGAGCATTTTCCACGGCGCGCTGGGCATCGGCGGCGTCACAGCTGGCAATCTTGCCCAGCAGACGGCCATCGACCGGGCTGATGCACTCGAAGGTCTCGCCGGAGACGGCATCGGTGTACTCGCCATTGAGATAAGCGCGGCCTTCGATTTTCAGGTCGCGGGCGCGTTGTTCCCAATCGGCACGAGTCAGGGTGGTCATTTCGAGTGTCCTCCGCTTGTTGAATACGAGCGCCGCGCGATCTTCGCCAGCGTCCTCAAAAATTCTGCCCGGCCAGCCGTTCTTTCGGCCAGAGGCATCCGCCACCCTAAACCAGCGGCCGGGGTTGTTTCAATATATTTGACATAAAGTCGCCATATGACCTTGCAGTGTTGATTTTAATCAACATAGACTTTGGCCCTTTCCAGCCAATCGCGCCGTATTTACGGGGGGATAACAACAATGAACATCCAGAACGTCGTCGACATCAGCCTGACCATGGACCAGGCCGAACGCTATCGCCCGGACCCGGCCAAAGTGCTCAAGGGCGATCCCGAGCAAGCCGTGTTCAATCAATACGACAGCCCGTGCGGGCAGATGGGCGCCGGCGTGTGGGAAGGCGCCATCGGCCAATGGCTGGTGAACTACACCGAGCACGAATACTGCGAAATCCTTCAGGGCGTTTCGGTGCTGCGTGACAGCGATGGCAATGCCAAGACCTTGCGTGTTGGCGACCGATTTGTGATTCCCGCAGGGTTTCGTGGCACTTGGGAAGTGCTTGAGGCGTGCCGCAAGGTTTATGTGATCTTCGAACAGAAGGCCTGATCTGACACAGCCAGTGACGACCTGAGTAAGACGTGTGCGGTGCTTCTGAGTGAAACTTCGCGACGGCGCTCATACACCGGAAAAATTCCTACCGACACGGACGTTTCGGCAGCATTGACCGGCGAGCGCCTCAATCCGAATAGAACGCAAGGAGGCACCATGCCTGATTTCTGCAACATCAACGCCGCGCAATTTGCTGTCGGCCAAGTCGCCACCCCTGAAACCCTGAGCGCCATTCGCGACGCTGCGGGGGTGCAAAAGCATCGACTGGAGCGGCCGGAGGATATGTTCAATCTCTTGCCCAAACCGGATCGCATCCGGGTACTGGTCAACGCACGCGACGAGATCATCGAACTGATCTGCGGTTGATTGCCAATCCCACAAGTCATCCATATGTACCGCACTCGGCAACAGGCCGTTCGGTACCGTTTCATCACGCCTCAAGGAAACGAGGCGCTTTAACCATCAAACAAGGAAATAACATGACCAGAATGAATTCTCTAAAGGGCGCAGCCCTGACCGCCCTGCTGGCAATCAGCTTCGCAGCCGTCGAAGCCTCGGCCTCCGACAATGCAGCTCGACCAAGCCAGTGCGATGGCAACTTCGCATACAACCCCCTCGTAGAGACCGCAGTTACCCCACAGCTTCTGGAAGAGCTACGCGAGATGTCGGGGGCAGCAACCGTACGCCATGAAAAAACCGGGGAGATTTATACCCAGGAATACCGCAGCGATCGCCTCCGTGTGTTCAGCGCGAAAGGAAACGTCTACAGCCACGTCCAGTGCGGCTGATCCACTGACCTGCCGCTGCTGAGCAGGTGACCGATTCCGGCTCAACAGGCCACAAAAAAGGCCCGTATCGTGAGATACGGGCCTTTTTCGTAAGTCCGGAAAAATCAATTACTTGATTTTGCCTTCCTTGTACATCACGTGCTTGCGAACAACCGGATCATATTTCTTGATCTCGATTTTGTCCGGGGTAGTACGCTTGTTCTTGTCGGTAGTGTAGAAGTGACCAGTACCGGCGCTCGAGATCAAACGAATCAATTCACGCATGATTAGCTCCCTTAAATCTTGCCATCGCGGCGAAGTTCGGCGAGCACGACAGTGATGCCACGCTTGTCGATGATACGCATGCCTTTAGCAGATACGCGCAGACGCACAAAACGTTTCTCTTCTTCAACCCAGAAGCGGTGATGCTGCAGGTTCGGCAGGAAACGACGACGGGTTTTGTTGTTTGCGTGGGAAATGTTATTCCCAGTCACCGGACCCTTACCGGTAACTTGACATACTCTCGACATGCCTCAGCCCTCTAAAACCACATGCCCAACCCGGCATGGGTTGGCCGCTTAATCTCTCAGTCATTTGGCGCCAGGCGCCGCGTTTCTTCAGAGGTCTTACCGGCTTCACTTACAAGCGAAGGAACCGGGCCCCTAGAAAAGAGCGCTGCTTTATACCAGAAAGACCGCAGAGCAACAACTTTCCGTGTGCAATGAACCGCTAAAAAGCTGATCTTTCTGGCCGCAGGCGCCTCAGACAAAGGCTATCGGCAGCTTTTACCATTCGTCGAAGAAAATTCGCAAGAGCGCCGATTTCAGAATTTTCACTACGCAGCCCGCACCAGAACGCCAGTCACCCGACCCCAAAAAAGCAAAAAGGGGATAGTCATTTGCAATCGCGACCACTAGGGTAGGACTTTTCCAGACTGCACTTGCAGATGGGCCTTCGTTCTGTAAAGGATTCCCACCATGCGCCTCGCTGCCCTACCCCTGCTGCTTGCCCCGTTGTTGCTCAGCCCACTGGCCCAGGCTGCCGCCCTGAGCGTCTGCACCGAGGCCAGCCCTGAAGGGTTCGATGTGGTGCAGTACAACTCGCTGACCACCACCAACGCCTCGGCCGACGTGCTGATGAACCGCCTCGTGGATTTCGACACCGCCAGTGGCAAGGTCGTCCCGAGCCTCGCTGACAGTTGGGAAGTCAGCACTGACGGCCTGACCTACGTGTTCAAGCTGCACCCGCAGGTGAAATTTCACAGCACCGACTACTTCAAGCCGAGCCGCGAACTGAGCGCCGAAGACGTCAAGTTCAGCTTCGACCGCATGCTCGACCCGGCCAACCCGTGGCACAAAGTTGCGCAGAGCGGATTCCCGCATGCGCAATCGATGCAGTTGCCCGCGTTGATCAAGAAGATCGACGCACTCGATCCGCTGACCGTGCGCTTCACCCTCGACCACCCGGACTCGACCTTCCTCGCGACCCTGAGCATGGGTTTCGCCTCGATCTACTCCGCCGAATACGCCGACAAACTGTTGAAGGCCGGCGCGACCGACAAGCTCAACAGCCAGCCGATCGGCACCGGCCCGTTCGTCTTCACACGGTTCCAGAAAGACGCTGCAGTTCGCTACAAGGCCAACCCCGATTATTTCCGCGGCAAGCCTTCGGTCGACCCGCTGATTTTCGCCATCACTCCGGACGCCAACGTGCGCCTGCAAAAGCTCAAGCGTAACGAGTGCCAGATCGCGCTGTCGCCCAAGCCATTGGACGTGCAGGCAGCGCTGAAAGAACCGACGCTGAAAGTCGAAAAAACTGACGCGTTCATGACCGCTTTCGTCGGCATCAACAGCCAGCACCCGCCACTGGACAAGCCGGAAGTGCGTCAGGCGATCAACCTCGCCTTCGACAAGGCCAACTACCTCAAAGCCGTATTCGAAGACACCGCCGAAGCCGCCAACGGCCCTTACCCGCCGAACACCTGGAGCTACGCCAAAGGCCTGCCCGGTTATGCCCACGACGTGCAGAAAGCCAAGGCGCTGATGACCAAGGCGGGCTTGAAGGACGGTTTCCAGACCACCATCTGGACCCGTCCGTCAGGCAGCCTGCTGAACCCGAATCCGAGCCTCGGCGCGCAGATGTTGCAGTCGGATCTGGCAGAAATCGGCATTCAGGCGGAGATTCGCGTGATCGAATGGGGCGAGTTGATCCGCCGCGCCAAGGCTGGCGAGCATGACTTGCTGTTCATGGGCTGGGCCGGCGACAACGGCGATCCGGACAACTTCCTCACGCCGCAGTTTTCCTGCGCTGCGGTCAAGTCCGGCACCAACTTCGCGCGCTACTGCAACGCCGATCTGGACAAGCTGATCAGTGCCGGCAAGACCACCAGCGAACAAGGCGTGCGCACCAAGCTCTACGAGCAGGCACAGGCGCAGATTCAGCAACAGGCACTGTGGCTGCCGCTGGCGCACCCGACGGCGTCTGCGCTGACGCGCAAGGACGTGCAGGGTTACTCGGTGAGCCCGTTTGGGCGGCAGGACTATTCCAAGGTCAGTCTCAAATAGCCGCTACACAACAAAACCTGTGGGAGCTGGCTTGCCAGCGATAGCGGAGCTCCAGGCGACAATTGTGCTGAATTTGCCGCCATCATCGCTGGCAAGCCAGCTCCCACAGGGTTTTATAGTTCCTTGAGATTTACATCCAGCCACACTCCGCCATCGACAACGGCTCACCATCCCCGACGATGAAGTGATCGAGCACGCGCACGTCGATCAACTCCAGAGCCTTCTGCAAGCGCTTGGTCAGCAGCTTGTCCGCCTGACTGGGATCGCTGTTCCCCGACGGATGGTTGTGACAGAGGATCACCGCCGCCGCGTTGTTCGCCAGCGAACGCTTCACCACTTCCCGGGGATGCACGCTGGTGTTGTCGATCGAGCCGCGAAACAGCGCCTCGAAGGTCAGCACTTGATGTTTGGAATCCAGAAACAGACAGCCGAACACCTCGTGCGGCTCGTGGCGCAGCATGGCTTTCAGATAGTCCCTGACCGCCTGCGGATTCTCCAGCGCCGGTTTTCTGCGTGAGTGCTCGGCCAGATGCCGCCGGCTCATTTCTTGCGCAGCCTGCAGCTGTGCAAATTTCGCGGGACCAAGACCCAATTGTTTGCTGAACGCTTCCTGATCAGCCTCAAGCAGCAAACGCAGGCTGCCAAACTGATTCAACAGATGCCGCGCCAGATCCACTGCACTTTGCCCCGGCACACCAGTGCGCAGGAAAATCGCCAGCAGTTCAGCATCCGAAAGACTTGCCGCCCCATGTTCCAACAACCTTTCCCGCGGCCTTTCCGCCGCCGGCCAATCGCGAATACTCATACACATTCCTTGTCTGTGGGCGCCGCTGTTCCGTAGCGGTCGCTGTGATATCGTAGCCCATCTTTTTTGCGGGCGAATTCACTCTGGGGAGGGGGTTTCGCCACGTATGTCACCCACGAAATCAAAGGCAGACCTATGCAGCGGCTGTATCGGAAACGCATCGTTCTGGGCGTCGGCGGTGGCATTGCTGCCTACAAGAGCGCCGACCTGGTTCGCCGCCTGATCGACCAGGGCGCCGAAGTGCGCGTGGTCATGACCCGTGGTGGCAGCGAGTTCATCACCCCGCTGACCATGCAAGCGCTGTCCGGCCATCCGGTGCACCTCGATCTGCTCGACCCGGCCGCCGAAGCGGCGATGGGCCACATCGAGCTGGCGAAATGGGCGGATCTGGTGCTGATCGCCCCGGCTACCGCCGACCTGCTCGCGCGTCTGGCCCAAGGCATTGCCAACGATCTTTTGACCACGCTGGTGCTGGCCACCGACGCCATCGTGGCTGTGGCTCCAGCGATGAATCAGGCTATGTGGCGCGATCCGGCGACGCAAGCCAACCTGCAACTGCTCGAAAGCCGTGGCCTGAAGACCTTCGGCCCGGCCTCCGGCAGCCAGGCCTGCGGCGACGTCGGCATGGGCCGCATGATGGAAGCTACAGATCTCGCCCAATGCGCGGCGGACTGCTTCCAGCGTCAGGCACTGACCGGCAAACACGTGGTGATTACGGCCGGCCCGACTCAGGAAAACATCGACCCGGTGCGTTACATCACTAACCACAGCTCCGGGAAAATGGGCTTTGCCTTGGCCGAAGCTGCGGCTGAAGCTGGCGCCCGCGTCACGCTGATCAGTGGCCCGGTGCACTTGCCGACGCCGGATCGGGTCACGCGCATCGACGTGGTCAGCGCCCGCGACATGCTCGCCGCCTGCGAAGCCGCGATCCCGTGCGACGTGTTCATTTCCTCGGCTGCGGTCGCGGACTACCGTCCAGAAGTCATCGCCCCACAAAAACTCAAGAAAGACCCTACGAGCGGTGACGGCTTCGTCCTGCAAATGGTGCGTAACCCGGACATCCTGGCCACCATCGCGACCCGTCCCGACCGTCCGTTCAGTGTCGGTTTTGCCGCCGAGACTGAACACCTGCTCGACTACGCTGCACGCAAGCTCAAGGACAAGAATCTCGATTTGATCGTCGCCAACGACGTCGCCAACCCGAGCATCGGTTTCAACAGCGAAGAAAACGCCTGTAGCGTCATCGACCGTGCGCTCCACGCCACGGTTTTCGCCCAGACCAGCAAGAGCAAGATTGCTCGCCAGCTCGTCACTTTTATCGCCGAACGTCTGAACCAGGTTTAATTTACATGCACGCTTTGCAAGCCAAGATCCTCGACCCACGCATCGGTACCGAATTCCCGCTGCCGCAATACGCCACTCCGGGTTCCGCCGGCCTCGACCTGCGCGCCATGCTGCAACAGGACACCGTGATCAAACCGGGTGAAACCGTACTGATCCCTACCGGTCTGTCGGTGTACATCGGCGACCCGAATCTGGCGGCGCTGATCCTGCCGCGCTCGGGCCTGGGCCATAAGCACGGCATCGTGCTGGGCAATCTGGTCGGCTTGATCGACTCCGATTACCAAGGCCCGCTGATGGTGTCTTGCTGGAACCGTGGCCAGACTGACTTCACCATGACCATCGGCGAGCGTCTGGCGCAATTGGTACTGGTACCGGTGGTGCAGGCGCATTTCGAAATGGTTGAAGAGTTCGTCGAAACCGAACGCGGCGCGGGTGGTTTCGGGCATTCCGGAACCAAGTAAACCGACAGAAAATCATACTGAGGGAGTCTTCTCCCTCGGCATGAAAATCAAGGCATTAGCTGACCAAAGCCGCGCCGTTCGCGGTGTCATGGCCCTTTCATACCACGAACTCTCTGTGGAAAACGCCGTCATACCCTTCAGTTTGAGCTTGCCGTCGAATCAGTCGTCGGTCTGTCCAGTCACTTTTGAGATGGAGCATTTCCGCAGATGACCACCCCCGCCCTCGTTGCCCCGAAACTTCCCGACAGCATCTTCCGCGCCTACGACATCCGCGGCACCGTGCCGGAATTTCTGAACGGCGAAACCGCTTACTGGATCGGCCGCGCCATCGGCTCGCAGAGCCTGGCCCAGGGCGAACCAAACGTGTCGGTCGGCCGTGACGGGCGCCTGTCCGGCCCGGAGCTGGTCGCTGAATTGATTCGCGGTATCGCCGAAAGCGGCTGCCACGTCAGCGACGTCGGCCTGGTGCCAACGCCTGCGCTGTACTACGCCGCCAACGTACTGGCCGGCAAGTCCGGGGTGATGCTCACCGGTAGCCATAACCCGTCGAACTACAACGGCTTCAAGATCGTGATCGCCGGTGACACCCTCGCCAACGAACAGATCCAGGCCCTGCACGAGCGCCTCAAGAGCAACAACTTGAGCAGCGGCCAGGGCAGCGTGACCCAGGTCGAAATCCTCGACCGCTACAACACCGAAATCGTCCAGGACATCAAACTGGCGCGGCGCCTGAAAGTCGTGGTCGACTGCGGCAACGGCGCGGCCGGCGTCATTGCCCCGCAATTGATCGAGGCGCTGAACTGCGAAGTCATCCCGCTGTTCTGCGAGGTCGACGGCAACTTCCCGAACCATCACCCGGACCCGGGCAAACCGGAAAACCTTGTCGACCTGATCGCCAAAGTCAAAGAGACCAACGCTGATATCGGTCTGGCCTTCGACGGCGACGGCGACCGTGTCGGCGTGGTGACCAACACCGGCACCATCGTCTTCCCGGATCGTCTGCTGATGCTGTTCGCCCGCGACGTGCTGGCACGCAACCCGGACGCGGAAGTGATCTTCGACGTCAAATGCACCCGTCGTCTGGTGCCGCTGATCAAGGAATATGGCGGTCGCCCGCTAATGTGGAAGACCGGTCACTCGTTGATCAAAAAGAAGATGAAACAATCCGGCGCGCTGTTGGCCGGCGAAATGAGCGGGCATATCTTCTTCAAGGAACGCTGGTTCGGTTTCGACGACGGTGTTTACAGTGCCGCACGGCTGCTGGAAATCCTCAGCAAAGAAAAATCCACCGCGGAAGAGCTGTTTGCGACCTTCCCGAACGATATTTCTACGCCGGAAATCAATATCCATGTGACCGAAGAGAGCAAATTCAGCATCATTGATGCATTGCACGACGCGCAATGGGGCGCAGGCGCTGACCTGACCACCATCGACGGCGTGCGAGTCGACTACGCCAAAGGCTGGGGCCTGGTGCGCGCGTCCAACACCACACCGGTGCTGGTGCTGCGCTTCGAGGCCGATGACGAGGCTGAATTGCAGCGCATCAAGGACGTGTTCCACGCCCAGTTGAAGCGCGTTGCACCTGATCTCCAACTACCGTTCTGATTTCTGATTCACCCGGAGCCCTGAATGACCCTCGAACGCGAAGCCGCCGCCAACACCGCCAAGGTCCTGTCCGAAGCGCTGCCTTACATCCGCCGCTACGTCGGCAAGACGCTGGTGATCAAATACGGCGGCAACGCGATGGAAAGCGAGGAGCTGAAAACCGGCTTCGCCCGCGACATCGTCTTGATGAAAGCCGTGGGCATCAACCCGGTCGTAGTCCACGGCGGCGGTCCGCAGATCGGTGATCTGCTCAAGCGCCTGTCGATCGAGAGCCACTTCATCGATGGCATGCGCGTGACCGACGCACAAACCATGGACGTGGTGGAGATGGTCCTCGGCGGCCAGGTCAACAAGGACATCGTCAACCTGATCAACCGTCACGGCGGCAGCGCCATCGGCCTGACCGGTAAAGACGCCGAGCTGATTCGTGCGAAGAAACTCACCGTGACTCGCCAGACGCCGGAGATGACCCAGCCGGAAATCATCGACATCGGCCAGGTGGGTGAAGTGGTCGGGATCAACACCGATCTGCTGAACCTGCTGGTCAAAGGCGATTTCATCCCGGTGATCGCGCCAATCGGCGTTGGCGCCAATGGCGAGTCGTACAACATCAACGCCGACCTGGTGGCGGGTAAAGTTGCCGAAGCACTGAAGGCCGAGAAGCTGATGCTGCTGACCAACATCGCCGGCCTGATGGACAAATCCGGCACGGTGCTGACCGGCCTGACTACGCAGCAAGTCGACGACCTGATCGCCGACGGCACGATCTACGGCGGCATGTTGCCGAAGATCCGCTGCGCACTGGAAGCCGTTCAGGGTGGCGTTGGTAGCTCGCTGATCATCGACGGTCGTGTACCAAACGCGATCCTGCTGGAAATCTTCACCGACACCGGTGTGGGCACGCTGATCAGCAATCGCAAGCGTCCCTGATAGCTGAAACGCAAAAGATCGCAGCCTGCGGCAGCTCCTGCAAAGCGGGATTTCGGATGTACGAAATCCCCGTAGGAACTGACGAAGGCTGCGATTTTTTTATGCGCGCAAGAAACGTCTGACCCAAATCAACGAAACGTCCGACATCGCCTCAGAACAAATCTCCCTAGGATCTTCCCCTCATCCACCGGAGATTTACCATGCAAAAAGACAACGTTCCTTATGGCAGTGACATTTCAGCAGGTACCTACGCATGCGCGGATTGCGGCCGAGAGTATTCGGGCAAGTCAAATAAGTCGATGCCGCCCTGCCCCGACTTCACGCCAGCCTCCCACCCGCTCAAGGGCTGGAAAGTACTGACCGGCCAAGGTGATGCGCCGCAGGACCCGTATCCGGGAACAGCCAAAAAACCTACCGGCAGCGGACGATAACCTCGGAGAGAATGAGCCATGCAGATCTCGTTCACGATAGACGCCGCTGCTTTCGAGCTGGAGCAAAAAGAGCCGGTCAAGAAAACCCTGCGAATCACCGATCCGCAAATCGCTGGCGCCTTGCAACGTATCGCCAAGGCGAGCTTGACCGAATACCTGAAAATGCTTGTCGAGGGCGGCATGCCGAGCCGGGCCGACGAAGCCAAGCAGGATCGATTGCTGTATCTGATCCAAAGCTACTTCGAGCAAACATTGCCGACCGAATCGCAGATATCGACGATTTTTCAATTGACCCAAAGCCAGAGCAAAACCCTGCTCAAGAACACCGTTTCGCGCTTTCGCAATCAACTCGACGACATTCTGCAACACAGCATGCGCGCGGTAGTCGAGTCTGCCGAGCACGCGCAGAACGTGTATCTGGTGGTCATCAGTTCGGATGTCATCCGCGATGAGCTGAACATGCTGATCACTCAAAACGAGCCGACCTTCAAACCCATCACCAAGCGCAAAGGCAGTGCCGGGCAATTCGAGATCAGCGAAGATTCCCACGCATTGTTATGCCAGACACTCGGCCTGAATGCCGTTCAGTGACATCGTCGCGGTCAGTGGCTTGCTGCTGACCCTGACGACTTTTCTGTTCAATCTGGCGTGGCCGGGAATGCGCGCGGCATTGGAGCTGGATGCAACCCAGTCAGGCCCATTGGCCAGAAAACGCAGTCGAGGACAAGTGCGCAGAACGCTATTCGGATGCGCGTTGCCATTGAGCTGCGGTTTCACGGCGCTGTTCTACATCAACCTGCCGGCGACCGTAGAAATCGTGCGCACGAGCACGCTGGATCTGTGGAATTTCGATGTGGGTCGCACGCTTTACGTAATGATGGCCTGGGCGCTACTTGGATTCGCGGCACTCAACATCTGGCTGAGCTGGCAGCTCATCGCCAAATGGCACCAGCTGCGTTGATTTTGAGTTGAAAAAAAGGCCCTGTTTTCACAGGGCCTTTGATTCTCAAACGCCGAATTGCGCGCGGTAGGCTTCGACTGCTGGCAGATGTTGTTTGAGCTGCGGATCGTCAGCGAGGAATTCCAGCACTTGGTTCAGCGAAACAATGCTGATCACCGGAATACCGAAATCGCGCTCGACTTCCTGAATCGCTGACAACTCGCCGTTGCCACGCTCCTGACGGTTCAGCGCGATCAGCACGCCGGCTGCCTTGGCGCCGTCCTGAGAAGCGATGATCTGCATCACTTCACGGATAGCGGTGCCAGCGGTGATCACGTCGTCGATGATCAGCACGTCGCCGGTCAGCGGTGCGCCGACCAGGCTGCCGCCTTCGCCGTGGGCCTTGGCTTCCTTGCGGTTGAAACACCATGGCAAATCACGGTCGTGATGTTCAGCCAGCGCGACCGCGGTGGTCGCCGCCAGCGGAATGCCTTTGTAGGCCGGGCCGAACAACACGTCGAAGGAAATGCCGCTTTCGGCGATGGCAGCGGCGTAGAAACGACCCAGCTGCGCCAGCGCGGAACCTGAGTTGAACAGGCCGGCATTGAAGAAGTAAGGACTGGTGCGCCCGGACTTCAGGGTGAACTCGCCGAAGCGCAAAACGCCGCGATCGATGGCAAAACGAATGAAATCGCGCTGATACGTTTGCATGAAAAAAACCCCAAATACCACGGATTTAGCTAATTAGCTTGACGCCGTGTATCATACACGCACGCGATTTTTGGGGCCATTTATGCGGATCATCAGTGTGAACGTCAATGGTATTCAGGCTGCAGTCGAGCGTGGTTTGCTCAGTTGGCTGCAGGCACAGAATGCCGACGTCATCTGCCTGCAGGACACCCGTGCCTCCGCCTTTGAACTGGATGACCCAGCCTTCCAACTGGATGGCTACTTCCTTTATGCCTGCGATGCCGAAGTACCCGCCCAAGGCGGCGTGGCTTTGTACTCGCGGTTGCAACCGAAGGCTGTCATCAGCGGTCTCGGTTTCGAGACGGCCGACCGCTACGGGCGCTACCTGCAAGCAGATTTCGACAAAGTCAGTATTGCCACTTTGCTGCTCCCTTCGGGGATGAACGGCGACGAAGACTTGAACCAGAAGTTCAAGCTCATGGACGATTTCGGCAAGTACCTGGACAAGCAGCGGCGTAAACGTCGCGAGTACATTTATTGTGGCTCGCTGTACGTCGCGCAGCAGAAGCTCGACATCAAGAACTGGCGCGACAGCCAGCAATCTCCGGGCTTCCTGGCGCCAGAACGCGCCTGGATGGACGAGATTGTCGGCAACATGGGTTATGTCGACGCCCTGCGCGAAGTCAGCCGTGAAGGTGATCAGTACAGCTGGTGGCCAGATAACGAACAGGCCGAGATGCTTAACCTCGGCTGGCGCTTCGATTACCAGCTACTGACCCCGGGCCTGCGGCGCTTCGTGCGCAGCGCACGCCTGCCGCGTCAGCCACGCTTCTCGCAGCACGCGCCGCTGATCGTGGACTACGACTGGACGCTGACGATCTAAAGCATCTTTTCGCAGATACAAAAAAACCGACAGTGATGTCGGTTTTTTTGTGGGCAACTTTTGAGATTTGCGCCGCCTGAGAGATCGCTTCCCCCTCACCCCAACCCTCTCCCCCAAGGGGGGCGAGTGGGAAAGGGAGCCGATCTTCGTGCTTTTCAAACTCGAGTTCGATTGAGGAATCTCAGGTCGATGTAGCTCGAGAGGACGGCTCGGTCAGTCCCCTCTCCCTCTGGGAGAGGGCTAGGGTGAGGGCAATCTCAGGCAAACCCGAAGACTATTTGATCACTCGCCAGGTAAACGGATAACGATAAGGCACGCCCTCGTTAGCCTTGACCCCGGCAATGATCGTCAGCACCAACGCGCCAATAGCCACCAACCCGAGCAGGAAGAAACCGATCACCAACAGCATCAGGAAGAAGCTGATCATCGAAGCAATCGCCACAGTGATCTGAAAATTCAGCGCTTCCTTGCCCTGAGCATCGATAAACGGATCCTTCTCGCGTTTCATCTGCCAGAGAATCAGCGGCCCGATCAGGTTGCCGAATGGAATCCAGAACCCCAACAAGGCTGACAAGTGGCAAAACATCGCCCACTGACGAACCTCCTGGCTCGGCTTGGGCAGCAACTGTTGCTCATCACTCATCGCATTCTCCTTGCGGTTGTGAACCGAATCAGTCAGCCAGTGCGGCGGTCTGCAGTTCGAAGATTTCGTTCATGCCTTTCTTGGCCAGTTCGAGCATGGCGTTCAGCTCTTCAGGCTGGAACGGCGCGCCTTCGGCGGTACCCTGCACTTCGATGAAGCCACCGGTGCTGGTCATCACGACGTTGAGGTCGGTCTCGGCTGCGGAGTCTTCAAGGTAGTCGAGATCCAACACTGGCTCGCCCTGGTACATGCCCACAGACACGGCGGCGATCATTTGCTTGAGCGGGTCGCCGCCCTTCAGACCGCCACGCTTCTTGATCACTTTCAGCGCATCAACCAGTGCAACCATGGCGCCGGTGATCGAAGCAGTGCGAGTGCCGCCATCGGCCTGGATCACGTCGCAATCGACGTAGAGGGTCACGTCGCCCAGTTTGGACATGTCCAGCGCAGCGCGCAGCGAACGACCGATCAGACGCTGGATTTCCAGCGTACGACCGCCCTGCTTGCCACGGCTCGCTTCACGCTGATTACGCTCGCCAGTAGCGCGCGGCAGCATGCCGTACTCGGCGGTCAACCAGCCCTGGCCCTGACCTTTGAGGAAACGCGGCACGCCGTTTTCGACGCTGACGGTGCAGATGACCTTGGTATCACCGAATTCGACCAGTACCGATCCTTCGGCGTGCTTGGTGTAGTTGCGGGTAATGCGGATCGAGCGGAGCTGATCGGCAACGCGACCACTTGGACGTTTCATAGGAGATACCTGTACTGGGGACGGAAAACTGCCGAGCATTATAGAGCCGTGCACCGCGCTGGGCACTGCTTAAAAATTCGGCCCGACGGTTGAAGGCCGTGAAACGCAGATTACCGACGGCCTGCAGCCCTTTGTCACACCGTGTGTTTGGGCGCATTCGCTGCACTGCGCTACAATCCTGCGCCTTTGCTGCCAGTCGGCTTACATTCATTGAGATCGTGGCCGCAGAACGTCAGTTCTGCGCCGATCTGCATTGCGAGGTACCACCATGGTGCACAGCATGACCGCCTTCGCCCGCGTAGAGAAAGCCGGCGTCCAGGGCACCCTGAGCTGGGAACTGCGCTCGGTCAACAGCCGCTACCTGGAACCCCATCTGCGCTTGCCGGAGTCGTTTCGCGACCTCGAAGGCGCCGTCCGTGAAGCGCTGCGCCAGGGTTTGTCGCGCGGCAAACTCGAATGCACCCTGCGCTTCACCGAAGAAAGCACCGGCAAAGCCCTGCAAGTCGATCGCGAGCGCGCCGCGCAACTGGTCGCCGCCGCCGAAACTATCGCGAGCCTGATCAAGAACCCGGCGGCGCTGAATCCGCTGGAAGTACTGGCCTGGCCCGGCGTGCTGGTGGGCGACGCAACTGATCCACAAGCGCTGAACGCTGAAGCGCTGGCGCTGTTCAATCAAGGGCTGAAAGAACTCAAGGCCGGCCGTGAGCGCGAAGGCGCAGAGCTGGCCCGCTTGATCAACGAGCGCCTGACCTCGATTGAAGAGGACGTGACGACCCTGCGTGAACTGGTGCCGCAGATGCTCGCCACCCAGCGCCAGAAGGTCCTCGACCGCTTCGCCGACATGAAGGCCGAGCTCGACCCGCAGCGCCTGGAACAGGAAATGGTCATCCTCGCGCAAAAGAGCGACGTGGCCGAAGAACTGGATCGCCTGAGTACCCACATCATCGAAGTGCGCCGGGTGCTCAAATCCGGCGGTGCGGCCGGTCGCCGGCTGGACTTCCTGATGCAGGAGCTCAACCGCGAAGCCAACACACTGGGCTCCAAAGCCTTCGATCCGCGCAGCACCCAGGCAGCGGTCAACCTCAAAGTGTTGATCGAACAGATGCGCGAACAAGTGCAGAACATTGAGTAAGGCTACCCCGACATGACCCACAGCACCGGCACCCTGTACATCATTTCCGCCCCATCGGGTGCGGGCAAGAGCAGTCTGGTCAAGGCCCTGACTGACGCCATTCCGGAGATCCGCGTTTCGGTCTCGCACACCACCCGCGCCATGCGCCCTGGTGAAGTCGACGGCGTGAACTACCACTTCGTGACCCGCGAAGACTTTGTAAAGATGGGCGAGCACGGTGATTTTCTCGAGCGCGCCGAAGTGTTCGGCAACTTCTACGGCACCTCGCAAAGCCATCTGCAACAGACCCTGGACGAAGGCCACGACCTGATTCTGGAAATCGACTGGCAGGGCGCCGAGCAAGTGCGCAAGCTGATGCCGCAGGCCCGCTCGGTGTTCATTCTGCCGCCGTCGCTGCAAGCATTGCATCAGCGCCTGACCAATCGCGGCCAGGACAGTGACGAGATCATCGACGGACGGATGCGCGAAGCGGTGAACGAAATGAGCCACTACGTCGAATACGACTACCTGATCATCAACGACGATTTCGCCCATGCGCTGGACGACCTGAAGGCGATTTTCCGCGCCAATCAGCTGCAACAGAGGCGCCAACAGGTGCGTTTCGGCAAACTGTTGGCCGAATTGCTCGGTTGAAACAGCACTTCCCAAAACCGCTGCAAGGGCTTTACATTGGCACTTGCAGCGCGTTGAAGAGGTTGGTCAAAAAATCAGCGCTTCCCTAATCGCTGGTGTTTTTTTAAACTGCTCAGTCCGCTCGCCCAACCGGGCAGCGCGCATCTTGCATTCGCTCCGAGGAATACCATGGCCCGCGTAACCGTTGAAGACTGCCTGAACCACGTGGAAAACCGTTTTGAGCTGGTCATGCTGTCCACCAAACGTGCCCGTCAACTGGCCACCGGCGGCAAAGAGCCACTGGTTCAGTGGGAAAACGACAAGCCTACCGTTGTAGCGCTGCGTGAAATCGCTGAAGGCCTGATGAGCTACGAGTTCATCGCCAACGCTGAAATCGTCGAAGACGAACCGCTGTTCGCAGCGTTCGAGGACGAGTCCAACGAGGCCGTCTAAGCCTATGCCTGGTCGACGTAGCACGGCGCAGGGTCACAACGTACGGCAGGAGTCATCATGCCGAGCATAGACGCCCTCGCCGATCGCTTATCGGCCTACCTCGGCAAAGACCAGGTCAACCTGGTCCGCCGAGCGTATTTCTACGCCGAACAAGCCCACGACGGCCAACGCCGCCGCAGTGGCGAGGCGTATGTCACGCATCCTCTTGCCGTGGCAAATATTCTTGCCGACATGCACATGGACCATCAGAGCCTGATGGCTGCGATGCTGCATGACGTGATCGAAGACACCGGGATCGCCAAAGAAGCGCTGCAAGCGCAGTTCGGTGAAACCGTGGCCGAACTGGTCGACGGGGTCAGCAAACTGACCCAGATGAATTTCGAGACCAAAGCCGAAGCCCAGGCCGAAAACTTCCAGAAAATGGCCATGGCCATGGCCCGCGATATTCGCGTGATCCTGGTCAAGCTTGCCGACCGCCTGCACAACATGCGCACGCTGGAAGTGCTGTCCGGCGAAAAACGCCGACGCATCGCCAAGGAAACCCTCGAAATCTATGCCCCCATCGCCAACCGGCTGGGCATGCACGCCATTCGCATAGAGTTCGAAGACCTCGGCTTCAAGGCCATGCACCCGATGCGTTCCGCGCGGATCTACCAGGCGGTCAAACGTGCCCGGGGCAACCGCAAGGAAATCGTCAACAAGATCGAAGAGTCGCTGAGCCATTGCCTGGCGATCGACGAGATCCAGGGCGAAGTCAGTGGCCGCCAGAAACACCTCTACGGCATCTACAAGAAAATGCGCGGCAAGCGTCGGGCCTTCAACGAGATCATGGACGTATATGCGTTCCGGATCATCGTCGACAAGGTCGACACCTGCTACCGCGTGCTGGGCGCTGTTCATAATTTGTACAAACCGTTGCCGGGGCGCTTCAAGGATTACATCGCGATCCCCAAGGCTAACGGCTATCAGTCGCTGCACACCACGCTGTTCGGCATGCACGGTGTACCGATCGAGATCCAGATCCGCACCCGTGAAATGGAAGAGATGGCCAACAACGGCATCGCCGCCCATTGGCTGTACAAATCCAGCGGCGACGAGCAGCCGAAAGGCACTCACGCCCGCGCGCGCCAGTGGGTCAAAGGCGTGCTGGAAATGCAGCAACGTGCCGGCAACTCGCTGGAATTCATCGAGAGCGTGAAGATCGACCTGTTCCCGGACGAGGTCTACGTATTCACGCCCAAAGGCCGGATCATGGAGCTGCCCAAAGGCTCCACGGCGGTCGACTTTGCCTACGCGGTGCACACCGACGTCGGCAACAGCTGCATCGCCTGCCGGATCAACCGACGTCTCGCGCCGCTGTCGGAACCGCTGCAGAGCGGCTCCACGGTCGAAATCGTCAGCGCTCCCGGCGCACGGCCGAACCCGGCCTGGCTCAACTTCGTGGTCACCGGCAAGGCGCGTACGCACATTCGCCACGCGCTTAAGCTGCAACGCCGCTCCGAGTCCATCAGCCTCGGCGAACGCCTGCTGAACAAAGTGCTGAACGGTTTCGACAGCGCGCTGGAGAAGATCCCGGCCGAACGCGTCAAAGCCATGCTCAGCGAATACCGCCTCGAACTGATCGAAGACTTGCTCGAAGACATTGGTCTGGGCAACCGCATGGCCTATGTTGTGGCGCGACGCCTGCTCGGCGAAGGCGAACAGTTGCCAAGTCCGGAAGGCCCGCTGGCGATTCGCGGCACCGAAGGCTTGGTACTCAGCTACGCCAAATGCTGCACGCCGATTCCGGGCGATCCGATTGTCGGCCACCTGTCAGCGGGCAAAGGCATGGTCGTGCACTTGGACAACTGCCGCAACATCAGCGAAATCCGGCACAACCCGGAAAAATGCATTCAGCTCTCGTGGGCCAAGGATGTCACCGGCGAATTCAATGTCGAGCTGCGCGTCGAGCTGGAACACCAGCGCGGCCTGATCGCCCTGCTGGCCAGCAGCGTCAACGCGGCCGACGGCAATATCGAGAAAATCAGCATGGACGAACGCGATGGTCGCATCAGCGTTGTCCAGTTGGTGGTCAGCGTCCACGACCGTGTGCACCTGGCCCGCGCGATCAAGAAACTGCGCGCACTGACCGGGGTGATCCGCATCACCCGCATGCGTGCATAAATTCAACATTACAAGGAGTCATACATGACCAAGACTGTTATCACCAGCGACAAGGCCCCGGCTGCCATCGGCACCTACTCCCAGGCAATCAAGGCTGGCAACACCGTGTACATGTCCGGCCAGATTCCTCTGGACCCGAAAACCATGGAACTGGTTGAAGGCTTCGAAGCCCAGACCGTTCAGGTCTTCGAAAACCTCAAAGCCGTGGCCGAAGCGGCCGGCGGTTCGTTCAAAGACATCGTTAAACTGAACATCTTCCTCACCGACCTGAGCCACTTCGCCAAGGTCAACGAGATCATGGGCAAGTACTTCGACCAGCCATACCCGGCTCGCGCCGCCATCGGCGTTGCTGCCCTGCCAAAGGGTTCGCAGGTTGAAATGGATGCCATCCTGGTCATCGAGTAATGCGCGCGGCGCAGCCCTCAAACGCTGCGCCGACTGCTCTGCGGTAAAGAAAAGGTTTTGAAAGGATTCCACCATGCGCAAAGCGCTTGCTCTCTCGCTGCTCGCCATTTTCCTCGGCGGCTGCGCCAGCGACCCTGCCGACCGTGACATCAGCGGCACCTGGATCAATCAGGTGGCCATCGATGCCGCATCCAAGGGCGGCCCCCTGCGCGAAGCGCTTCAGGCCTATGGCCCGAATCTGGAATGGGACGTCAACACCAAGGCCAGTCAGGCCCGCTATACCAACGGTTTTGAGAAAGTCGAAGGACGGCTGCTGGGCGAACAGTCCGGGGCCTGGAAAGTCGACTTCTATGGCAGCTCCGCCAGCGAACTGAAACGCGATGGCAGCCAGTTGCAACAGGCTGCCAGCGAAAACGAACCACAGCAGCTGTTCGACCGCGCACAGATTCCCGTACCGGAAGGTGCGCCAATTGGAGCCAGTTTCGAACGCGCGTTGTACTCGGCCTACCTGGGCGGCAGCTGGAAAATCGCCAGCGGCGAGGGTGAAGGCGCCACCGTGCAATTCCAGGCGGATGGCCAGGTTACCGGCCTGCCGGGTGCTGATCGTTACGCCTTGTGCCTGGCGGGTGATTGCGCGTCGATGAGCAACGGCAACGACAATATGTGGCTGCAGCTCAACGGCCAGGGCAATACCTGGATCTTTGCGCGCAAGGGCAAGGAGCTGGAAATCTTTCAGACCGTGAACACGGCACTGGCGGATGAAATGCCGGCGTTTACTCCCGGCGATCGCAAGTGGTTGCTTGAGAAGCAGTAACCATACCTGAGAACAACACTTAACCCTGTGGGAGCGGGCTTGCCCGCGATGAGGCCATCAGACTCAACACTTGTGTTGACTGCCAGGGCGCCATCGCGGGCAAGCCCGCTCCCACAGTGGTTTGTGGTGTTTGGGAGTCAGCATTTACCTTCGAGGATCGCCGCGTAGCCTTCGCGGTAGCTTGGGTATTTCGGCGTCCAGCCCAGCGCTTTCGCCCGTGCATTGCTGCAACGCTTACTGCCGGTGCGACGCACGCTTGCGTCTTCCGACCACTCGGTAACACCCAGATACTCGCGCAACCACCCCACCACCTCGGCCAACGGTGCGGGCGCATCGTCGACGCCGATGTAGATATCGTCCAGCGTCACACCCTTGCGATCCGCTTCCAGCAGAAACGCCATCAGCCCGGCCGCGTCATCCGCATGAATGCGATTGCCGTACAGCGGCGGATCGACTGCCACGCGATAACCACGCCGCACCTGCGTCAGCAGCCATTCACGGCCAGGACCATAGATGCCGGTCAGACGCACGATGCTCGCCGGGATGCCGCTGTTCAGCGCCACTTGCTCGGCTTCCAGCATCACCTGCCCGGAATACCCGGCGGCAACAGTTGCGGATGTTTCATCGACCCACTCGCCTTCCTGCTGCCCATAAACGCTGCTGCTGGAGACGAACAACAGTCGATCCGGCACTTGCCCGTAATCGTCCAGCCAGCTCAAAACGTTCTGCAGACCCTGCACATACGCCGCGCGATAACCGGCCTCATCGTGCTCGGTGGCTGCCGCGCAATACACCAGATAATCCACGGCGCCGACCGGCCAGGTCTCCGGGCAGTCTTCATTGAACAAGTCACCGGCCACACCGATGACGCCATCCGGCAGACGTGAAATATCACGGCGCAGGCCATGAACCTCCCAGCCTTCAGCCAGCAATTGCTTGGCCAGACGGCTGCCGACATCGCCACAACCGGCAATCAGAACAGAAGGCGCGGACATCAATAAACTCCCATTTCAAAGCGACAGACTAGCCTCGGCACAGGACGAGCGGCTAGCAATCAAGGAAAAAAAGATACTCTATTACTTTTGTTAACAAGAATTACTTGCAATAATGCACGCCACTTTTGTTCTCGGCCTCACGAGGCCTGGAAGAGCATTACCGTTTTTCTATCTCAGGTCCGGCCAGCATGACACGTAATCAAAACACCGCTTCGCCTACCACACGACCTCGCGCCTGGAGCGCTGTGGCTGCCCTGTTGCTCAGCCTGATGCTCGCGCCAGTCGCCGCTTTCGCTGACGCCCAGGCACCTGCCGCTCCGCCAGCTCAGGAGCAAACCGCTCCCGCCGCTGCGCCGGCCGCCACCGATCCCGTGCAAGCCGTCGACGCCAGCGCCGCTGACGCACCTGAAGTCCTTGAAGCCGACAACTCGCTGGGCATGGCCCACGACCTGTCGCCATGGGGCATGTACCAGAACGCCGACATCATCGTGAAAATCGTGATGATCGGTCTGGCCATCGCCTCGATCATCACCTGGACCATCTGGATTGCCAAAGGCTTCGAGCTGATGGGCGCCAAGCGTCGTCTGCGTGGCGAAATCGCCGCACTGAAGAAAGCCACCACCCTTAAAGAAGCCAGCGCGACAGCTGCCAAGCCAGGCACCCTGGCCAATCTGCTGGTGCACGATGCGCTGGAAGAAATGCACCTGTCGACCAACGCCCGCGAGAAAGAAGGCATCAAGGAACGCGTCAGCTTCCGCCTCGAGCGTCTGGTTGCCGCCTGTGGCCGCAACATGAGCAGCGGCACCGGCGTGCTCGCCACCATCGGTTCGACCGCGCCATTCGTCGGCCTGTTCGGTACCGTGTGGGGCATCATGAACAGCTTCATCGGCATCGCCAAAACCCAGACCACCAATCTCGCCGTCGTGGCGCCTGGTATTGCTGAAGCGTTGCTGGCCACCGCTTTGGGTCTGGTTGCCGCGATTCCAGCGGTGGTGATCTACAACGTGTTCGCCCGCTCCATCGCCGGCTACAAGGCGCAGGTGTCCGATGCGTCGGCAGAAGTGCTGCTGCTGGTCAGCCGCGATCTCGACCACCAGCCTGAGCGCAGCAGCTCGCAGCCGCACATGGTCAAAGTGGGGTAATCGGCCATGGGCCTGCATTTGAAAGAAGGCGCAGACGACGATCTGGCCGAGAACCACGAAATCAACGTCACGCCGTTCATCGACGTGATGCTGGTGCTGTTGATCATCTTCATGGTGGCCGCGCCGTTGGCCACTGTGGACATCAAAGTCGACCTGCCAGCCTCGACCGCCAAACCGGCGCCGCGGCCAGAGAAACCGGTGTTCCTCAGCGTGAAAGCTGACCAGCGCCTGTTCCTCGGCGAAGACGAAGTGACCGCCGCGTCGCTCGGCGCCACCCTCGACGCGAAAACCAAGGGCAAGAAGGACACGACGATCTTCTTCCAGGCCGATAAAGGCGTGGATTACGGCGACCTGATGAGCGTGATGGATAGTCTGCGCGCCGCCGGTTACCTGAAGGTCGGCCTGGTCGGTCTTGAGAGCGCAGTCAAAAAATGATCACGACGCGCCATAAGCTGACGCGTTACGGCGGTAGCCTGGCCGTGGTGCTGGGCGTGCATGCGCTGGCCATCGCGCTGGCCCTGAACTGGACCGCCCGCCCGCCCATCGAATTGCCGCCGCAGGCAATGATGGTCGAGCTGGCACCGCTCCCGGCCCCGCCACCGCCGGCACCGCCGAAAGTCGTCACGCCACCGCAGCCACCGGCTCCGGTGGAAGAACTGCCGATTCCGAAACTGGCCGAAGCACCGAAAGCCGAAATCGCGGTGCAGAAACCTAAACCCAAGCCAAAGCCTAAACCGCCGAAGCCAGTCGAAAAGAAGCTGCCCGATCCACCGAAGGAAAAACCTTCCGAGGAAAAACCGGCCGACACTCAACCAACCCAGGCGCCAACCGAGAAGTCAGCACAGCCGGCGCCCGGCCCATCGCCAGCACAATTGGCGGCCAAGGCCAGTTGGCAAGGCACCCTGCTCGCGCATTTGCAGAAGTACAAGAAGTACCCGCAAAGCGCACAGGCACGGGGCAAAGAAGGTCTGAACCGACTGCGTTTCGTGGTCGATGCTGAAGGCAACGTGTTGTCGTTCGAACTGGTGGGCCGCTCTGGCAACGCCGATCTGGACCGGGCCACCCTGGAAATGATCCGCCGCGCACAGCCGCTGCCCAAGCCACCGGCCGACATGCTGACCAATGGCACAATCGAAATTGTTGCGCCGTTTGTGTATTCCCTCGAACGCCGGCGTTAAAGCACTACAAAAACCTGTGGGAGCTGGCTTGCCAGCTCCCACAGGGATTTTCTCCAACCGGAAGAATCCACTTAAAGAAGGCACCGTAAGGTGCCTTTTGCATATCTATCTGCGGCAAACCGCTATTGCCCGGTGTCGCTCTCATCACTCAGTCTGATAACGTGCGTCTATCGATTGCAGCCGGTATGCTTGGCCCGCACCTTCATGGACGCTTGCTATGACCCTCACAGAATTGCGCTACATCGTTACCCTCGCCCAAGAGCAGCATTTCGGCCACGCCGCCGAGAAATGCCACGTCAGCCAGCCGACCCTGTCGGTGGGCGTGAAGAAACTTGAAGACGAACTCGGTGTGCTGATTTTCGAGCGCAGCAAGAGTGCCGTGCGCGTGACGCCGGTCGGTGAAGGCATCGTCGCCCAGGCGCAGAAAGTCCTGGAGCAGGCGCAAGGCATTCGCGAGCTGGCTCAGGCTGGCAAGAACCAGCTGACCGCCCCGCTGAAAGTCGGCGCGATCTACACCGTCGGCCCGTACCTGTTCCCGCATCTGATTCCACAACTGCACCGGGTCGCCCCGCAGATGCCGTTGTACATCGAAGAAAACTTCACCCACGTGCTGCGCGACAAACTGCGCAACGGCGAGCTCGACGCGATCATCATCGCCTTGCCGTTCAACGAAGCCGATGTGCTGACCCTGCAACTCTACGACGAGCCGTTCTACGTCCTGATGCCGGCCCAGCACCCGTGGACCCAGAAAGAATCCATCGACGCCGCGCTGCTCAACGACAAGAGCCTGCTGCTGCTCGGTGAAGGTCACTGCTTCCGCGACCAAGTGTTGGAAGCCTGCCCAACCCTGACCAAAGGCAACGACGGCGCGCGCCACACCACGGTTGAATCCAGCTCGCTGGAAACTATCCGCCACATGGTCGCGTCCGGCCTCGGCATTTCGATCCTGCCGCTGTCGGCAGTCGACAGCCATCACTACGCTCCGGGCGTCATTGAAGTGCGGCCGCTGTCGGCACCGGTACCGTTCCGCACCGTGGCCATTGCCTGGCGCGCGAGCTTCCCACGGCCGAAAGCCATCGAGATCCTCGCCGACTCCATTCGCCTGTGCTCGGTGGCCAAGCCAGCGGCACCGGTCACAGCCGGTTAAGTCAGCGTCATGACGGAGCTGTCGCAAGTATCGGTGACGGCACTCAAGGGTGTCGGTGAAGCCATGGCCGAGAAACTCGCCAAGGTCGGTCTGGAGAACCTCCAGGACGTGCTGTTTCACCTGCCCCTGCGTTATCAGGATCGCACCCGCGTGGTGCCGATCGGCCACTTGCGACCGGGACAGGACGCCGTGGTCGAAGGCACCGTCAGCGGCGCCGACGTGGTCATGGGCCGCCGCCGCAGTCTGGTGGTGCGCATGCAGGACGGCACCGGCGGGCTGAGCCTGCGCTTCTATCATTTCAGCAATGCGCAGAAAGAAGGCCTGAAACGCGGCACGCGGATTCGCTGCTACGGCGAAGCCCGGCCCGGCGCTTCGGGGTTGGAAATCTACCACCCGGAATACCGCGCGATCACCGGCGACGAACCGCCGCCAGTGGATGAAACCCTGACCCCGGTCTACCCGCTGACCGAAGGCCTGACCCAGGCGCGGCTGCGCCAACTGTGCATGCAGACCCTGACCCTGCTCGGCCCGTCCAGCCTGCCCGACTGGCTGCCGACCGAGCTGGCGCGGGACTATCAACTGGCGCCACTCGCCGACGCGATCCGCTACCTGCACAACCCGCCCGCCGATGCCGACGTCGATGAACTCGCGCTCGGTCATCACTGGGCGCAGCATCGCCTGGCTTTCGAAGAGCTGCTGACGCATCAACTGTCCCAGCAACGTCTGCGCGAGAGCATGCGTTCCCTGCGCGCGCCGGCCATGCCGAAAGCTACCAAGCTGCCGCCGAAATATCTGGCCAATCTCGGCTTCGCCCCGACCGGCGCCCAGCAGCGTGTCGGCAACGAAATCGCCTACGACCTCAGCCAGCACGAACCGATGCTGCGGCTGATTCAGGGCGACGTTGGCGCGGGTAAAACTGTGGTCGCCGCCCTCGCTGCGTTGCAGGCACTCGAGGCTGGTTATCAAGTCGCGCTGATGGCGCCGACCGAGATTCTCGCCGAGCAGCATTTCATCACCTTCAAGCGCTGGCTCGAACCGCTGGGCATCGAAGTCGCGTGGCTGGCGGGCAAGCTCAAAGGCAAGAACCGTGTCGCCGCGCTGGAACAGATCGCCAGCGGCACACCGATGGTGGTCGGCACGCACGCGCTGTTTCAGGACGAAGTGAAGTTCAAGAATCTGGCGCTGGTGATCATCGACGAACAGCACCGCTTTGGCGTGCAGCAACGTCTGGCACTGCGGCAGAAAGGTGTTGGCGGGCGCATGTGTCCGCACCAATTGATCATGACCGCCACGCCGATTCCGCGCACGCTGGCGATGAGCGCCTATGCCGACCTCGACACCTCGATCCTCGACGAATTACCGCCCGGTCGCACCCCGGTCAACACCGTGCTGGTCACCGACACGCGCCGCGTCGAAGTCATCGAACGCGTGCGCGGTGCCTGCGCCGAAGGTCGTCAGGCCTATTGGGTCTGCACCCTGATTGAAGAATCCGAAGAGCTGACCTGCCAGGCCGCCGAAACCACTTTCGAAGACCTCACCCTCGCCCTCGGCGAGTTGAAAGTCGGGCTGATCCACGGCCGTATGAAACCGGTGGAGAAAGCCGCCGTCATGGCCGAATTCAAGGCCGGCAACCTGCAACTGCTGGTCGCGACCACGGTAATTGAAGTCGGCGTCGATGTGCCTAACGCCAGTCTGATGATCATCGAAAACCCTGAGCGCCTCGGCTTGGCGCAACTGCACCAGTTGCGTGGTCGGGTCGGACGCGGCAGCGCGGCCAGCCATTGCGTGCTGCTCTACCATCCGCCGCTGTCACAGATCGGTCGTCAGCGCCTCGGCATCATGCGCGAGACCAACGACGGCTTCGTTATCGCCGAGAAAGACCTTGAGCTGCGCGGCCCCGGCGAAATGCTCGGCACCCGCCAGACCGGCCTGCTGCAATTCAAAGTCGCCGACCTGATGCGCGACGCCGATCTGCTGCCCGCCGTGCGCGATGCTGCGCAAGCGTTGCTCGAACGCTGGCCGACGCACGTCAGTCCGCTGCTCGACCGCTGGCTGCGCCATGGGCAGCAATATGGTCAAGTGTGAGCAGCGTCGCAGTTTCTGAACCCTCGTCCCAACCAAGCTGGTTATACTCCAGCAATTGTTTCAAAAACGGATACAGACCATGACCGAAGCTGCTCTCGCCCCCGAACCCCCGCAAGCTCCGTCGGTAATTCGGCTGCTGCTGGGCAAGCTGGGCATCGCCTACGAAGAAGTGCTCGACCACCACGGCCTGAATGCCTCGCGCAAAGTCCAGGCCGTTTTGCTCGATGACGCCGTGGGCGCGCTGATGGTGCTGTTCCCGCAGAGCCAGTTGCTCGACCTCAATCGCCTCGCCGAACTGACCGGCCGCCGCCTCACCGCCGTGTCCACCGAGCGCCTGGAAAAGATGCTCGGCAAGCACAGCCTGAGCCTGTTGCCGGGCCTGCCGGCGCTGACCAGTTCGCCGTGCCTCTACGAAGAAAGCCTGCTGCGTGAACCGAAGTTGCTGATCAACTCCGGCGAGCCGGGCCTGCTGCTGGAGATCACCAGCGAAGCCTTCAAGACCATGCTGACCAAGGCCAGCGCCGCCAACTTCGGCGAAAACCTGACCAGCATCCGCCCGAACCTCGACCGCCCGGATGATGACCGCGAGGAAATCACCCAGGCCGTGCAAGCTTTCACCGCGCGGCGCATCCAGCAGCGTCTGGAAGCGACCATCGAGATTCCGCCGCTGGCCGAAACTGCGCAAAAAATCATCAAGCTGCGGGTTGACCCGAACGCGACCATCGACGACATCACTGGCGTGGTCGAAACCGATCCGGCACTGGCCGCACAAGTGGTGAGCTGGGCGGCATCGCCGTACTACGCCTCGCCGGGCAAGATCCGTTCGGTGGAAGACGCCATCGTCCGCGTGCTGGGTTTCGATCTGGTGATCAATCTGGCGCTGGGCCTGGCCCTTGGCAAGACCCTGAGCCTGCCCAAAGACCATCCGCAACACACCACGCCGTACTGGCAGCAATCGATCTACACCGCCGCCGTCATCGAAGGCCTGACCCGCGCCATGCCGCGCGCCCAGCGCCCGGAAGCCGGCCTGACCTACCTCGCCGGTCTGCTGCACAACTTCGGCTACCTGCTGCTGGCCCACGTGTTCCCGCCGCACTTCTCGCTGATCTGCCGCCACCTCGAGGTCAACCCGCACCTGTGCCACAGCTACGTCGAGCAACACTTGCTCGGCATCAGTCGCGAACAGATCGGCTCGTGGCTGATGCGCTACTGGGACATGCCGGACGAACTGGCCACCGCCCTGCGCTTCCAGCACGACCCAAGCTACGACGGCGCCTACGCCGAATACCCGAACCTCGTGTGCCTGGCGGTACGCCTGCTACGCGCTCGCGGAGTCGGCTCAGGCCCCGACGAAGACATCCCCGACGCCCTGCTCGAACGCGTCGGCCTGACCCGCGACAAAGCCAACGACGTCGTCAGCAAAGTCCTCGAAGCTGAAGTCCTGCTGCGCGAACTGGCCTCGCAATTCAGCCAGGCCTAAACGCATCACGGGCAAGCCGCCCCCGCAAGATCCACGCGATTCTGTGGGAGCGGGCTTGCCCGCGATGAATCCACCCCGATCCAACTGACTCAACACAACCCCTGTGGCGAGGGAGCTTGCTCCCGCTCGACTGCGCAGCAGTCGCAAACCCGGCCAACAAGGTGTGTCAGTTACAACTCAGATCCCAGAGTCTGGGGCCGCTTCGCAACCCAACGGGGCGGTGCGACGATTCGCTAAATCCCCTCGCCACAAAAGCAGCTACCGACAACCCACATACTTCCTCACTTTTCATCTGATCGTTGGCTATGAGCCACCGAGGACAACAGGAAGGCGCCCTGCTATGATTTGGTGGCAAATAGAGGGCTTTCCGATGACCCAATCATCTGCTGTCAGTGTTGCAAACCAAGTCCGTAAGCTTGCGAAAGACCATAAGGTCACCGCCGAACGTGACGGCATGAGTCGTATGGCCGTGAGCATTACCCGTTTGGCTGGCGATGTCGTCGAGCTGGACGGCATCGAACAGTTGCTGGTCAATCTCAAGAGAAAAGGCGTCCTGAGCAAAGCTGAAATCCTGGCGCTGCAAGGGCGTTATCTTCAGGAAAGGCGCGCACAGAAACGTAGCGCATGACCTTTGACCCGTTCGGCGACTTCGAAACGGCTGGATACCTTCAAAATTCGCTGCAACTAAAAGACCCTACTGAAGTAAAAGAGTCAGAGCATCTTGCGTTCGAATTGAGTATCGAGGAAGCGCTTGCCTACTTGGCCAAGAAAAAGCCTCTCGATTACAAGACTGTTCTCAAAGTTCACGAAATCCTGTTCTCGGGCTTCTATCACTGGGCCGGAAAAGACCGGAACGAGCTTGTCCCTCACCTGGCAGTCTTCAAGGGCTCCCTCGACGACCCGCGCAGCACCGTGTTCGAGCGCCCGGACTCCATCAAGATGTCTGTTGACTATGCGCTTGAGCTGGCAGCTGACAAGAAGCGCTTCAGAGACCATCCCGGCGGGGTAATGGGTCAGCTGGCTTTCGCACACCCCTTCCTGGACGGAAATGGTCGCACGATTCTATTAGTCTTCATGGAACTCTGTTATCGAGCCAAATTCGCCATCGACTGGTCAAAGACAAGCAAAGACGATTACTTGCGGGCACTCAGCGATGAGATCCGAGAGCCTCGCGAAAGGCATCTAGACAACTACCTCAAGCCGTTCGTAGTCGATATATCCAGTCGTGACGAGTGGCCCGAGACCATCGGTGGCATCAGAGGTCTGGATGGCCTGGACAAGGACGACATCACATACGAGAACCTGGACCACCCGCAAGTCCAGCAAATCTACAAGTCATACCGCGCCCAGCCACTCGACGGGTGCGAGCCTCCCGAGCCGAATGGCTGAAAGACCTACGCCTTCGGCTTGGCCTTTCTCGGCTTCAAATATTTCATCAACCCCTGGAACCACATCACCAGTGCCGGGTTGCCTTTGATCTGAATCGTCTTGTCCTGAATCCCCTGCATGAACGCCAACTGCTTGTTCTTCGCCTGCATCGTGGCAAACCCGAATGCCGCGTCCTTGAAGGCAATCGCGAATGCCGGCTCCGCCACCATCCCTGACTTGCTGGTAATGCGCTGATCCTTCACCACGAAATGCCGCGCCACCTTGCCGTCCAGAGTCTGCATCTGAAACACCAGATCCTTGTCACCCAACTGCTGCTGAAACGCAGGATTTGTCCGACTGGCCTTACCCATCAACAGACCCAGCATCCACAGAAGAAAACGAAATTTCATGCGCACAGCCTCAAAAGGAAAATGAACGGCCGGCGCAGTGTAACGGCTTCGCGCCAATTCGCCACTATCTGCCACTGATAGAAGACGTTGCCACGCTTTTCCCGCCTGATGACTACCAAGTCACTCTTTCACGCCCGACTTCCTACACCTGCCGAAACACATTCCTGTAGGAGCTGCCGAAAGCTGCGATCTTTTGATCTTCTAACCCGCAACCCTGTCGGAAATGTCCTTCAAACTCTGGCGCTGTCCATGAACTATGCGGGTTGAGGGTTCGTCGATAACCTTTGTTCGTCACCGCAAAATCGGTGGCCGGATGTGCAAGTCCGACCTCGGAGCAAATCTTTCCAACTTAAAAGGATTTACACCGATGACCAATCCAACGCCCGCTGACGAAACAGTTTCGCCGTACGAATCCCCAGACTCGAAGAAATTCCACGAAGCCGCCGAACGCGCCCTCGACCACCATTTCGGCCCGGCACCCGCGCCTGCATCCGCCCCACCGTCCGACCCACCTCCGAAACGCCGAGGCGGTCTCTTCACCCTCTCCAGCGACATCGACGCCGAAGCCCTAATGGCCAACGCCTCGGAAGACCTGCTATCCATCAGCGCCATCGCCGCCGATCTGGCCGACGACCTCGACGGCACACGCCGCTCGGTGGCATTGGCCCTGAGCAGAATGGCGGATGGCGTGCAGCTAATGGTTGAAGGTGTGCTCGATCACATCGAGTTGAAGGAGTACGGGGTTAAGCCGTAACAAATCGCGGACGGAAAAAGGGGACGTTAAGTCCCCTTTTCTGATGAGCCCAGACTCACCACTGACAGCCGTTCTCTGGCGACGCCTCCATGGCGATGTCTTGATCGAATGAATACTTCTTCCCGGATTTGTAGTTCGTGTAGGTCATCCCATAGATTCGGGCACCTTGACTGACCATTTCATACTCGCCTGTCAGCGATCCCTCGGAAACCTCCACCCAAGTTGTCGTGAACTGAGAAGGGCGCCCCTCTGCCATGACTTCCTCTTCGGTGCTCCGAAAGACAAGTGGAATCACCTTATGGGACTTGGTGTATTGAACCCCTGCCCCGCTCCAACGGGTGACCGTATCGTAATAGGACCGAAACTCGAAATTGATGCTCTTTCCTTCCTGCGAACGAAAGCAAGAAATCTCGGTATTGACCTCACTGTGGGCAGTCATCGGTATTAGAAGAAGCGCAGAAATAAACGCAGACAATGATTTCAAACCGATCATTCCTTCAACGATTCAGAGGTAATTGAAAGCGCATTCGCATCGCACAGTTAGCAATGTCCTCCCGGAACACACGCTCACTCATTTCACAGTGCCCATCAACGTATTGCGTCCAAAGCGGATCATCGAGCTCAGCCCCTCCCAATCGCTCGATTGAAGCCACCATTCCCTTCTCCCGGTTCTCCCCTGCCATAACGGATGCCGCTTTGTAGAAGCCATCAATCATCACGCCAGTCTGTAGAGCGACCAACTCCCCCAACCGTGCATTGGTTGTTTGCACCAGGCAACCAAGCCTTTCGATAGGCGCCTCTGCGCCGGGCAACGCCGACTGATAGATGTCCTCGCAATACGCGTCCTTGAAACGTACCCATTTCTTCTGCACGTCGATCAGCTGTTTCCTGTCGGCCGGCGCCAAACTGGCCAGCGCTTTCTTGTATTGCTCATTCAGCACTGCATCGACTTTCTCGAAAGTCTGCTGACCGCAGGTGATCAAGTCGGGGTTGGAAAAACTGTCGGGATTGCAGGTTTCTGCGGCAAATGCGGCAGTAGAGGAAGCCAATAGCAGGCTACCGAAAAAAAAGAAAAATCCATTCATGCTATTACTCCATCAGTGCAGCGCATCGTGGCATGCTCATACGGAAATTATGCCCCGCGCACTCTGAACTTCAAATGCAGTGACTTGCCTTGATCGACTCTGTGCTGTGCCGCGCCAACGCAATCGCATCAAATTATTGATTGCCAAATGCTTTCCTTTGTTGGCCGCCATTTGATTACAGGCTGAAGCCCGATCACATCGAATTGAAGGAATACGGGATTAAGTCGTAGCGAGATTGCTGCTGAAGTTAAGGGGACGCTATGTCCCCTGTCTCGATGTCATTACCAATCGAGCTAGCGAAAGTCTTCTGCGCTTTTAGTACGTGACTGCAACCCTTGGAGCGCTGACCGGTTGATAAAAGAATAACCTCCGGCAGCGCAACGCTGCCTGAAGATAAGTTTGTCATCCTTGAGCACGGTCAGATAGCTGACGAAGGCTTGATTAACGAGGTAGGTGTATGGACCGGTTTTAAACTTGATGATGTTCAGGTTCACACTGCCTTCCGACGCATTCACTACAAAGAATTTTCCTTTGGGCGGTACAGCGCTCTTCGGGAACACCATCTCTATTTTTCCCGGCACACCATAACGGTACTGAACAAAGCCAGCCGAAGGCTTGCTGTTCCCACTCGCACAAACAGAAACCGTCTTGCCGCCAGTCAACGGACAGCTGAAATAAATGTCTTCGTCATCCGAGCACAGCGTTCCGTCCTGCCCACCCTTCAATGGCGCCGTCTCATGCGAGACGCGCTCCGGTGTATGCGCAATATCGGCACAATTGGACAGGCAAACCAGCTTCGAAAGATCCGGAACATCGCTTTCGGTAAAAAGGTACGTCGCTGAACCATCACGGGTGCGGGCGTGATAAACGGGGACGCTCACAGCCAGCCCCTTGGCAGATACAGGCACTACGGAATCCTTCCCCGAGACGACCCAGCCTTCCGCCCCCCCGCACAACTCCTCCAAAGCGACGTCACTGAATGAGTCTTTCGTGGGAACAGCGAATGGCTTGGCATCACCTCGACAATCGTAACCATGCCAATACGGGCCGGTGTTCATATCAATGTCTATCGAGAAAATATAGGCACCGTCGAGTAGCACTTTTCCATTGTTGTAGGAAAAAACCAGCCAACGGCGCGTCTTCGACTGTGAGGAATTTTCTTCCTCCAGGATGTAGCGCTCGCCATCTCGATACAGCCAGAAAACACTCATCGCTCCGGCCGATACCGCACTTTCGGAGAGACGCTGCCCGGACTGTGCGTCCACCAGGAAATCGTCCTTCAGCGCGAGCGCACAGTCGCTGTCGGCGTCCATGCACGACTTGAGTGACGGAAACATCGGCCCCGCCACTGCCGAGAAAGAACACAGCAATACCGCGATCAAGCCTAATCTTTTCAACTTTTCACCTGTATCAAAGCGAGTAATCCATCACTTCTTCCAGCCGCCAGCACTGCCCACGGACAAACCGATACTCGAAGACATAGTCGGTATCCGGCTTCTGCAGAATCGCCGTGGCCTTGTTGCCCCGCTCTTCCTTGACCGTCAACGTCAGGCCTTGGACTTCGCGCTTCGCCAGATCAGGGATGATTGGAAACTTCAACTGATCACCGCTGAGGCTGTTTTTTTGCATCTCCGGTTCAGGATCGCCGGCTACGGTCGTGACCATTTGCAGCGGCTGTTGGACGAAGGTTTTTTGCACATCTGCGCGCTCGGAAAAGGCTGTTAGGAACGCTGAGAATTCTGTGGAGGGACAAGCGACATTCACCGCTTCCACTTTTGAGCGCGCAATCATCTGTGCATCCCATTCTGCCAAGCGCTTTTTAACGCTCGCCGCATCCTTGTAAGCGCACTCGACTTCTACGTCATCTTCCTTATTCAGCCCGTCGCGACAGTTCTGAAACTCGGGTTCTGGCGGGTCACCGCGAAAGAACTGCAACGACAAGTGATCGCCATCCCTGAAGAGCGGCAGTTCCAGCACCGAGTAGGAGCTACCTTCGAAATGACTATCCGAGACTTTGCGTTTTGTTAGAACAAACATCGACTTCCCCGCTCGCGCAGGGGATTTGCGCTCGAAGAAGAACACCGATGCGATCTCCTCGCCTTCGACCTTCCACACATAATTCAGCGAAGGCGTTGGCGCATCCACGGGGGCGTAGAAAATTTCAGCATCGGGCACATGCGCTTCTCTCACCTGATCTTTGAGGTTGTTCTTCAAAAAGAACACCGTGATCTTTTGATCACCCAGCGAGGCAACTACCGGCGGATGCAACTGGCCGATGGTTTGGGGATCATTTGCGACTGCCGGCTGCATCGACAATCCGGCCATGAATCCGAGCGCACCAATACAACTTGAGAGCCTGACCAATTCCACTCACTTCCCTGTTGATGAATATTTACGCTGCTGGTTGCGATGACTCAGATGTATCGCATTGCAGTTCTTTGATCTGTGAGTTCTGAATCGGAATCACACAGGCCAAGCGCTTCTCTCCCGGTCCACGAAGCTCGGTCAGGCTAAGCGTCACGTGCAAGCCGTCATCAGCAAATACATGATCCTCAAAACCAGCGTCGGCATAGTCAGTCCAAAACGCTTTGCCAGCAAAACTGCAAAAGCGTTTGGACGACAACACCCTCCAATTGCCATTTGGCGCAAGGATCTGCACATTGAGACACGGACTACCAAACGTGGTGACGTACCGAGCCACAACATCGCCGAAACGTTGAGAAGCAGAACTGGAAACCTTGGCGACATCGACCACTTCACTCGGACCATCCGGCGCGATAGCGTCCAGATAGGCAACACGTTCCAGACTCATTCTGGCGATGCAGTTATTGGTGACGGTGGTGTGCGCCGCTGCACCGGGTTCGATGTCCGTGGCTTCGAGAGGGCACGTGGTATCGCGTAACTTGATCCACGCACGCTGCGAGTCTCTGGCCATGGCCATGTATGCCTTTGCTTGTTCAGGTTCAGGCTTCCATTGAGACTCGAATCGAGTCATCAATTTTTTGTAGCTGGCATTGAGTTTTGCATCGGCACTCTTGCGGTCGGCCTCGACGCATTGGTCGTATTGCCAGCTCACTGTGATGACTTTGCAGTTGTCCTCAGCGAGCGCGATTGAAGCGGATAGCAGTCCCAAGGACAACGCGATAAAGCGCACAAACATGTTCAATTTTTCATTCCCTGAATGACGGATCGCTCAACTACACGTTGAGGTATTTTTTGTGCCTTGCCGGCCGCAGCCATTGCTTCGCCGTACTCGCGGTAATAACGCTGGGCTTCGTCTTTCCTGTTTAGTCGCCACAGTGAGTCCGCCATGTTCAGCATCAACACCGTGCGTTTACCGACCGCCTCAACGCCGCGATAAAACCTCAGCGCCAGCTCATCTCTACCGCCCTCGGCCAAGTAGAAACCCAGGTCGTTATAGGCCTGAACATTTTGCGCTGGGGGGTGGCATGCCATGTAGGATTCGGGACTCAAGAAGTCCAGGCTCCCTTCGATGGATTGCGCGCGGGACTGCGCCGGTTCGATACTTGAGACCTGTTTCAACAAGTCCTTGGGGGACACCGTCTCCAAGGTGGGAGAGAGCACATCACCGTCTGCGGAAACCCACTGATTACTCACCCACTTACCGACACAAAAATAAGCAGAACGCTCAGCCAGCACACAACCCGTCTCCATCGAAATCACATCGCAATGCTGTTGTGATTGCAGCGTCTCTTTACCGTCCTCCTCCGACAACATGCCGAAGATCACCGGGTCGAGCAGCAAGGTTTTCTTGTCAGGACTGAGCATATCGGAGTGCCCATCGGCGCCAACGTCAGCACTGAAGAGCGGGAAGGTTTTGCCGCTTGCGGTGAACCATGCGGTCGCCGACTCCACACCGGGCATCGTCCATTTTTTCGCTCGAAACGTCACCGTATGTCCGTCGATACCGACTATTGGCGGGTCTGCGGCGAAGGCACTGGCGGCAAACAAACTGACGAACATCAGCGCCCATTTAAGGCTGGCCATACACGATCCTTTTTACTGTCGGGCTTTCCGATTGCAGTTGTCTCTTCGTGACGCCATAAGCCTCGATAAGCCCTTCACGAGAACCTTTCGAACCAAACGACTTATAGCTATTGCTGTAGCTGTAATACTCCAACCGTCCGACCGGTGAGTAATATCCATGCCACTCCGGGCAGGATCCACAACCGCCGTAACCGCCAATGGAAACCAGGCTACCTTTAGCGCCTTGCACACAATCCATCGCCACTACCACGTTACTCAGCATCTTTGCCTTCTTACCGTCGGACGTGAGCTGTGAAACCTTGTCGATGTTGCGCCGCAGCACTTTGCCGCCGATGTTGATGGTCTGATCGGAACAAACCGCGATGAGGTGGGTTTCTGCATCATCCACCGTTACCGATCGGCATGACGACACCAACACCACTTCAACACCAGCGCAGTCCATCACGTCGCGCTGGGTGTAAGCATCCGCCGGCGCAGCGAGCGCCGGCGACGAGAGCAGCCATGCCAGGCTGCCGGCGAAAAAGTACCGATTCATCGTGAAATCCCTGTCGCGGTTAACCGGCCTGTTTTTCCATCAAACACTTTGCGTAGCCATCGGCGAACCTTGCGTCGAAGGACAACACCACCGGTTCATCCAGCTCCGCCGAGGTGTTGAGCAACACGCGCGTGGTCGGGGTGTACTTGATCCAGCCAATTGTGCCGGTGCCGTCGGTGTCGAAGAACAGTTGGGCACGCACCATTTCTCCGTCATCCTCATCAATCAGCAGATTCACCTTGTCCTTGCCGACATACAGAAACGGAAAGTCGCTGCTCCTGACCAGTTCAGTCAGGTAGCCGTAGCAACTCCCTTCATTGGCACTCGCCGGCAGGGCCAAAGGCAAAAGCAGCAGCGCGCTCAGAACGTGCCGAATGAAAAAACCGTTCATCCCATCATCCTTATTCAAGCGGCGGCGATTCCGTGTCGGTCATCGTCAGAAGGCGGAATTCGTTGTTCACAAATTCGTAGGAGCGATACCGGTTGACGCTTTCCAGCGAATTACCCTGAGCGTCTTCTTCGCCGTCGAGGGTGATACCGGTGATGAAGATCAAGCGACTGTCGGGCTGGTAGAGCATGGCGAACGTGCTGCCGTCGTAGGCATTCGGCAGCCCGCCGACCACTTCTCCGGTGCGCGCATCAAGCACTTCGGCGCAGATGGCGCCACCGCCGCAACCGAGCTGGTGCACGATGTAATGGCCGGCGAAGTTAACCTTGCCTTTCAGGGCCTTCGCTCGCGCACTGTCCATCACTGGGCTGCTGTTTTCCTGCGGCACCAGTGCAGGGTGAGTGCCGGTGAAGACCGGGGTGACGGTGTAATCCTTGAAAGCAGGGTCGGTGGCGAAGGCCATGGATGAGACCGCCAGCAGCAAGCTGCCGAGTAGAACCAAAAATCCTTTCACGCTGTAACTCCATCTGTGCGACGTATCGTCGGGATGCTCATTCGAAGGCAATGCTGCGCACGGCTGTCTTGATCTGTTCGAACCCGGCGGCGCTGATCGCCAACGGGGTGGCCGAGCCTGATTCGGCGGCGCCGATCAGCACCTGCTCACCTTGAGTCAGGCAGAAGGCGATACGGCTGAATTGAGGTTGATGCGGGGTGTGATAGCCGATGATGAACCCCGACGACTTCGCCCCCTCCAGTGACTCAAAGGCATAGGTTTGCGGGTCACCGGCCAGTGGTGTTGGTCGCCAGCCATTTTCGGTCAAGCTCGCCGGGCATTTGCGGTCATTGGCCTCACGCAGCAGTTGCAGTTCGATCGTGTCATCTGCTGGCGGCTGGGTCGTCAGGGAGGAAAAGCTGCCGACGCTTTCACACATGATTCCGAACCATGGCTGAGTCAGATTGCCCGACTTTTCAAAATTCCATTCATAACCGCTGGATGTCGGCGCTTGCCACAAGTGTGGTGCGCTGGTGGAATCGGGCAGTTGTAGGGAGGCGATGAATATCAGATCGGGTGCGTTGAATTGCAGCCATTGATCTTGCGCAAGCGTCATCGAAAAACGGCAGGGGGTCATGTCGACCGAGGCTTTCGTGGCCCCTTGGGCAACCGGCCGCTGGCCCGTTGAGTTGCCGACCACCACGGTGTTTGCAGCGACGGCCTGGACTGCTGGCATGAGCACGAGAGCGCTGATCAACACTCCACACAGGCATCGAGACTTCTTAGAGCCCATTACTCAGACTGCCCTTCGTAACGCTGTGTTTGCGGATTGAATTGCCAAAGATGTGGCCGGGTCATGCCCTCCTCACCTTTGTAACGAATCCGTCCGCTCTTGTCCCTGATGTAGGAGTAGATTTCGATATCCCTGAATTCACCTCCACCTTTGGGCGGACCGTCCAAAACTTTGACCCCGGCGAAGTAATCGCCGCCCGAATATTTCAAGTAACCGCGGCACTGGATCAGGAAGGCGAATGTGCTATCCATTGATGAGCCAATGCCGACGCGGGAATTGAAGATGAAGTCTTCGATACCATCGTCATTTAGATCGCCGCGAAAAACCACGTGGCCCGGATCGATAGAAAATTCTTTTCCATCGAAACTGGAAAGTATGTCTTCCGGCTGTTCACTGCGCTCCGACCATTGCGATAAGAAATATTTGGAGTCAGTTTCCTGATTGCAGACACCTGCCGCCATAACCGCTATCGGCAACCAGCTCACACATAACAACAGCAGTCGTTTCACTTCATATCCTTCGAATTCAAAAGCTCCAACTCACCATCCCGATACACCACCTCACACCCCACCCAAGCCGGATCAACCTGCGGCATCACCGCCGAAGGCTTGCGCAGTTCGCGCAACAACGTCGATCCATGAGACAAGCGCCCACCCATCCGCGCAATCACCGCTCGAGCGGCTTGATAGTGCGCATGCCGCCCCGGGTCGAGGGTGTCTTCGAGCAAGATGTCAGCGCCAAGAACGCCCCGCACTTGCCCCGGATAAATCATGAACCCGGCAGCTTGTTCGGTGCCTTCGCGGCCGTCCTGCCAGAAGCTGCCGTCGCGGCTGCGAATGTCCGGGTGCGGGGCGAACCAGTTTTCGCGATCGGCCAGCGGCATGGCGTGATGCAGGCGGAAGAAGATGCGCATCAGGTTGTCGCGGTACCACTCGCGCACTTGCAGGTAGTAACCGCGCAGGCCCGGCAGGCCGGATGCGTTGGCGAGGCGGATCACTACCGACCATTGCGGAAATGCCTGGAGCGGCAGCTCGGTCGGGGCTGGGCGCAGGGTCGCCGGATCGGTCTCCCACGGCAGGCGATGCGGACTGTTTTCCAGGTTGTCGTATGCGGTCGGCGGACGCCCCAGCCATGCGCCGCCGCTGCTGGCCAGCGCCGTGGCGATGCACAGATTGCCCTGCACCACGAACACGTAAAACCGGGTGAACCAGTCCGCCAGTTGCTGACCGTCGGCACCCTCGGTGACGAGGTCGGACAGCTCTTGATCGAAGCGTTGCAAGCCGCGTTCAAGGGTCAGCAAATGGCCACGGGCGATGCGCTGCATGCGCAGGAACAGCGGCAGCGAACGCAGAATCCGCAGCGGTTGCCACGCTAGATGCGGCGTCGCGCCGCCGACTTCACCGGCATAGTTACTGGCGCTGATGCCCCAGTCAGCCAGCCGTGCGAGAAACAGATCATTGTTGATGTAGGACGCGCCGCCGAACACCGCGGTGAACGGCTCGTTGTCCTGCAACACCCGCGCATCCCAACGCGCCATGATCGCCGGAATGCTCGCGGCAGCGCGGCGCTGGGCGTACTCCACCAGCACGCTGGGTTGCGGCGGCAGGATCTCGGCGATGTTGGCGGCGGTGAGGTGGCGGCGCCAGCCGTAATCGCTGATCGGCCGGTATTGCAGCAGCCAAAGTTGCGTGCCGTCCCAGGCCCATTCGACATCGCCGGGCACGTAGTGAAATACGCGCAACACGTCCTGTAAAAAGCGCCACAACAGGTCTTCGGTCAAACCGTGTTTTGCGACAAACGAGGCGCTGCGCCAGGCATCACCGAGCCGCGACAGGGTCGCCCGCTCGGGACTGACCTGACCATCGGCCAACGACTCCAGATGCCCTTCAACCCACTCCAGCTCAACCGACAGATGCCGCACAAACGCAATGCCGGAAACCTGCGGCGTGATGAAGCGCTGCACCACCACTTCCTCGACGCCTTCGGCTGTCAGCTCGGCGATGCGCGCCGGCACGTTGGCGGTCGGCTCGCGCAGATAGGTCGTGCTCAAACCGGCATTCGCCGAGTCGGCCTGATCTTCGCCGTAGCTGGAGGAGCGCACGGCCCAAGTCGCGTCGGGCTGACCGGCGAGAAACGCGGGCAAGCGTGGATCGTCGCAATCGTTGAGCGACAACGCCGCCGGGACCGGCTGCCCGGCCAGCTCGGCCAGACGCAAGCGCCCGCCCTTGGTATGCGCGACGAACCCGCGCTCGCCGGACTCCAGCCACGCGGCAAATTCGGCCGGCGCGTCGATCCACGGGTAATGTCCCCAGCCGGGTTCGAGGCTGATGGTCAGATCAGCGCGAGCCAGAATCGCCGACCACGCCGCCGCTTGCTCGATGCCGAGCACGGCGTCCTGATCACCCCAGACCAGTTCCACCGGATCAGTAATCCACTCCAGAAGTGGCAGCGCGGTGTCGGCACGCACCAAGTCCCAGTGCGGCACAAACGCGCGGCAGCGGGCATAGCCGGCGCCCATGCGTTGGTACTGCGCGGGGGTCCAGGTCTGGTTGGAAAACTTGCGCGCGAACAGCGTCGGTTTGTTCGAGAGCAGCCAGTGAATGGTTTTGCGAATCGGCAATGGCGACATCAGCGCCGGCAGCCGTCGTTGCCACAAAAACGCCCCGACTGGCGCCAGTAGTACGCTGCGGGAAAAGTGTCCCGGCTGCCGTTGCAATGCATGCAATACCAGCAAGGCGTTGACCCCGACCGCCATGATCGCGCTGCCCTTTTGCGTCATCGCCAGCAAGGTCTGCGCGTAATCCGCAAGATCCTCACAGGGTGGCTGCGGATTGGCGCCGAAGCCCGGCAGCTCCAGCGGCACCACGTCGTAACGCTGAAAACGCGGCAGCGCGTCATCCCACCAATCGGCAGCGCTGCCGTTGCCCGCCAGCAGGTACATCAGCGGCTTGCTCATGGGCGATCCTCAGGCCAGATCGCGCAGGGCGGCGTCGAGGGTCGGATAGCGGAACGAGTAGCCCGCTTCGCTCAAACGCTGCGGCAGTACACGCTGACCGTCGAAAAAAAGCTGAGCCATTTCCCCTGCCAACGCGCGCACTGGCGCGGCGGGAATGTGGAACCACACCGGGCGCTTGAGGACCTTGCCGGCCTGTTCGGCGAACGCCGCCTGACTGACCGTATCCGGCGCCACCAGGTTGTAAGTGCCGCTCAGACTTTGATCGTCGAACGCGCGAGCGACCACCCGGATCACATCGTCGCGATGCACCCAACTCATGATCTGTTGGCCATCACCCATGCGCCCGCCGAAGCCCAGGCGGAACGGAATCAGCAACGGCAGCAACGCACCGCCCGGCCCGAACACCACGCCAAGGCGCATCACCACTTGGCGCACGCCAAACTCAGTGGCCGGTCGCGCGGCGGCTTCCCATTGCGCGCAGAGCTCGGCCATGAAGCCGTCGCCCTTGCTCGATGTTTCATCGAGATGTTCGCTGGCATCGCGCACGCCGTAGTAACCAATGGCCGATGCCTGAATCCACAGCGCTGGTTTGTGCGTGGCGTTTTTCAGCCAGCTCAGCAGCGCTTCGGTGGTGTTGACGCGACTGGCGAGCAGTTGCGCCTGACGCTTGGTGCTCCAGCGCGGCCCGGCCACTGGCGCACCGGCGAGGTTGATCACCACATCGAAGGTTTCGTGGTAACCGAGTTTGCTCAGCGAGCGCACGCAACGCGCGCGACCGTCGAACAGGTACGCGGCTTTCAACGGATCACGCGCCAGCACGCTGACGGTGTGGCCAGCGTCGAGCAATTGATTGACCAGCGCTTCGCCGATAAACCCGGTGCCGCCCGTCACCAGCACGCGCATGTAGGCGCCGCCGGCAAACGGATTCGACGGCTTGCCCGCGCGCTGCATGCGCAACGCCGCCAGCCCATCGCGAATCCCCGAAGCGGTCACGCCAATCGCAAACAGCGTCAGCAACCAGCCACGCCAGCCGAAATCCACCGTGCCCAAACCAGTCGGCAAACTCGCCCACTGCGCCAGTTGCACGCCGTACAACGCAAAAAACGCCCCGCCATTCACCGCCAGCACCGTGTGCATGATGCGCTCGATGGCCGGCAGCTTGCGGCTGCGATCCTCGACCACGAAATCCCACAACGTCAGGCCGATCTCCAGCGCAAACAGCAACGCAATCACAATCGCCCACGTGCCGTGAAACGCCAGATGCGCCATGCCCAAAAACAGCACGCCGTAGAAACACGAGCGCATCGCGTGGATCGACAACTCCAGCCGCGCGCTATGGCGATACGGCAACGCCACCGTCAATTCGTGGTGATATAGCGTGTCGAGCGCACCCAGACACGCTTGGGCAATCAGCAACGCGACCGCCCAATCCAGCAGCGAAAAATCAGGCATGGTTCGGCTCACTCAATGCGGTAACGGAAAGGGATTTTTTGCGGTCATGACGCAACAACCAAAACAGCGGCGGCAACAAAACCAGCAGCGCAAAACAGTCGAACCACAGATGCGACCACACCTGTTTTTGCGCGGAGAGCAACATATCCTGCGGCGCCCACAGCACGATGCCGGCGATCAACCAACCCCAAGCCATCGAAGCCTTCAAGCGATTGCCGATGTGCACCAGCGCGAGCATGTACAGCGAATAACTTTGCAACGTCGCACCGAACAAACCGAGCCACCAGACCTGCTGCTCACGCGCAGCCACGGGCACTGCATCAGCGGCCCAGAAAGCCTGCTCGATCGTTTGCAAATAGCCGTCGAACAACCCGGAATGACCGGCCCAGGTCAGCGCGAAACTGACGAGCAAATGCACTAGCGCAACGGCGTATAGCCACAGCACCAACGCGCGGCGAAGGGATAGAGAAGGGACTGGCATTCCGTGTCCTGAGAGCATTCCTTTGGGGGTGGGGAGTTTAAAGGAAAATGGCCACGGATCGTGGGTTGTCAGAAGCAATAACTGGCTTTCAGTTCGTTGGCGGAATCCTGTTTCAGATGCTCCAGCATCCTGATCGCACCTTCATCGCCCTGCGCAACTGCCATTTGGTAACAGGCCAGGGCACGAGCCATGTCCTTGGTCTTCATTTCACCGCGCTCGAAGGCTGAACCCAAAAAGGATAAAGCTACGGGACTGCCCGTTTTTGCGGCATGAATCAGCGTCTCCTCGGCAAGTGCGGGATGTTTGCAGGGACCGGTGGATGTCAGTTCGTTGCCGTCGCAATAAAATTGCGAAAGCCCCATCGCGCCAAGCGGCAAAGTGGTCGCGGCAGCTTTGAACAATGACTCAAGCGTATCCGTCGGCACCTGTGGCGCCATGCCCGAGAGGCTCAGAATGGCCGCTTTATAACTGGCTAGTGGATCGCCGGAACGGGCGGCACACAACAGGTTTTCCAGCGTCGCTTCATACAGCTCAACGGTGAGCGGTTGATCTTCCGGAGCACCCAATGCTTCGAACGCCTCAGCGCGTTGGTAACAGAAGTTCTCCTCCTTGCTCATCTTGGGCTTGCTCGCAACGACCAGTTCTTTAGCGCTGATAGACCAATCTTCAACACCCTCAAGCACCCAGCAAGCCTGCCGGGAAAAGTTGAAGACTTTCATGTTGCTCCAACCCGCACGCTTGTCCACAACGATGGAGTGACTATCGTCGACCTCTTGAATCTTGACTCCGACAATCTTGCGAGACGGGATAGGCGCCATCAACGGATAGCTCAACTCGGCACCCTTCACACCTGTGACGATCGGTTCAAAACGCCCTGCCTCGGCTGCCGGCTTCAACACCAGCGACTTGACCGTCATCGCCGTAAGTCGACGCTGGGATTGGCTATCGGCAGAAAACGCTTCAAGGAACGTCATGAAGTCTTCGGACGGACACGCGGCGCTTTTATCGGATGACTGCTGAAGCTGTTCAGGAGAGATCTTGTCGAGATACGTCGAGCGCTTGCGGCTCATTCTGGCGATGCACGAATTAACAGCGAATACGTGCGCCGGCATCCCGCTCTCGATCTCGAACGCCTCCAAAGGGCAATTCGCATCGCGCAACTTGAGCCATGCACGCTGCGACTCTTTAACCTTTGCCGCGTACTCCTTACCCAACGCCGGATCTGCTCGATAGTCAGACTCAAGCCGCGACATCAACCGCTTGTAGCTGACATTCAACTGCGCATCAGCAGCCTTCTTCGCCGCCTCAGAACAGGGGACCATTTCCAGACTTGAGCCGACCTTGCTGCAGTCGTCCTGCGCATAGACCGCCGAAACCGGAAGCAACAGCGCGACCACCAGGGTAAAAATAAAACGTTTCACTGTGTTCATCCTTGAAAAATTCAGGTTTTGCGTCGGGTAAATCGGGTGATGCATTGATCTGGTCCGTTCATGCCCCAGTAAGTGCTTAGCAACACTTTGCGTTTTTTGTCGACGCGGAGATTGACGAAACCATCACCGCAATCCGGCTGCAACTCCTTGAAGACGCCGGTCTGGGGTTGGTAAACGAAAACCCTGTAGTAGTCGTAAGTGCCCATGCCGTCATCAAGCTGCCAAACCGAGAAATCCTTGGCGCCGTCGAAATTGAAATCATCGACCTGCACGTGGAGTGCGTTTTCAGCTTCAAACTCGATTGTTCGCGACTCGCTGTGCATTTCGCTTTTAACCGCGACGTTCAGTATCGAGCCTTCGAGAACCAGCGTCGCCTCGACGCCTTTGGTTGGAATGAACGTGACGGTTTCGGCCAATGCCGGGATCGTCCACATCAAGCCGATCAGTGAAACCGCTAGAGTTTTAAATTGCATGTGCTCGCCCTACTCCCACTTGCATCCGGACTCTAGAGAAGAGTCGACGCTGGTACTGATCCAGAAACCATATTCTTTGCCGTTGGACTTCTTCGTGTAAGTCATCGAGACGATCTGCGAGCCTTGAGTCACCCGTTCGTAGGTTCCCGTGACCTTGCCGGAGATGACCTCGGACCAGGTCATGGTGTGTTGCCAAGGGGCATCCGGGTCGAGAACCTCGTTTTGGGAATCCGTCAGCACAATGGAAATAGGTTCGTTGGATTTGGCGTACTTCACAAAGCCGCCCGACCATTTGCTGGATTCGTCGTAGTACGTCCGCAGTTCGAACTTTACGGGACTGTCTTGAGAAACCTCGAAGCAGAGTGATTCAGTGGTGACTGCGCTGTGGGCCATCAGAGGGAAAAGACCAACCAGAAAAAGTGGTGCTTTTTTCATGTTAAATTCTTATGAAATAGATAATCGGCGGATGGAATAAAGTAGAAGATAAAATTCACCCCCCCTAAATGCGCTTAAAAATCTTTACTCATATCCGCGCATTCATTCACGGCCGCCAAAATTTTCCGTTCGCCTTCGTTTAAAACACATATCGGACTATCAAAGCTTCCCAGCATCTCCTCACAAGCGCTGTCACCTTCAACTTTATATACGCATTGCTTACCGGCAATAATAAGTTCTTTACGCGGGACCATAGTCACCACTTCACCACGATCTATACGATAAATTCTTTCGTAAATTGAGTTGCCAGACTGTTGAATGTCTTTGTAACTCCCATCTTCCAAGTCGGAAACACCGGCGGGTATCGATCCAATATATTGAGCTAGCCCACCATAGGCTGGCGCAGCAAAAATCATGATCTGCGCGTTAAGCCCCATTTCATCACTGGTTGGATAAGAGAATATAAGGTAGTTGCTCGCCCTATCTGACGCTTCTCGAAAGACATAATCTGACCGACATCCGCGCTCAGAGTTTTCAAGGAAAAATTCCACACTTTCGGAAGTGAGAGTCAAGCGGGATGCTGATTCGGCCCCTTGATCTACATTCTTGCAGAGTAGCTTATGATCTATTGGAGTAGACCACGCAACACTGCTATAGATAAACAAGGAGAGAGGCATAAATCGCATCAAAACAAAGACCTTATACAAGAAATGTGGCAAGAAACTGGGGGCAGGCTTATTTGTCTTCTCGGCAGAATTAAAATTGTGAAACTCATAAAATCTCCCGCTTCTAATCTACTTTCCCGATATTATCCAGCAAGCCATTGAGCTACCCTTGCAGGCACTGCCGTACAACGAACAGAACAGATCTATTTGCGCCACCCAACCAATCTCAACAAATAAATCTGCCCCCCCCTTTGCGGTCCAAAAACAGGGCAGCTCTATTTAAGTCCTACGGAGCTAAAGCCGCCAACCAAAAACAATTCAGCCCCTTTCGATCAACTTCTTAATCCCTACTAGTGCAAATCGCACGTATTTCAACCAGACACTTCCACGCTAAAAATCAATTCGCTCAACAACACGACCGGGGATTTTATCTCGCTTACCTAAATCAATCATAAGCACGCTGTATTTTTTATAGTTTTCGGAAGCCTTTGCCTTTTCTCCAACCGACCAATAAGAATCCGCCATATTCAAATAAGCGACAACACGGTCAGGATTATTTGATATGACCTTCTTCAGCAACCATATAGAGTCTTCAGCAAAGCCTGCCTGCTGCCAATAATAGGCAATATCATTATAAATCTGCTGATCAGACTTAGAGTATCCGTATACTGAAATATACTTTTCTAAAAAATCGCGCTTTGGAAAACTTTGAAAGCGAAATTTGTCGTTGTATATTCTGGCAGTGGCATCTCTAAATTCAATTAGAGATTGAGTTTTCGTAGCTTTCGCTATTTTTTTAGCCAAGCGGAGCTTATTAGTACATTCAGACGTAGAGCAAACTTCGGACGGCAGTTCATCAGTAATTTCATAGCAATATGGATTGCTAGAGCCGTTCTCACTTGGAACCTTCTGTAAAACGACGAGCTGATCTTCCTTGATTTCCGACACACGGCAATAAGGGACCAATCCAAAAACATCTGCAACGCCACTTTTGCTTCTTGAAAGACCAACTGAGCTTTCAATTTTACTGGCTTCCACAAATCTAACAGGCGAGCCACCGAACCCATCTACGAGCCAAATCTTATTCTCTTGAGAAGTACAATCACACTCACAAGAAAAAATATATTGTCGAGAGCGAATATCCCACTTTATTTTAGAGATATCTCCCGACTCACAGAAATTTTCAACACTTGGAATCGTACATATATTACTATCAACATCGCACACCATATCTTTCGCTGCAACGGAAAAGGCTGGCATCAACAAAAATAAAAACAAAACACTCTTAAAGTTCACAGACATCTCCCTCTATGACCAGCCCAAAATTCACATTTGATCGATGCTTTGTAATGCCATCTATCGTGGCCGTATACATCTGCCCTTGAATGATCCCCATACGTCGACTGAACGCATCAGATCGCCAATTCACTATCGCCTTTTCCGCACGTTTTCTACATACAAATATAAGTAAGTCTTTCTGAGTTGAAATTTGAGCAGAAGGGAATTCAGTTCGGATCAGCTGCTCCGCTTTAACTAATCCCTCCTGCTGTACACACAAATCGAACAGTGCGCAGTATGTTCGCAACTGAACTGTCTTCATCAAATGAGGAGCCAATTCCCTCATAAGATCCAAGCATGAGTTTATCTTCTGATTGTAATGGGCAGCAAACTCCAATTGGATTGCCTTAAATTCTTCAACCTCTCCAATCTTCTTGAACGAACTTTTCCAGTTGGGATTACTCGCTGCAACAGCATCCGCCCAATCCAACTGAGACTGGATGTTTCCAGTAGTAATGGCGTTCAGCATTACTTGGAAATTCATATTCCCATCGAAACAATTATCAAATTTTATTTGGTTTTTCGACCTCATTGCTAGCAATAGTGGCCCGAGAGTTCCAGACCCAAAGTTCCACTGAATAATACCAAAAGACACCCCTGCTCCATCAAAGTTACCTGCGACCGCCTGATAATCCAACGAAGTGGCCGTCGAACCCTCATATGCAGACGTGATCAATAACGCGATTTCTTGTGCCTTTTCTAGAGGAATGCATGTGCGTGAAAGAAAATTATTTATAAAGCCAATCGGATGAAAATGCCAGATCAACTCTGAACTGATCGCCGCCGCCCCAAGCTCGTCCCAAAAAACATACTTGCTAATACGCTCTTTCTCATGATCTAGTGTTTTTGGACGCTCTTCCAAAATCTTGTCCAGCTTACTCCACTTAACATTATCCGAAGTATGCTTCCACTCCGTCGGATGATGAGCAATAAGCTTTGTCCATTTCTCACGCGTAGATGCGTTTTTAAGCGCTTCCGTGAGTTCTCCTGGATCAACTTCTCCATCATGGTTTTTATCGATCTTAATAAATAGTTGCTTAAAAAACTCCGGCATATCATCTGGATCCAAAAAACCATCTGCCATAGCGTTGTTTTCTTCGACAATTTGAAAACCCAATTTCTTCCAGTCGTGTTGGGATATGATTTCCGCTCCCGTTTTTTTCACCAATCCAGTGACCGCTTGCTCCTCATCAACCAACTTCACTTCATACCAATCTTCGCCACCCTCCTTCACAATCGATACTTTGTTTAATTCAATTGCGTGCTCATTCTTGAGTGGCTCACTAGTACCCGTACCTGGTAGCTTATTTTTGAGCTTTGTGTCGATTGGCAAATATAGATATTGCTTGCCTGTTTTCAGGCCTGCAATATTATCCAGAAAATCTTTCACCTCGGCTTCAGCAGTAAATATTTCCACATGAACTTGAAACTTACTATCAGTCTCTCCCGTTTCATCAACAAGGTTTTCAATCGCCCCTAAATAACCAATTGGGTCTCCTGCTTTAATACGGACGTTAGTTGTTACAACTTCAAATTCGGATGGAGTGATTGACTCCCATTGTACATACTGGCTTTCAGGGTCGCTCTCGATAACAGCCCAAAAATTTTCTGGCACACTTCCATCACCAGTCCAAATACTAGCTTCTACCGGAGTGCACGGCGCCATACTTCGTAGTTTATTGTCGACAACCAAACTAACTATATTTTTACTCTCAAACTCAATAGTGCTGCCGACCGTTATCTCCCGATTACTTTCAATCCGGGCACCCGCAGGCTTCCCATCCTCAGGATTAACGGGCGTTCCGTACATAGCTAAACGCTGAGTCGTTTTAGCCTTTACCTTGCCTTGCCAATAGTTTGGCCTAGCACGTTCAGGTATCGCATCTGCTACCCAAATTGCCTTATGGCTAGAGTTTTGATATGGCTCACCGTTCTTTAAGTATGCAAACCAAACCTCTTGCCCTGCTTCACGAACAGTGGCTGATCCATGCTTTACACTACCAGAAAGTATTTTTCCTTTAGCATAGGTAACATTTTCAACCACTCGCTTTTCCAGCACCTCAAGCTTAGTGTTTTTTGCCAACTTGCCCGGTGATGGAAAGTTATTCGAAGCGGGAAATTCATCGTATGCTTTGAAATCCTTAACCGTCATCGTCACTATCGGCTTCGGTTTTTCATTCTCAGCTAATGGATAGTGTTTATACGGCAAAAGGTGCATATAAAGGCTATAAAAACACAGCTTGTTTTGCTTCCCTTTGTTTGGCCCCTCTTCCGGATTTGGCACAGACTTGTATTCATGCCGCACCAAGCAGAAGGAACTGGAGTAATCCAGTTTTTTCGCCGTTTCCCCTGCACCGAATGTCGACTTTAAATAATCTTCGTTGAGGCGGTAAGCCACGACCTCTCCGTCAGCCATACAACGTATCGGTTCGTTCAATACGCATTGCGGAGCACTAGCATTGCTGATGTGAATGCCGCCGTGCCAAAACTTGTTGCTGCCCAGCAGGTAGTGGCCGGCAGTTTCTGCCTCGAGGGCTTTATAAATCTCCTCCGCATCAGCGAACTGCTTGCCGTCAGCTTTTCTGAACGGATATTGAAAGGTCATCAAAGGCGCAGGACCTGCCGGGGGAGGTGCTGCCGCGGGCGCTGGGGCTGGGGCTGGGGTGGCACCTGTCCGATACTCCTCCTTCGCCCTCAGAAACTTAGTTGGAACTGGCCAGTAGTATGCAGGCGGGTTACGTCCAAAGAATGCTTCCGAAGGTCCGTTGGTGGTCTGAGCACCAAATATTTTTCCTGCTCCCGTCTCTGCGTTGTACTCCATGACAATGCCGGTATGAAACAGACGGCGACTGCCTCCTGTTAGAGGAAGGATGTCAATCCACAGAGCAATATCCCCTTTCTTGACCTCTGCCGGCGGCACCACCGTATAAAAACGAGAGGAGGCATTCATAGCTCTCGTCTCCTCATACTCAATCTGGTAGCCCGCGCCAGTGAGCAGAAGGTTCACCATATGGGAACAATCGATCAGTTTTTTCCCTGCGGCGTTGGTTTGAGTGCCATTGCCCCCCATCAGATAGACGTAATCACCGCCGGTGTACTGGTTTCTTAAATCGAGTGGTTCGGTCATTTGTGCATCCTGCAAATTAATAGCAATAGCTGGTCTTGGTAGAAGCAGCGACTTGCGCGTTTAAACGTTTCAGATTTCCGGCAGCGGTGTCGTTACCCTTGTCAGCTGCGAGGCGATAGCAGGCAAGCGCTCTGGACATATCTTTGGTAACGAGCCTCCCTTCTTCAAACGAGTAACCCAAGTAATTCATCGCATCGACCGAACCCATGGATGCGGCGCGAATGAGCTCTTTTTCGGCTTGCTCTGGATGTTTGCAAGGCCCTTCGGGTACAGGGTTGTTTCCATAGCAATAGAAAGTCGAAAGAGAAGCTGCACCATCGGCAAGCGTTGTTGCGGCGGCCTTGAAAAGCGCCTCGACTTTTTCCGTTTCCAACTGTGGTGCCATGCCGGAAAGACTCAGTCCCGCAGCACTTAAACTTGCTTGTGGGTCTCCAGAAGCAGCAGCGCACACATAGTTTTCCAGCGCGGCCACAAACAGTTCGCCGGTCAGCCGATACTGCTCCAGCCCACCTAGCCCAGCGAAGGCTTGCGCGCGCTGATAACAAAAATTCTCGGCCGTATTCATGGTCGTGGTACTTGCCACAACGAGATTTTTCTCACTAATCGACCAGTCCTCAACTCCCTCTAGAACCCAACACGCCTGGCGAGAAAAGTTGAATATTTTGATGTTGCTGTTACCTGCACGCTTATCCACAACATTGAAATGACTGTCGTCAACCGCTTCGACTTCGACACCTTCGGTCTTTTCTGTGGCTACGGGTGCCATCAGTGGAAATGCCAACGTCGAGCTTTTAACCCCCGTCGTTTGCGGATCAAAATTTCCGCTCTCCCCAGTAGGTTTCAACACCAGCGACTTCACCGTCATCGCAGTCAACCGCTGCTGAGTTTCAGCATTCGCAGAGAACGCCGGCAGGAACTGGGAAAAGTCCTCAGACGGACACTCCTCCGCATAAGCGCTGCCATGAAACAGGCTCAACAGCGACGCGGTGAAAGCCGCTACGGCGAAGCCATTCCTCTTCTTCAAAAAACCATTCATGTCGATCACTCAGAAAACACAAAAAAAGCCTTCGGTTTAACCTTCTCAGGCGGAGCATTCAACAACGCCTGATCCATCAAACTCCCCGCCTTATCCTTATCCGCCGCCCCCGGCAGCACCGGCGGTTTAATCCCGATCCCCGTCCCCGACCCAGCCGAGCCACCCGCATTAATCTTCACCACCGGCCCAACAACCGTCACGCCGCCGCCATCCAGCTTGATAAAGCTCCCGCCACCCAAGATCGTCAGCTCAGTCCCAGCCTCAATAACGATCTTGTCCCCAGCCTTGAGGTGGATCTCTTTCCCCACGCTGGTGAGTTGCGCAGTCCCCAGCTTCACATGCTGGTTCTGCCCAACCGTGAGGTGGTCATCCGAGCGTGCTTCGATCTTGCGGTCGGAAATCGTGGTGCGGTGTTCTTCAGCTTTGAGTTCGGTGTAAGTGTTCTTGATCACCGTGTCGTGGCGTTCGTTACCGACGCGGATTTTCTGATCGTGTTCAATGTTTTCGTCCCAGTCGCGCTGGGCGTGGATGTAGATTTGTTCGGCGCCTTTTTTGTCTTCGATGCGCAGTTCGTTGTAGCCGCCGCCACCCGGTGAGCTGAGGGTTTTGAACACGCTGCGGGTTTTGTTCGCTGGCAGGGCGTAGGGCACCGGGTTTTCTTTGTGGTAGAGGCAGCCGGTGACCAGTGGTTGGTCGGGGTCGCCTTCGAGGAAGGTGACGAGGACTTCCATGCCGATGCGCGGGATGCTGATGGCGCCGTAGCGGTCGCCGGCCCAGGAGCTGGAGACGCGTAGCCAGCAGCTGGTTTTGTCGTCGGCCAGGCCTTCGCGGTCCCAGTGGAACTGGACTTTGATGCGGCCGTATTGGTCGCAGTGGATTTCTTCGCCTTTGGGGCCGGTGACGTGGGCAGTCTGGCTGCCGAGCACGCGCGGTTTGGTGTGTTCCAGCGCCGGGCGGTAGAACACGTCCCACGGGGTGGCGAGGAAGGTGTTGCGGTAGCCCTGGTGGAAGTCGTCTTTATTGTCGGTGGTGTCGCTGGTCACCGATTCTTCGAGGACTTGCGGTTGTTTGCCTTCGTGGAAGATTTCGGTGAGCAGCCACAGGTCGTTCCACTCGCTGCGCGGGTGGTCGGACAGTTCCATGAAGTGGCCGCTGACCAGTCTGGTCTGGTCGCCGCGACCTTCGGCCTGGCGGTAGTCAGCGCGATGGCGTTCGAGGGCGCGCTGGCTGAGGAACTTGCCACGCGCGCGGTCGATGAAGCGACCGGGGTAGTCGTAGTCTTCCAGATCCGGTTCGGTGCTTTCGCTGTCGGGCGCGGTTTCTGGTTTGTAGGCCGCTTCCATTTTCAGGCGCGGTTTTTCGAAGTCGTAGTCGCGGCGGGTGATACGGCCGGTGCGCGTTTCCAGGCGCAGTTTGAAGCTCTTGATCACCGGTTCGTCGGCGACCATGCCACTGCCTTGCACGTAAGCAGTCGGCTGGCCAAGTTTCTGGAACACGGTCTGGTCGTCGCCGAATACCAGCAGATGACCTTTGTCGCTGTGCTGGAAGTGGTAGTGAATACCCTCTTCTTCGCACAGGCGCTGGACGAAATGCAGGTCGGTTTCGTCGTACTGCACGCAGTAGTCGCGATCCGGGCACGGCTGACTCAACTGGAAGCTGTAGGCGTTGCCCTTGATCCCGTGTTCGTCGAGGATCAGCGCGATGATTTTCGGCGCCGACATCTGCTGATAGATGCGCTGGTTGGTGCGGTGATGCAGGTATTGCAGTTGCGGCACCAGCGAGACTTTGTAACGGGTCAGGCGCTTGCCGGCATCACCTTGAGCGACGCGATAGATCTGGCCATGGATGCCCGATCCTTGTGGATCGAGGGCGAGGAACGCCTGCTTGTGCAGGAGTTTTTCCAGGTCCAGATCGGGGTTTTCGCTGACCAGTTCGAGGTCGAAGCGATACGGCTGGCTGATGCCCTCGGTGCCGGTAAACGACAGGACTTGCAGGTCGCCCACGTAGTCTTCGACCTTAAGGCTGAAGTGCGTTTCGTTAGCGGGGTTGAACATAAAGTGCTCCCTGTTCGAATGTCATCCGTTACGCCCGCAGTCGCAGACGTTGCAGCCAGGACGAAGTGGCGCCCAAGGCGTCACGCAATTGGTCGGCAGTGATGGTGCGTTCTGCCGGATCAAAAGCCAGCGCAGTACGCAGCGCTGGCCAACAGTGTTTCGGTAAATGCTGCGGTGCTTGCAGCTCGCGCTCCAGGTGCTCGTCGCGGGCCTGGGTCGAGGGCAAGCGGCGGAACGGGTGTTTGCCGCCCGCCAGCTCAAAGATCACGCAGGCCACGCCGTACACGTCTGCGCTGGCCGACAACGGTTGGCCCTCAAGCAGTTCGGGCGCGGCGTAGCCCGGCGTCCAGGCGTTGAAGCGCTCGCGACTCAGGTGCGGCAGGCCGGGCAGGATGCCCTCCTCGGCTTGCCCGAGACCGAAGTCGAACAGGCGCACGCCGTCTTCGCTGAGCATGACGTTGCTCGGTTTCATGTCGCCGTGCAACACGCCGCGACGGTGGGCGTAAGCCAGCGCGTCGAGCAGCGGCAGCACGATGTCGCGCAGTTCTTTCCACGGCAGGCCGAGGGGCCGCTCGCAGAGCAATTTGTCCAGGGTCAGGCCACGCATGAGTTCCATGGTGATGAAGGCCCGCTGGCAATCGGTGTCCACTTCGAACGTGTGCGGTCGCAGCACGTTGTCGTGGCGCAGGCGTCGGGTCAGGGCGAACTCGCTGTAGAGCAAGGCACTGGCGTCCGGCGACTCGGCAAATTCTTCGCTGAGAATTTTCAGCGCAATGTAAGGATCGGGATCGCCGAACTGTTCGTGCAGCAGATCCCGCGCCCGGTAAACGGCACCCATGCCACCGGCCCCGAGCAGACGCTCGAGGTGGTAGCGGCCTGCCAGAACATCCGGCAGTTCGCCGACGCTGGCCCGAGTGGGCGCCAGCGCGGGTTCGGCGTTGTGCTGCATTTTGTTGATAGGCGCAAAAGCGAAATAGGTCAGGTTGTTGGCCTGCTCTTCGCTCATCAGCAAGTCATCGACTGAGGATTCGATTTCAGTCATTGGCGGATCACCACGGCAGTCAGGTTGTCGCGCGCGGCGCCACGCAGGGCGCCGTCGAACAGACGTTCCAGCGCCACATGCGGCGCAGTCAGGCTGAGGGCGTTGCCGAGGGCGTCGCTGCTCAGGCCTTGATACAAGCCATCGCTGCACAGCAAAAACACATCGCCCGGATACACCTCTAGCTCCAGCACATCCAGGGTCAGTTGTTCCGCCGCGCCGACGGCCCGGGTCAATGCCTGGGCCGCCGGGTGCGCAGCAGCCTGTTCGACGCTCATCTGTTGCTCGTCGATCAGTTGCTGCTGCAGCGAATGATCCTTGGACAGCTGATACAAACGCTGACCGCGCCACATATAACAACGGCTATCGCCAGCCCAGATACAGGCCGCGCGATTGCCGTCCACCAGCAGCGCCACGACGGTGCTGCCCATGATGCTGTCGTGACGCCCGGCAGTGACCGTCAACTCCTGACCCAAACGCCGGTTCAGCCAGTGCAGGCACTGGCGGATGGCTTTGAGGCGTTCGTCGAAATCCTCGTGCTGCGGCAATTCGGCCAGGCTGGCGACGATCAACTGGCTGGCGATGTCGCCACCCTGATGTCCGCCCATGCCGTCCGCGACCACCCACAGCCCATGCTGCGGGGTGTCGAGGAAGGCATCTTCGTTGCGCGCCCGCACCTTGCCCAGGTCGGTTCGCGCCGCGCTGCGCCAAGGGCTGGCCACCAGCATCAGAGCTGCACCGGCATACGGAAGGTGCGCAGCACGCCGAGGTCGAACGGGTTCGGCGAGCGTTGGCTGGTCAGCAGGTAGTTGGCGCGCAGGCCACCTACATCGGCTTTCAGCACCAGCACGTCGCGCCCGGTCAGGTACTCGGTCTGCATCAGGTCGAACAGACGGAACAGCGACCACGGGCCGGAGTTCTTCTCGATGCCGATCGGGCGCCCGGCCATTTTGTCCATCACCAGACTGGTGCGACCGTCTTCAGCATCGGTCGGCCATTTGAAGGTCATCGGCAAAATCGGACCGTGGCGATATTCCATGGTCTTGTCGCCGAACTTGAACTCGGAACGGCTGACCGCCGGATCGAGGGTGTATGGCTCCAGTTTGAACTGCACGGTCGGCTCGGCCGGGTTGATCGAGAAGAAGCTCTGACGAATGGTCTGCGCCGCGGCCATCTGGTCGAGGTACAGCTTGGACACCGGCAGGCTGTGGCCATCGACGCTGCGCATCCGGTAGTTGCCCGGATCACCGCTGACGAACGGACGCATGTAGCTGTCGAAGAAGCGGTCGACGATGCCTTGAGCCTTGAAGAACTCGCGGAAATCGCTGATCGCCACATCGCTGGTGCTCGACGCGCTGAACGGATAACGCTTGCTGATGGTTTTGCCATACACGCTGTACAGCTCGTTCTGATAACGGCCGTTCAGGTATTGGTAAGCATCGTTGAGCACCAGACGCCACGAGTCTTCGGCCAGCACGTTGAACCACACACTCAGCGGACGCGGCAGACGACCAGAAGCATTACGCAGGTTGGTCAAGGCATCACGCTGGCCGCTCATGCGGGTCTTGGCCAGTTCGAACGCGGCTTGCTCCGGCGAACTGGAGCGCGCGAGGCTGGCCAGTTGCAGTTGCAGGTCGTTGAGCGCACTCAGCGCCGGCGTCAGGTCAGCGGCCGGGCCGTTGTTCTCATCGAGCAGACGATGCAGCGGTTCGAAGCGCCGTTGCAGGGATTTCTTGGCGGTGTCCGGCAGGTTTTTCGCCACGTTCAGGGCCGAAGCCTTGTCCGCGACGGCCGACGCCAGTTTGCCCGCCTTACCCAATTTGCCCTTCTGACCCGCCAGTGCATCAGCGGCATCACCCGCTTCTTCAACCGGATCTGCAGCAGCTTCGAAGCGGGTGTTTTCACGCACTTCAGTCAGCAACGCCAGTACCGGTGAGTTGGCCGAAGTCAGGCCCGCCAGTTGCTCGGCGCCCTCACCCGCATCGTTGATCGGCGGCAATGCCACCTGGCCAACGGCCTCGCTCCAGAAGTTGGCGTAATCGCGGAAGTACAGTTGCTCCAGCTCGACCATCAGGCGACGCAAGTCCATGTCGCTGATACCAGCGCCTTCACCGAGCACCCAGTTGTCTCGCAGGATGTCGGTAACCAGCGCCGAACCCTGTACCGAGAAATACTGCTGATAACCCTGCTGGGTATAGAAGCCCGGAATCACGTAATCGGTGCCGACAAACAGCGAACCCTGCGGGCCGAGGTGTTGGCTGAAACGGTATTCCGGCAGGTTGCGCGCCTGCTCGCGGAGCATGCGGTAAACCACGGTCGCCAGCGATTCGGCACGCAGAACCTGACGCGCCTGAGCCACCAGTTGATCGTTGAGCGGGTAGATAAACGGCTGCTGCAGCAAACGCTCGAGATGCGTGTTCAAACCGTTCTGCACCGCAGTGTTGCCGGTGTAGCGCTGCGACCAGTCAGTAGCGATCCAGTCCTTGAGCCACGCGGCGTCGCGACGATCCTTCATGTTCAGCATCAGGTAGGCGCGCAGGCTGTTGATCAGCCGGTCACGATCCTTCATGTTGGCGCGGATCTGCCCTTCGAGCTGAGTGGCAACCCGTGGCAGCAGTTGCTGTTCGAGCTCGTGCTCGTAAGCCACTTTGACCACTGGATTGACGTCTTCGCCCTGATACAGACCGCCACGTTCGTGGTACGAAACGTCGCCTTTTTTCGGGAATACCTGAGTCGCGGCGTAGCTGGTATCGAGGGTTTTCAGCACGCCCATCGCGTCATCACGCGGGGTCAGTGCCGAACGCTGCTGACCCCAGTTCTGTGCGAGGTTGCGCAGGTTTTCCAGACGCTCGTAGTTGGCCGAGAAACCACCCGCCCAGAGCATGCCGAACAGTGCCAGCGCCGCCAGTGCGCCGACGTACAACGCACGCTGGCCCCAATGAATGCGGCTGCGCTCGCGTTTGTCCAGACCGGCCAGATCGGCTTCCGGGAAAATCATCCGGCTGAGCAAATGATGGATGAAGCGCGAACGACCGCTGCGCAACGTCGGCAGCACGCCGGCGTTCATGCCCAGATTGGCGCCGATGCCGGCGGTGGTCGCGTCCATTTCCTGGGTCAGGTGCGGTGCGCTGGTCAGGTAGAAACCGCGCAATTGCGTGGCACGCTGATAGCGGTTGCCGGTAAACGCCATGTCGACGAACAGGCACAGGCGCTCGCCGATCTGCCCCAGTTGATGCGGGAAGTCGAGAATGCGGCCACGGCGCTGAGTGTCGCGCTCGGAGTGCATGCGCATGATCACTTGGCTGTTCAGACGACGCAGCAGCTCTTCGAACTCGCCGCGCAGCACCGCCACATCGGTGCCGACCTGATCCTTGCGGAAACTGGTACCCAGCACCTGATCGCTTTCTTCGCGGGTCAGTTGATCGAAGAACTCGTCGAAGCCCAGCAGCTTGTCAGCCTTGCTCAGCACCAGATACACCGGCACATCGACGTGCAGTTTCTGATGCACGTCTTGCAGACGCGCACGCACCTGGCGCGCCAGGGTGTCGATGTCTTGCTCACTGCCGCCGAGCAGCGCTTCCACCGGAATGGTCACCAGCACGCCGTTCAACGGACGGCCGCGACGACGCTTGCGCAACAGCTCGAGCAAGGTGCTCCAGGCGCTGCCGTCAACTTCGGCATCCGGCTGGGTCAGGTAGCGCCCGGCGGTATCGATCAGCACACCGTGGTCGGCGAAGTACCAGTCGCAATGACGGGTGCCGAGGGTGTCACGGGTCAGCTTGCGGTCGATCTTGTTGATCGGGAATTCCAGACCGGAAAAGTCCAGCAGACTGGTCTTGCCGCTGGTTTGCGGACCGATCAGCAAGTACCACGGCAAGTCACTGCGCCAGCGCTCGCTGCGCCCGCGATACAGGCTCGAGGTCTTGAGGGTTTTCAGGGCGTCCTTGAAACGCGCCTTCAGCTCTTTCTGCTCTTCGTCGATCATTTCTTCGCGACGAATGCGGTCCTGGCCATCTTCGGTTGCTTCGACGGCTTTCTTGCGCACACCGGCGCGCCAGCTGACGAAGACCATGGTCAGGCCCCAGATCAGGAACAGCACGCTGATGGTCAAAAGACGCGAGGTCGCACCTTCCCAGAACTTGTAGTCATTCACCGCCAACAGCGGGCCGACAAACCACACCAGCAGCGCCACGAACAGCACCAGCAGCAAGGTCCAGACCCAGGTCTGGCGCAGGAAGGCGCCGACTTTCTTGAAAAACTTTTTCATCACACGTCCCTGTTTACGGCTGCGACTGCGGCTGAACCGCGGCCGGATCAAGCGGCTGATATGGTTGCAGAACGGTTTCGCGCTGCTCGCCCAAGACCCAGGCGAAGCCCGAATACATCACCACCAGGCAGACGAGGGTGAACAGCACCACCATCCACGCCGGCACGATGCGCACCAGACTGCGGCGCTGATCGTTAAGGCCTTCCCAGTGCGGCGACAACTCGCGCGGCACGTCGCCACGCAACTGACGGATCTGCCGGTAGAGAGCATCACGGATGCCTTCGAGTTCGAGCATGCCGCGCGCCTGCACCCGGTACTTGCCCTCGAAACCGAGGGACAGGCACAGGTACATCAATTCCAGCATCGGCAGGTGCTTGACCGGGTTTTTCGACAAGCGATCCAGCAGCTGGAAGAACTTCTCGCCACCGAAGGTTTCGTTGTGGAAGCTGCTGAGCAGGCTCATCTGCGACCACTCGCTTTCGTTGCCCCACGGCGTGGTCACGACAGCTTCATCGACCACGGTGCACAGCACGTATCGCGCGGCCATCACCTGGCTGCTTTCGGCGCCGTTGTGCAGCGCGCGCACTTCAAACAGCTTGAGGCCGGCGGTCAGACGCTCGTTGAGCGCGTACAGGTCTTCGCGGGTTTCGCTGTGCTTGAGCCGCACCACTTCCGAGAGCAGTTCGGAAGATGCGGCCACCAGCGAATTGAGGCTGATGTTGAACGCTTCGGCCGGACGCAGGCGCGCGGCGTAGATCATGCGTTCTTCCAGTTGCTCGAAACGCGGCGGCGCGGCGAAGTCGGTCAGCGGACTCGACGCCGGGCCGTGGCCCTGACGGTCGAGCAGGACGGTTTTGTCGTCCTGGTTGTGTTCCATGTCCTTGATCATGTCGGTCAGTTCCTGATGGCCCAGAATTTCAGTTCAAGCTCGGCAAATTCGCCCGACACGTGGAACGCGAAGCCGCCGGAGCGCTCGAGTTGTGCCAGGTCTTCGGAACTGAGTTCGAGGATGAAATAGGTTTTGTTCGAGTGGAACGCGATCTGCCGCGGGGCCACCGGCAACGGTTTGACCTTGATCCCCGGCAAGTGCAGGTTGACCAGTTGGCGGATGCGCTCCACCGGGCCGACCTTGAGGTGCGCCGGCAAGCGGTGGCGCAGTTCTTCGGAGTCGCAGTTGGCACTGGCTGCCAGCACGAAAGAAGCCGAGCCAAGCAGTTTGTGGTCGTGCAACGGCGATACGATGATGCCGTACTGACGCGCTTGCAGGACCAGCTCGATGGCGTGCTGTTCGAGCACCATCGACAGTACCTGACGGATCGACTCCATCAGTTTGCGGAAGCTTGCGCCCTGGTCCGCGTGGGAATAGCGGCTGTCCAGACGCGGGCGTTTGCTGTCGCTGGAGAAGGTCGCCAGATCGCCAAGCATGGTCAGCAGCGTGCGGTACAACTCTTCCGGATGCACTTGCTCCAGACCGAGGTAATGGCGCAACAGCAGTTCGGTGCGGTTGATCAGTTGCAGCATCATGAAGTCGCCGACTTCAGCACCGCCGACCTTGCCGTTCGAACGAATGCGCTCGGCAATCGTGTCGCCACGGTGACCGAGCATGCTGATCACTTCTTTCAGGCACGACAGCAGGTAGCTGGAGGCGTGGGCCTGAATGTAGGTCGGCACGAAATCCGGATCGAGGCTGATCACGCCGTCGGGCGTGGTGTCGAGCACGTCGCAGATCTTCAGCTTCACGTAGGCCTGATCGCTCTGCTGCTCGCCGAGCAACAGTTTGAAGTCTGGACGTCCGCAGCTGACCTGGCTGGCGGAATCGTCGCCGGCGTTGGAGTCAGCCACCTCGGCGTCGTACGCGGTGTAACGCGCGAGCACGTCGGATTGCTCCGGGCGGCGCGACTCGATGTGGTTGCCGGTGACCAATGGCAGCGCCAGATAGATCGGCGTGTTACCGGTGTTCGGCGGCACGTCGAGCGCCAGCGGTTCGGTGTTGCCACCGAGTTCGAACAGGCTGCCGTCCGGCAGAATCCCCGAGGCGCCACTGATCACCAGTTTGCCCATGTTGAGGAACTGCAGGTCGATCTCCAGATTAAGAAAACCCCAGGTGTAGCCACCCAGCAACTTGGTGCGGGTTTTCATCTGGTGATCGTAATAGCGATCGTTGTGCTGGAAGTGCTGCGGACGCAGCAGCATGCCTTCCTGCCAAATGACTTTATGGGTATTCATGATCAGTCATCCGCCTTGGCGAGCACTTCATGGGTGTTGCGAATGCCGGCCTGATCCAGCGTCACATCCGCATCGGTGGCTTCCAGCGGAGTGATCTGGATCGTGTAGCGCCACTTGGTTTCCGGCAGGTCGCGGTAGGCGGCGAGGATGCCGACGTAACGGCTGCCCTCCTCCACGCTGAGCTTCATTTCCACAGTTTCGCCCGGGCGCAGTTCGATTTCTTCGCTGGCCACCAGATCCGGGTTCAAGGATTCCTTGGCGCGCTCGTAGAGGCTGAAGAAATCAGCATTCTCGAAAGTCACCGGGTGCTTGAGTTCGAACAGGCGCACGACGATTGGCGAAGGGCGGCCGTTGAGATCCGGGTTGAGCTGATCGCTACCGGTCAGCTTCAGATTGAGCTTGGTCACTTTCGAGTACGGCGACAGCGACGAGCAACCGGCGAGCAGCACCAGCACGGTGAGCGCAGTCAGCGTCTTGATAAAAGCGGTCGAGCGGCGAGACATGCGCATCATCCTTGGTGGTCGGTGTGGAGGGTGGAGATCAGGCGGATCTGTTCTTCGTAGGCCTGAGCGAAGTCGCGCGCCAACAGGCGTTCGCTCCAGTCATCGTCCTGACGCAGTGCCTGGTGATAACGGCCGTACGCTCTCCAGCGGCTGCCGGACGTCGCGAGTAAAGGCTTGTTGTCGCGCTCGAAACGCAGGGTCAGTTGTTGCGGCGAGAAGTGCTCCAGCGTGCCACGCACTGCCGCGCGGCTGGCCGTCAGCAATGCCACCTGATGCGCCTGCAAATCGCGGAACGCCCGGGATATCGCTTGCTCGGCCGGCAAGTGACCCGGCTTGCTTGGCTGCAACAGGATGTCCAGCGCTTCGCTCGGATCGACGGCGAATTTCAGTGGATTCTTGTTGGTGCCTTGCACCGTGGTCTGCGCCAGTCGCAACTCGTTTTTCAGCTCGGAACGGGTGCGCAGGCTCTGCTGCAAACCGCCGATGCTTTGGCGCAGCAGACGTGCAGCGTTCAGCGCCATGGCTTCGCGTTCGTCGTGGCTGAGGTTCTTCAGATTCACCCCCAGCGCGGCGCCGAAGTGCTCCCAGAAACCTTCGCTCTGACGCTCGACGGCTTTCGGCGCCGGCGCGGGTGCAGGCTCTGCGGGCGCGTCGATCAGCTCCGGCACCATCAGGCTTTCCATGTCGATACGCGCGTAGTCGGCACGCTGACGGGAATCTTCGGGTTTGGCAGTCGGCGCCAGCAGCTCGTCGATTTCCGAGTACACGCGCTCCTGCTGATCCATGGCATTCAACGGATCGAGATCCAGAAACGCGTCGTCCGGAATGATGCTGCCGGCGGCGCGCGGACGCCCGGCTTCACCGTCGAATGTCGCCGGGTCGCGCACCAGTCGCGCACGAATCTCGAAGTCGCCGAGCACGTAAGTGCTGCCGTGCTCGATGCGTACCGGCTCGCCCTTGTGCAGGCGCGCGCCGCTGCCGCCGTCCTGAATCCCGTTGCTGCTGGCATCGGTCAGGAAGAACGTACCTTCGCGATAGCTGACAATCGCGTGGTGGTTGGACAGATGCCGCTTGCGATCAGGGATGATCCAGTCGCAGTCCTCGCCCCGCCCGATTACGCCGCCGGCCTGTTTGAAGGTCTTCTGGCACAACTCGGTGGGCACGAACTGCTTGGTGTTCAGCATTTCGAAAACCAATTCCATGTTTGATGCTCCTTGCGGTCACTTGCCGCGATTGACCGCCTGCGGATCACCCAACGGGCGATAATCGTTGTCGTTGAATTTGTAATTGCCGCTACAGCCGCCGAGGCCGCATAGAACGACAAGGGTCAGCAGGACGGCGTGCCAGTGACGAACAGACATCAGAGGGTCTCCAGGGCTAGACAAAGCACAAAGCGCCGACCCTTGCGGGCGGCGCTGAAATAAGTATTTGAAGGAGGCGCGAAGGCTCTACATCGAGCCATTGCGCCAAACCAATGTGGCGAGGGAGCTTGCTCCCGCTGGGCTGCGAAGCGGCCCCAAGACCTGCGATCCGATCGGTGCAGGAAACCCGAGTTACCCCGATTGCGACTGCTGCGCAGCCGAGCGGGAGCAAGCTCCCTCGCCACAGGGGAATTGCTCACCTTCAGATAGGTTTTCAGATCAACCATCGAAGTCACCCAGGTTGATGTTCAAGCGGCCGAGCCGGTACAGCAGGGTGCGCCGGGGCAGGCCCAGTTCGCGGGCGGCGAGGGTCTGGTTGCCGTCGTTCTTGCGCAGGCAATCGAGTAGCAGACTGCGTTCGACCTGCTCCATGCGTTCGCGCAGATTGAGGCTGCTGTTGTCCTCGAACATCGGTTCCATGTGCAGCGAGAAATGCTCGGCGAGCAACTCGCCGCCTTCGCACAACAACACCGCGCGTTCGACCAGACCTTTGAGTTCGCGCACGTTGCCGGGGAAGGTGTAACTGGACAGATGCTCCAGCGCCTCTTCGGACCAACGCACCGGGTCACGCTGCAAAAACGCGCAAGCCTTGTCGGCGAAGTGCCGCGCCAGATCGAGAATGTCGCCTTCGCGCTGACGCAGGGCCGGCAGTACGATCGGGAATTGCGCGAGACGGTAGTACAAGTCCTCGCGGAATTTGCCTTCGCTGACCAGCACCGACAGATCACGGTGAGTGGCGGCGATGATGCGCACGTCGATCTTGTGCGTGTCGTTGGAACCCAGCGGACGGATCTCGCCTTCCTGCAACACGCGGAGCAATTTGGCTTGCAGCGACAGCGGCATATCACCGATTTCATCCAGCAACAAAGTGCCGCCGTTAGCTGCATCAAACAGCCCGGCACGATCACGGTCGGCACCGGTGAAGGCACCTTTGCGATAGCCGAACAGCTCGCTTTCCAGCAGGTTTTCCGGGAACGCCGCGCAGTTCTGCACGATGAATGCCTGCGAGCGACGCGGGCCGCAATCGTGAATCGCCCGCGCCACGACTTCCTTGCCGGTGCCGGTTTCGCCACGCAACAGCACGGTGTACGGGCTGTGCAGGACTTTGCTGATCAGCGAATAGGTCTGGCGCATCGCCGGACTTCTGCCGATCAATCCATAACCGCTGGCGCTCGGCACGCTGTGCGAGGCTGGCCGCGAATCGCCCGTTGGCTGACGCAGGCGTTGCAGCAAATGCAGTTGGCCGAGCACGAAAGAACCCAGTTGCCCAAGGGAATCGGCAAAACCTTGCAGGTCGATGTCACGATGACTCGCGCACAGCAGCAAGCCTTCGACCGACTTCTGCTGATTGACCAGCGGCACACACAGCAGCGACTGCCACGGCAAAACCGCCGCCGGCAGGAAACTGGTTTCGTGCACGCTGCCGCTCAACTCGCTGAGGCAGACCACGCGGTTCTGGCACAGAGCAAACTGCAGCAATTGCTCACCGTTGTAGTCTGCCGGCAGGCTCGCCGATCCGCGCGGTTGTAGCTGGCCACCGAGACACTCGGCATTCATCCCCAGGCAGGTGTGCGTGGCGTCGAGCAGATACAGCTGCGTCAATTCGCAACCGCTGAGCTCGGCCAGACCGCGCACGAATTCACCCAGCAACGCAGCATCGTCCGCCGCCCGCGACAGGCTGGCGAACTGCGCCAGCAAGGCTTCGGCGTAGGCCAGTGGCTGCGGCACTCGAGTGAACATCACACCCACCTCAGGCGAACTCGCACATCACGCTGGCGTCGCCGTCGAGCGTGGCGTGCACGCGCTTGAGGCTTTCACCGGTGGCCATCGCATCGAGCAAGCGGTCGGCTACCAACGGCAGCACGTGCTGATCGAGCAAATGGTCGATCAGGCGCGCACCGCTATCGCTTTGGGTGCAGCGCTCGGACAGGTGATCGACAAGGTTCTGGCACCAGGTGAATTCCAGCTGACGACGATTCAGACGCTCGCCGAGACGGCCGAGTTTGATCTCGATCAGCTCGCGCAATACCGGGCCACCGACCGGGTAGTACGGCACCACTTTCATCCGCGCCAACAGCGCCGGTTTGAAGTGTTTGCTGAGTACCGGGCGGATGGTTTCTTCGAGCACTTCGGCGGTCGGCCGCGCGCCGTTTTCGCAGAGGTCGCTGATGCGGTCGCTGCCGAGGTTGGAGGTCATCAGGATCAGCGTGTTGCGGAAGTCGATCTCGCGCCCTTCGCCGTCGTTGGCCACGCCTTTGTCGAAGATCTGGTAGAACAGGTTGAGCACGTCCGGATCAGCCTTTTCGACTTCGTCGAGCAGCACCACCGAGTACGGTTTCTGCCGCACGGCTTCGGTGAGCATGCCGCCCTCGCCATAACCGACGTAGCCCGGCGGTGCGCCGATCAGGCGCGAAACGGTGTGCTTCTCCTGGAATTCGGACATGTTGATGGTGGTGATGAAACGATCACCGCCGTACAGCAAGTCAGCCAGCGCCAGCGCGGTTTCGGTCTTGCCGACGCCGCTCGGGCCGACCAGCAGGAACACGCCAACCGGCGCGTCAGGCTTGTTCAGGCCAGCAGCCGTGGCGCGCATCGAGCGATCCAGAGCGTGTACCGCTTGTTCCTGACCACGAATGCGTGTGCGCAGATCGGTGGCGAAACTGGCGACCTTGGCGTTGTGCTCGCGGGCCAGTTGCGCCAATGGCACGCCGGTCCAGGCACTGATCACTTCGGCCACCAGTCGCGGGCAGACTTCGAAGCTGACCAGACGTTCTTTGACTTGAGCGGCAGTCAGGGCGCTGTGGGTTTCGTTGAGCTGAGCTTCCAGCGCTGCCACGCTTTGGGTTTCGTCGACTTCGGCAGCGTGGGTTTCAATCACCGTGCCTTCGGCGTCTTCTTCAACGGTGACCGTCGGCTCGACGGCGGCGGCTTCACGCGCCTTGGCCAGTTGCTGACGCAGATCCAGCAAGCGCTCGGCCAGGGCCTTTTGCTCGGTCCACAGGGCTTCCAGTGCGACCATTTCGTCTTCGGCTTCTTCCAGCCGCGCTTCCAGTGCATCCAGCGCTTCGTGGTCGATCAGCAGACCGGCTTCCGCATCGCGACGCAGCGCCTGACGCTGACGGCCGCCTTCAGCCAGTTCGCCACGCAGACGCTCCAGGCTTTCCGGGGCGGCGGCGAGGCTGATGCGCACTCGGGCGCACGCGGTGTCGAGCACGTCGACGGCTTTGTCCGGCAGTTGCCGACCGGCCAGATAACGCGCGGACAGTTCAGCAGCCGCAACCACCGCGTCATCACGCAGGTAGATGCCGTGGCTCTTCTCGTAGACCTGAGCCAGGCCACGCAGAATGGTCACTGCTTCGCTGACGGTCGGTTCGTGCAATTGCACCGGTTGGAAACGACGGGCCAGCGCCGGGTCTTTCTCGAAGTATTTCTTGTACTCGGCCCAGGTGGTGGCGGCGATGGTGCGCAGTTCGCCACGCGCCAGTGCCGGCTTCAACAGGTTGGCCGCGTCGGAACCGCCGGCATTGCCGCCCGCGCCGATCAGCGTATGCGCTTCGTCGATGAACAGGATGATCGGCTTCGGCGAAGCTTTGACCTCGTCGATCACGCCTTTCAGACGTCGTTCGAATTCACCTTTGACGCTGGCGCCGGCCTGCAACAGGCCCATATCCAGCGACAACAGCTCAACGCCCTTGAGCACTTGTGGCACTTCACCGGCAGCGATGCGCGAAGCCAGGCCTTCGACGATGGCGGTCTTACCGACACCGGCTTCACCGACCACGATCGGGTTGTTTTTGCGGCGACGCGCAAGGATGTCGACCATCTGGCGGATCGCGCCATCGCGGCACAGCACCGGGTCGAGTTTGCCGTCACGCGCCTGTTGAGTCAGGTTGTGGGTGAAGCGCTCGAGCAGCGATTCGCCCTGCGCTGCCGGCTTGCCGTTGCCAGCCGATTGCGGCTGTTGCGACAAGGCAAATTCCTTCAGGCGATCAATGTTCAGCTTGGCCAGCAGCGGCTGGTAACGGCTGCCCGCGTAACGCATCGGGTTGCGCAGCAGCGCGAGGATCAGCGCGGCGTCTTCGACCTGGGTCTGTCCCAGTTCGAGGTTGGCCACCAGCAGCGCGTCTTGCAGCCACTGCACCAGCTCCGGGGCGAACACCGGGTTGCGCGAAGCGCTGTGTTCAACCCGCGATTGCAGGGCGGCGCTCAGTTCACCAGCGTCGACGTCGGCATCTTGCAGCGCGCGCGTGAGCAGTCCGTTCGGACGCTCGAGCAAGCCCAGCAGCATGTCTTCAACCAGAATCTTGCTGCCGCCACGGGCGACGCAACGCTCGGCCGAACGCTCCAGATCACGACGGGTTTCGGCGTCCAGCGCCTGAATGAGTTGTTGCAGGTCTACGTTGATCATGGCTCACGTCCTTAATGAATTTTGCTGCCCAGGGTCACCACGCCGTCCGCTTTCTCGCGGCCCAGCCAACTGGTCCAGCCGAGGCGACAGGCGTTCTGCTCACCGATGCGCAGTTCGCGGATTTCTTCCTGGCGCAGCACCAGGCGAATGTCGTAATCGAGCGGGTCACGCAAGGTGAACCGCACCAGCGCGCACAGCGGCTGGTAACCAAAACCGATCGGCAGGAATTCGTGAAAACGTTGCCAGTCGAGTTGGGTGATGTGAATGCGGAATTTGCCGCTGCGGTCGCGCACTTGCTCGCCGAGCACCAGGTCTTCGCCGAGCACGCTGTTGTCGCGGCCCAAACGATTGCGCTGCTCTTCGAGAATGTCGACGCGGCGCTCGATGCACTGCTCGATGACCAGGTCTTCGTGCTTGAAGTAGTAACGCAACACGGCTTCGATCAACGCCGCCGAGTGCGCGCGCAAGCTGAGCAAACCGAGGTACGGCAGCAGGCGTTTCCAGTTGAGTTCCTTGGCCTTGCGAATCTCTTCGCCGCCGAGGCCGATCAACGCAAACAGCTGCGACGAGAACGGGTCGATTGCACCGCTCTGGAAGCTCGCGCGATAGCGATACTTGCGCCAGATCGGCAGCATCAAACGTTGCAGGCGATGGTGGAACAGGTCGAGAAAGTTGCGCGTCGGGTTGCCGTCTTCGCTATCGCCCAAGGCCTGTTCGCCGTAGAACGCCGGCAGCGGCGAACCGGAACCGACCAGACCGATCAGGTTGAAACGCACGCGCGCGCGCAACTGCCCGTGTTCTTCGAAAAACTGCACGCGATCGACGTCGCTGCGCGGAAATCCGAGGCTCGGGTTGGCCTGGAACTCGACCTGATCGTAGAGATCGTCTTCGCTCAGGTGCGGGTGTGCATCGCGCAGCCGATCGATGACCAGCAGCACGGCCTGAAACAGCGAGTACTCGCGTATTACCCGGGTCAGCCCGCTTAAAGCAGGGGCTGCAGGCCCATACGTGGTGTCCATTGGTACACCTCTCCCTGTGTGCTTTTTACCCGCAGCTCGTGAAACGAATTGAGACTGGCGTAAAGCGCGAAAAACTCGTTAAGAACCGAAGCGAAAACGAACAGGTCGCCTTCGCCGATATACCCTTCCGGGTCGATGGTCAGTTCGGTGCGCAAACCGCGCACCGGCAAACCACGGTGCAGCCGATCGACGTGATGATGTTTGATGTGCTTGAGCCCGCCGAGCAGGCGCTTGCTGACTTTCTCCGCGTGCTGGTCGTAATAGCGCGGCAGGTCGTAGGTTTCGAGAATCACCTTCAACGCATTGACGTCGGCCAGCGACAGATAGTTAAGCGACATGTTGCTGATCAGCTTCCACAGGAAGTCACGGTTCAGCGGCGGCGCAAAACTTGAAGTGGCTGGCGTGATGTTGCGGAAACTCAAGAACTCCGGGGTGTCTTCGCAGGCCATGCAGATGTCGCCGAGCTTGAGCTTGCGCGGCAGGTTCTGGTTGGTGCAGGTCAGCTCGATCGACAGGGTTTCGTGAGCCTCGGTGTGGCGGATGCCGAAGCTCAGGTAGGTGTCGAGGCCGTCGTGCAGCAGGGACGAACGCTGGCGAATGCTGTAGTGCGGACGGCTGTTGGGCACGTCGAAACTCGGGTCGTGCTCGAAGGATTCGAACGGTACGTAATCCTGATAGCCGAGACCACCGGGCTTCCAGCCAGTCACGGTTTCCACCGAGAACACGCCGCAGTTTTCCAGATCGTATTCAGCTGGCAGCAGCAGGTATTCATCCTGTTTGCCATCGAGGCGAATCGGCAGCGCGTCGTGTTCGAACAGGTTGACGATCGGCGTGCAGAACAGCTTCACGTTATCCAGCGTCGGACGCATGCGCATGATGCCGCTCTTGCGAATGTCGAAGCGTATTTCCAGGCCGCGCATCTGCTTGAGCGTGTCTTCCGGCAGCGCCTTAAGGATGTCCAGACCGTGCACATCGACGAACAGGAACTTGTCCTGGAAGGCGAAATATTCCTGCAGGTAGCGATAGCCACGGAAGGTGTTCAGCGGATACGGGATCAACGCTTCTTCTTCGGCAAAGCCCACCGGTTTGACCTTGTCACCGGAGATCTTGAACGCCATCGGCTTGCCACCGACGCCGTCGATCGGCTTGCCGGCGCCGTCGAGCGGGATCAGCTCAATGCCTTCGAGGTTGCGCAACAGGCTCAGGTAAAGCATCTGGCTGATGTAGCGCTCGCCAGCGAAGTGCAGGCGCAGTTTGCTCAGTTCCAGTTCGCCTAGGTGGCCGTCGGCGGTCATGTCCAGACGCAGGCTCAGCAGCGAACCGTCGCCCTTCACCGAGTACACCAGCCCGGCCAGTTCCAGCGGCAGGACTTCGGTCGGGTAGCAGGTGCGGAAGCGGCAACGCACGTCTTCAATCGGCACGCTTTCAATCGGCGTATCACGCTCGACCCGCAGCGCCGGCCCGGAACGCTTGAGCGGATCGAACTGCAGAATGCTGAACGCCGGCAGCGGACGCATGTAGTTCGGCCAGAGCAATTGCATCAGCGAATGGCTGAGCTCCGGCAGCTCGTCATCGAGTTTCTGACGCAGACGCCCGGTCAGAAACGCAAAGCCCTCGAGCAACCGCTCCACATCCGGATCCCGCCCGGCCTGGCCCAGAAACGGCGCCAACGCCGGACTACGCTCGGCGAAACGGCGACCGAGTTGGCGCAGAGCGGTGAGTTCGCTTTGGTAGTAGTGGTTAAAGGACACGGGTTACCTGCCTGGTAGTGGAACTCATCAAAAAAATATCCTGTAGACCGCGACCGTTGCTGCGGCACACACGTAACCGCCGATGAGTAGGTAAGGCACAATCATGATCAGGCCGAACGCCATATAGGCGTCTTGAGACTGCCCAGCGATCAAACAGCACACGCCATAAATCACCCATGGCACGATGTAAAAGGGGATGAACTTCACGGGCGCCCACCAGACCATCCGCAGCGCTTGTTGCTCGGTTCTGCTTTTCGCGGATCGAGACATCCAGAGCGCAAACCCCAAAAGCCCGGGAATACCCCACCACAACAGGAATTCCCAATAGGTATGGGATGAATCGTACGTCGTGTACAAGCCACTCCACAGGTCGTAGGAAGAAATCGCGAGCACCACCAACAATGGCCACCACAAGGCGACCATGAAGTAGCTCAGTTGCGCGCGACTGAGCTTGGGCATCTCATCCGCTGCGTCGATCATTGGCGAGCCTCCATCCTCAGCTCGGCAAACCGACAGCACCATTGTCTGGCAAGAGCGAAATCTCACTGAATCTGCCCTCCCTTGCTCGCGGTGATCGGCACGTACGAGTCGATGAAGAGGTATTCACCGTCGGAAGCACTGACACGGTTCATCGTCAACGGTTGGCCATCGTGGGTGGCGAAGCGCACCCAGCCTTGTTTGACGAGACTGCCGTCCTCTGAGCGCACCTCAATGAAGTAGTCCGGCGGCATCGACCGGGTAATTTCGATGAAGTCGCCACCGTCCTCGGCACCACGCCACACCGCGTCGGGGTAACTGGGCAATACCGGTGTTTTCGAGTGACTCCAGCTCAACCTGATCGCGACCGTCACGACCGCGATGATGGCTAATGCTCCGATCAGACTCAGTAGATGGTTGAGCCATTTCCACACCCGCTGCCACGTCATGGTGCGCACCAGGTACGCACATCACGCTTGTCGAAACCCACGCATCGATTGTTTTTGCCGATCACCCGGTAAGCGTTTTCGGGGGTGTAAGCAAAATGGTAGTAGTTGACCCGATCCTCACCGTAGAGCCAGTAGGACGAGGAGCCTTGATTGATTTCGTAAGGCTCGAACACCCAGATCGACGACTCTGTCGGGAGGAAGTTGGCGCGATCCATGAGCAACATCAAGGCGTTGGAAAAAACCGGTGTGGCAAGCACTACGCCCGCCAACAACAACCCCATCAGCCCTGCGAAGCTGGCGATCAGGCTCGGAGTCAACACGAGAGACGAAAGTGTTCGACGTTTGTGCATCACGATTGAACCACTCCCTGTTCCCTGCGCAGGCGGACAAGGGCTGCATTCAAGAGGTGACTCAGCACAATCGCGGCCATCGTCAAACCGCCCGCCAGCGCGCAGTACGCCATGCCACGAACGGGGTACTGCGGGAGCATGTAAAACAGGATCGCCAGCATCATGAAGATCGCCACACCAAACTTGATGGCGAGGCGATTGATGAAGACCAGGACAAGATTCAGAAAAACGAAAAAGTAAAAAATGAGGTACATGCCCATACCGATGGCTACGCCACGGGAGGTCAGTCCGCCCACGAGCTGCTTGTAGACCGGCACGGCGAAGTTGTTGAGGACGATGTAGAGCACGCAGGCAAGCGCATGCACGGCCAATCCAATGAGTCGGGTACCCATCAGTTTTCTATCACTTTATAGGGGGTATTACTGATCACGCTGTTGGCCCAATGCTCTTTCCAGCCTGGAAGCGACCACGTGAATGTTCGATCAGCCTTGTTGAAATCAATCCACGTCACGCCGACGACCTTCTCGTCCTCGTAGTCGCGCATATACAGCGACTCACTGATCATCAGCGGCGTGCGGTAGGTGTGATCGGGGTCTTTCAGGTCGATCAATCTGAGATAGAGCATGCCGGATGCACCGATCATCCAACTGGTCGGTACCACTTCGAACCGGTAATCGCCGGAAGGACTTGAGGTCACCAGGGACGGGGCACGCGTCAATTCGCCGATCACGACGATCGCTGGCAGTAATAACGCCATGGCCAGGAAGACGCCAACCACCTTCGCGCACTTACGCATGTTCATGGCTGGCCACACGCTGGAATATTCCAGCCCTCGTAACCTGTCGCTGTCGGGTAGATCGCGTGACCGTATACCCACTGCGAGCGCTCATCGGTGGTGAACTCGTTCTGCCAGAGCAACCATTCCGACGACTTCAACAACGTGCCGTCTTTGGCGTAAACCCGGAAGAACGCTTCGCTGGCGAACAACTTCGCAATGCTTCCCGCGACGCCAAGCGCCGAATACTGCGGAATGTAGGACTGGATGTAGCACGTTCCGGATTCGTTCCAGGTCGTGGAGTACACGTGAGCAAGCCGTGCCGCCGTCGTTTTCACGTAACAGGCAAAAGACACCAATGCAGCGGCTGTCAGGGCAAAAAATAGCAAAGCGCTACGCCCCAACGTTGCCAACTTACCCCGGTGTACGGCGCTCCCTCGCATGATCCTAATTCACCTTCACTTGACCGCTGCCATCCAGCCGCGCGGAAAAACTGACCTGACGTTTGAAACCGGCCACTTCGAGCAGGCCTTCGATGCTGAAGGCGAGGCGCAGTTGGTCGTTGTCACGCGGCAGGGAAATGACACGCACGTTGCTCAGGCGCGGTTCGTAGGCTTCGATGAAGCTTTCGATGGCCAGGCGGGCCTGACTCAGGGAGTCGTGCAGGCTCAGGCGCATGTCATTGAGATCGGGCAACCCGTAGTCGGACAGCGTTTGCACGCTGCCGGCCCGGGTGCTGAGCATTTTGGCCAGATGGGCAGCCACAGACGCCATGGCAGAAGCTTCGAGGCTCCTGCCTTTGCGTTTTTCTGCATCGCCATTGAGGCGTTCGAAAAGGCTGCCGTATCCGTCCATGAGTCGCTCTTACTCTTTGTCCAGCTTGCCAACCAGCGACAGGGTGAAATCGGCACCCATGTACTTGAAGTGCGGACGCACGTTCAAGCTCACGCGGTACCAGCCAGGCTCGCCTTCAACGTCGCTGACGATGATTTGCGCAGCGCGCAGCGGACGACGGCCCCGTACTTCGGCGCTTGGGTTTTCCTGGTCGGCAACGTACTGACGGATCCACTTGTTGAGTTCCAGCTCGAGGTCGGTACGTTCTTTCCACGAACCGAGTTGCTCGCGCTGCAGCACTTTCAAGTAGTGAGCCAGGCGGTTGACGATCATCATGTACGGCAGTTGGGTGCCGAGCTTGTAGTTCAGCTCTGCTGCCTTGCCTTCTGCGCTGATGCCGAAGAACTTCGGCTTCTGCACCGAGCTCGCGGAGAAGAACGCCGCGTTGTCGGAGCCTTTACGCATGGTCAGGGAGATGAAGCCTTCCTCGGCCAGTTCGTATTCACGACGGTCGCTAACCAACACTTCCGTAGGAATCTTGGTTTCGATTTCGCCCATGCTTTCGAAATGGTGCAACGGCAGGTCTTCAACAGCACCACCGCTCTGCGGGCCGATGATGTTCGGGCACCAGCGGAATTTGGCGAAGCTGTCGGTCAGCTTGGTGCCGAACGCGTAGGCCGTGTTGCCCCACAGGTAGTGCTCGTGGCTGTTGGCAACGGTTTCCTTGTACACGAACGATTTGACCGGGTTTTCTTCCGGGTCGTACGGGTTACGCAGCAGGAAACGTGGCACGGTCAGGCCAACGTAGCGGGAGTCTTCCGAAGTACGGAAGCTCTGCCATTTGGCGAATTGCGGGCCTTCGAAGTGGTCTTTCAGATCTTTCAGATCCGGCAGGCCGGTGAAGCTTTCCAGGCCGAAGAATTTCGGACCGGCAGCGGCGATGAACGGCGCGTGGGACATGCAGGCTACGCTGGACACGTACTGCATCAGTTTCACGTCCGGCGAGCTTGGGGACATGTAGTAGTTGGCGATGATCGCGCCAACCGGCTGACCACCGAACTGGCCGTATTCAGCGGTGTAGATGTGCTTGTACAGGCCCGACTGCATGACTTCCGGCGAATCTTCGAAATCGTCCAGCAGATCCTCTTTGGAAACGTTGAGGATTTCGATCTTGATGTTTTCGCGGAAGTTGGTGCGATCGACCAGCAACTGCAGACCACGCCATGCCGATTCCAGCGCCTGGAAGTCCGGGTGGTGCAGGATTTCGTCCATCTGGCGGCTGAGCTTGGCATCGATCTCGGCGATCATGCGGTCAACCATGGCTTTCTTGACCGGCTCACCGTTGTTCTGCGGCTTGAGCAGCTCTTCGATGAAAGCCGACACACCGCGTTTGGCGATGTCGTAGGCTTCGTCGTCCGGCGTCAGGCGGGTTTCGGCGATGATGCTGTCGAGAATGCTGTACTCGCCGCTGGCGGCGCCTTTCTCTTGTGCTGCGCTAGTGCTCATTTGTTGGCTTCCTTGGCTGCTGGGTTCAGGCGTCCGTGGCTGCGGCGTTCAGGCCCAGCTCACCGAGTACGCGACCGCGGGATTCGTCGTCGGCGAGTACGCCTTCGATGGCTTTACGGAAAGCAGGGGCGTTACCCAGCGGGCCTTTGAGGGCCACCAGCGCGTCGCGCAGTTCCATCAGCTTTTTCAGCTCAGGCACTTGCTCGACCAGGCTGGCCGGGTTGAAGTCCTTCATCGAATTGACGCGCAGTTGCACGCCCAACTCTTCAGTGCTGCCTTCTTCCTGCAGACGGTTCGGCACGTTCATCGTCAGGCTGAGCTCTTGCTTGGCCAGCACTTCGTCGAAGGTCATCTTGTCGATGCTGATCGGCTTGCGATCTTCGATCTTGCGCTCGTCCTTGCGGTGGGTGTAGTCACCGATTGCCAGCAGTTTCAGCGGCAGTTCGATCTCTTCCTGAGCACCGCCGGTGGCGGGTTTGAAAGTGACGTTGATGCGTTCCTTGGGGGCTACCGAGCCTTCTTTGGCCATGGCTTTTCTCCTTGCGGTTGTGGCCCTGGGGCCTATTCGAGTACCACTTCGAGATCGAGGTGGCACAGCCTGCGATAAATCTCTTCCTTGCGTTCACGTACGGCATGGTTCTGCGGCAACAACTCGCAGCAACTGTGCAGCAGGTGCAGCACTTCCAATGCAAGATCGGGCTCCCAGGCGTGCAGGCCTGAGTCCTGTAATGTCTGATCGAGGGTTTCCAGCTGGTTTTTCGCCAGCTCGTATTTCTTGGCCATGAAGCACAGCCGTGCGAGGGCGAACTGCCAGAAAAAGCGCACCCGCCCGCCCTGCGCAGCTTGCAGGCCCTGCTTGAGGATCTGCACGGCAGGCTTGAGGCCTTCCTTGCGCAAGATCGGCAGGACTTCTTCGAGGGCTTTTTCCCAGGCTGGCTGGGTTTCGACGTCGGTCTCGACCTTGCGCGGCGCACTGGCGCTTTGCAGGTGCGGCATGACGTTGGCGGCGATCCACGCCCGGGTGGACGGATCGGCAAACGGCGCGCCGTCATGGAAACGCAACTCGGCGATACCGGGCAGGCGCTGAATCAAAAGCGCGAAGTGGATTTCCACTTCGCGCATGGCCAGCTCGGCGTTGAGATTCTGGAGGCATTCCCAGACCATTCGCTGGCCATCGAACCAGAACGGCGCCTTCGCCAGACTCGCCTCCAGTTCCACCAGCAGGTCGGCGTATTTGCCCTGATCGAAACGATCCTGATACTGCTTGAGCTTGTCCACCGGCAGGCCGCGCAACACGGTGATCTGCTCGGCGTTACGCTCAGGCACCTGGTCGATGGTCATCCACAGCAACGTGCGATTGAGGCGCAGGGCGCGCAGGTCGGTGGCTTTCTGCTTGAGCCACCAGGCGCACAACGGACGCGCGCTGTCCTGCTGGGCGCGCAGGGCTTTGTAGGCGTCTTTCTCGTTGTCGATCGGCGCGCCGGGGGTGAGCAACTGGGCGGCGGCCTGTTTCACCTGGGCCACGGCCGCGCCGACCATGCCCGGTTCCGGCTGGTTGTCGGCGGCACGCTGGATCATCGACTTCAGGCGTCGGGAGATCGGCAGCAACAGCGGCGCGTCATCACCCAGATGTTCGGTGCATGCCGCTTCGAGGCCTGCCAGATGCTCGGACAGTTGCCGGAACATCGGCAGCTGTTCCTTGATCGCAATGTTTTCGGTGAGCACCTGCTCCAGACGCGGCACCAGCCAGCCGACGGCGGCGGCACGGGTGCGGGCCTTGAGCGGGTGAATGTCGGCCCAATGGTTTTCCGACAAGTGGTGCAACAGACCGAGGCCGGCGAGCAGTCCAGGGAAGGATTCGCGCTGATACAGCGCCCACGTCAGCCAGGCGCCGACGCGCAAATCCTTGGATTGGGTGCGCAGCAGGGATTCACTGTTTTCGCGAATTTTCAGCCAGTCGATCTGCCCGCTTTCGTGCATCGACGAGGCTTTGGCCAGCTCACTTTCCAGCGCCTCGAATTCGCTCGAAAAACGAACGTCTTCGCCCGCGAAATTCTCTTTGGAAACAGAGACTTTGGCGAGTTCGAGGTAATGGGCGGAAAGTTTGCTTGAGTAGGACATCCATGGCCTTTGATTTGGATAACGGTCGTGCGCCTATTGGAATTGCCGCGGCGCGGGACTGTATCGAAGAGCAGTTTGGAGACTCATCCAATTGAGTTTGTGCTCTTTCAAGTGCGCGCATCGTAATCACAATGATGGCCACTAGCAAGCATCCGATTAAACAACAAGACGAAGTGTTCATTGGAGTGTGTAGGAGATCGCCCTATATCGCGCAGGGTTTTCCCCGATACCCGTTTGAATTTGACCAAATTCGCCTAATCCTCCGCAAGCCTTGAGCTAGAGCGTCTCGCAACCCCATGAATTCGAACGTTCGTTCCACAACGGCGGGCAACATCATGACAACACTGGTAAGAAATAGAAGTAGGAATATTCCTAAAACCGACGAGCTTCTATCAACAAATCGTGCAAGACAGCAGCAATCGGGAAAAGTGCCATCAATTTGATGCCATTTTATATTGCATACAATCTCTAGTGCTTCGTCAGGCCGCCTCGCACATGTCGCGGACACTTACAGACTTACCGAAAGAGAACACTTTTCTCGAAAATGATCTGACAGTTACCGACGAATGTACTTACATCGAATTGTTTCTTGACTTAATAGCGTTGCCGAACAAGAAAGCCCTTATATTGTCGCCCGCCGTCACTTGATGGCGATTGCTCATCATTGATATGGACATTGGCAAATGGATGAAAACAGAAGGCCCATCAACACGCGCTCGGCGGGTTGGGCCAAGCGCTTCACCGAAGTACTGGTGAACAGAGACATCTCACCGAATCAGATTTCCGTGGTGAGCATGGTCTTTGCGCTGCTCGGCGCGCTGGCGCTGAACATCGACAACGGCGTGGTCGGCTCGATCTGCTGCGCTGTCGCCATTCAGTTGCGGCTGTTGTGCAATCTGTTCGATGGCATGGTGGCGATTGAAGGTGGCAAGCAGTCGGCGATCGGCAGTCTGTACAACGAGTTTCCCGATCGGGTCGCAGACAGTCTGCTGATCGTTGGGCTGGGTTACGCCATTGGCCAATCCGATCTGGGTTGGTTTGCTGCGCTGGCTGCGGCGCTTACTGCTTATGTGCGGGTGTTCGGCGGTTCGCTCGGGCTCAAGCAGAGTTTCATCGGGCCAATGGCCAAACAACACCGTATGGCGCTGATGACCGTCGGGTTGCTGTTGAACGCGGTCGAAACGAGTTTTTATGCGACGCACTATGTATTGCTGATCGCGCTGACGATCATTGCCATCGGTTCGGTAGCCACTTGCGCAACGCGCACGCTGGCCATCTCCAGACAGTTGAAGGAGAACGCTCATGTGGATCAGTAATGCGCTGATTTCAGTGCTGCGCTTGTTGATTGGCGTCACGGCGCGCTGGGAGAGTCCGCCGGACCTCAGCCGCCAGCGCATCTACTACGCCAACCACACCAGCCACATGGACACCCTGGCGATCATCGCCGCCCTGCCGCCCGAGGCGCGTCGTAATGTGAAGCCGGTGGCCGCCGCCGATTACTGGGGCAAGAACCGCTTCCTGTCGTACATCTCGCAGAAGGGTTTGAACGCGGTGTTGATCGAGCGCAATCCAGCGCCGGGTGTGAACGTACTGGAGCCGATTTTCGACGTGGTCCGCGCCGGGCATTCGATCATCATTTTCCCTGAGGGTACGCGCTCGACTCAGGCACTGCCGGCAGAATTCAAATCGGGAATCTTCCGTTTGGCCGAGAGCTTCCCGGACGTCGATCTGGTACCGATCTACCTGGAAAACCTGCATCGCTCGATGCCCAAAGGCAAGCATGTGCCGCTGCCGATCATCTGCACCATCCGCATCGGCGATCCACTGCCAAGGATTGCCGATGAGGACAAGCAAGCATTCCTGGAGCGCGCGCGTGACGCCATCGTGAGGTTGTCGAAATGAGTCTGGAAACCAAATTCCTCTGGTTCTTCGCGGCCATTGCCGGCCTGCTGGCCGTGGCCTCGCTGGTTGGTTATGTACTGGCGCGGCGGGCGACGTCCGAGAGCTCGATCTCGACCATTGAAAACCTCAACCAGCGCGTGAATGCCTGGTGGGGCATGGTCATCATCTTCTTCGTGTCGTGGTTGCTTGGGCCGAATGCCACGGTGGTGCTGTTCGCGTTTATCTCGCTGTTTGCGCTGCGCGAGTTCATCACCCTGACCCCTACCGCACGCGGCGACCATAACGCGCTGTTCTCGGCGTTTTTCATCCTGATCCCGCTGCAATACCTGCTGATCGGCAGCCACTGGTACTCGATGTTCACCTTGCTGGTGCCGGTGTATGCGTTCCTGTTGCTGCCGGCAATTGCCGTGCTTAGCCAGGACACCGAGGCCTTTCTCGAGCGCACGGCGAAGATTCAGTGGGGGGTGATGATCTGCATCTACTGCATCAGCCACGCACCCGCGCTGTTGCTGCTGGATCTGCAAGGTTTCCACGGGCAGAACGCGTTGCTGCTGTTCTATCTGGTGTTCGTGGTGCAGATGAGCGACGTGTTGCAGTACGTGTTCGGCAAGCTCTTTGGCAAGCACAAGGTTGCGCCGTTGGTGAGCCCGTCGAAAACCGTCGAAGGTCTGGTTGGCGGCGGTTTGTCCGCGACGTTGATCGGCGGCTGCATGTTCTGGATGACGCCGTTCAGCTTCTGGGAATCGTTGCTGATGTCGCTGGTGATCGTGGTGATGGGCTTCCTCGGCGGGCTGGTCATGTCGGCGATCAAGCGCAGCCTGAGTGCCAAGGACTGGGGCACGATGATCAAGGGCCACGGCGGCATGCTCGACCGCATGGACTCGATCTGTTTCGCGGCACCAATCTTCTTTCACCTGACGCGGTACTTCTTCTCCGCTTGAGCCGCAGTTTCCTTGAAGCATAAAAAATGGGCATCCGACTGAATCGGAATGCCCATTTTTTATTGCGGTTCTCCCCGTTATTCAGGGAGTTCGGCGCAATTATGGATTGACGCTGTCTTTCAACGACTTGCCTGGCTTGAAGGCGACGGTGTTGCTGGCCTTGATCTTCACCGGCTCACCGGTTTGCGGGTTTTTGCCGGTGCGGGCACCGCGATGGCGTTGCAGGAAAGTGCCGAAGCCTACCAGCGTCACGCTGTCCTTGCGGTGCAGGGCGCCGGTGATTTCTTCGAGAACGGCGTTAAGTACGCGGTTGGCCTGTTCTTTGGTCAGATCTGCTTTTTCAGCGATTGCAGCGGCGAGTTCTGGTTTACGCATTAGTGAAGCCCCTTTGACGGTTTATTGTTGTTATGTCCGTGCTGTTCTCGTTGGAACAGCGCCCAAGGCGCCGCAGGCTCTACTCTGCGGCAGACGGGAGTGAGGATGGCACGCGCTTAAGGGCGGCGCCAGTCTCCCCGCGACGTTTGTGGGGGCAAAAGCGGGGTGATTCCGACAGAACGACCGGTATTTACGCCAGCAGTGCCGGAAGCTGTTTGTTCAGGGCGAGTTTTTCCAGCACCGCCGCACCCGTCAGTGCATAACCGAGCAATTGGCCCTGTGCATCGTGGCACAGCACTTTGATGTCGCCGTCCTGCCCTTCAACCGTCCACACGCCCTCGGTACCGCGTGGCGGCGGCGAAACCACCAGCGGGCAGACCGGAGTTTTCACAGTGATCGGCATCGGCCCGTAGCTGACCGCCGCAGGATTTCCCGCGAGGGTCTGCGCCAGCGCACGCGCACAGCTCATCAGGGGCATCACGTACAACAAATTCAGCCCATCGACCTCGGCGCAGTCGCCCAAGGCGTAGATATTGGCGTGGGAAGTCTGCAGATGGCGGTCAACGACCACGCCGCGATTGACCTGAATCCCGGCAGCCGCCGCCAGATCGATGCGCGGGCGCAGGCCGATGGCCGAGACCACCACATCGCAGGCAATGACCTGGCCGTCGGACAGCTGCGCTTCGAGTCCATCGGCGACTTTGTGCAGACGCGTCAACACCGGGCCGAGGTGGAAACGTGCACCGAGGCTTTCCAGCCCGGCCTGCAAAGCGGCCGCAGCGGCAGGGTGCAGCAAGGTCGGCATGACTTGTTCGCACGGCGCGACCAGTTGTACCTCGTAGCCACCGAGAATCAGGTCGTTGGCGAATTCGCAGCCAATCAGCCCGGCACCGAGCAGCAGCACTCGGCGTTTGCCGGCCGCAGCAGCACGAAAACGCGCGTAGTCTTCGAGATCGTTGATCGGGAACACCAGCTCCGCGCCGTCACCTTCAATTGGCACGCGCACGGTTTCGGCGCCCCAGGCGAGAATCAGGTCGCGGTAGCTGACCGCTTCCTCGCCTATCCACAAACGCTTGTGGCCCGGATCGATACCGCTGATGCGCGTGTGGGTGCGCACTTCGGCCTTCAACTGCTCGGCCATGGCGCCGGGTTCGGCCATGCTCAGGCCGTCGGCGTCCTTGTTCTTGCCGAAACCGGTGGAGAGCATTGGTTTGGAGTAGGAACGACCGTCATCTGCGGTAATCAGCAGCAGCGGGGTTTCGCTGTCGAGTTTGCGAAACTCTCGGGCCAGGTTGTAACCCGCAAGGCCGGTGCCGATGATGACTACAGGTGCGCTCATTGCTAGATCCTTTGGGTAACTTAGTTGATTTCGATCATTTCGAAGTCCAGTTTGCCGACGCCGCAGTCCGGGCACAGCCAGTCTTCCGGTACGTCCTGCCACAAGGTGCCCGGCGCGATGCCGTCATCCGGCCAGCCGTCGGCTTCGTTATAAATCAGGCCGCAGACCACACATTGCCACTTCTTCATTCAGGTACTTCCTCAGGATTCAGGCTTTTTACGGCGCAGACGGTCGATGGGTGCAGCGCTGCCATCCGGCTCAGGGCGTTTTGTACTGATCGGGCGGCGCAGATGCAAGCCTGATCGGCGCGACTGCGCTCCGGATCAATCAACATCGCGGATCGCCATGTTAAGCTCGGCGCCTCATTTGCGGCCAATAATGACTCATTGTGCAACAGACAAATTCCTCCTGCCCGGCGCCGCTGTGGCTTGTGCAAAACCGCCTGACGCCCCTCCCCGACCCGTTGACGCTGGACTGGCTGTTCGACCAGGGCTCGCTGACTCGGCGTCTGACCCGGCTGTCGAATGACGGCTTCAGCGTCACCCCGTTGTTCGAAGGCTGGCAGACCCTGCGCGCCGACGAATGTGCGGCGCTGGACTTGGCCGAAGGCAGCGAAGGCTGGGTTCGCGAAGTGTATTTGCGTGGCCACGGCGATGCCTGGGTGTTCGCCCGCAGCGTGGCCTCGCGCAGTGCCTTGCAGGGCGATGGTTTGCACATGGATGAGCTGGGCAGTCGCTCGCTGGGTGAACTGCTGTTCTGCGATCACGCCTTCGTGCGCCGCGCTATTGAAGTTTGTCACTACCCCGAACAATGGTTGCCGCAAGCGTCGCGCGCTACAGGTCTGTGGGGCCGGCGTTCGCGCTTCGACCGTGGCGCGCTGAGCGTGCTGGTGGCGGAGATTTTTCTGCCGACCCTGTGGGAAGTCGCCCGCGCCTGCCCGGAGAACTGCTGATGTACCAAAACCTGCTCAAGTCGCTGAATCGCTTGAACCCGCGCGCCTGGGATTTTGTGCAACTGACCCGGATGGACAAGCCGATCGGCATCTATCTGCTGTTATGGCCGACCTTGTGGGCGCTGTGGATCGCGGGCAAAGGCTCGCCGTCGCTGGCCAATATCGTGATCTTCGTGCTCGGCGTGGTGCTGACCCGCGCCGGTGGCTGCGTGATCAACGACTGGGCGGATCGCAAGGTCGATGGCCACGTCAAACGCACCGCGCAACGACCGCTGGCGGCCGGCAGAATCAGCTCGAAAGAGGCGCTGGTGTTCTTTGCGCTGCTGATGGGCGTGAGTTTCCTGCTGGTGCTGTGTACCAACGCTGCGACGATCTGGCTGTCATTCGGCGGCTTGGCGCTGGCCTTCACTTATCCATTCATGAAGCGCTACACCTACTACCCGCAAGTGGTGCTGGGCGCGGCGTTTTCCTGGGGCATGCCGATGGCGTTCACCGCCGAGACCGGCGAGTTGCCCGCCGCCGCCTGGCTGCTGTGGATCGCCAATCTGCTGTGGACGGTGGGTTACGACACTTATTACGCGATGACCGATCGCGATGATGATTTGAAGATCGGGGTGAAATCCACGGCGATTCTGTTCGGCGAGGCGGATCGGGTAATCATCCTGACCTTGCAGGCGCTGGCCTTGGGTTGCCTGCTGCTGGCTGGATCGAAATTCGATCTGGGGGGCTGGTTCCACCTCGGCCTGCTGGTAGCTGCCGGCTGTTTTGCCTGGGAGTTCTGGTATACCCGCGGCAAAGATCGCATGCGCTGCTTCAAGGCTTTTCTGCACAACCACTGGGCCGGGCTGGCGATATTCGTCGGGATTGTGCTGGATTACGCGCTGCGCTGAATGAAATCTGCCCCGCAAAACCGGGGCAGATTTGCGCTACACGAGTGGTTATTTCTGCGATTCGCGAACCACGTGCCACATGTTTTTCATTTTATCGCCGGTCATCTCACCCGGTTTGGTGTCCTTCATGAACGTGTACAACGGTTTGCCGTCGTAGGCGTATTGCATCATGCCGTCGTCGCGTTTGATGACCGTCCATTTACCTTCAGCCTTGGCGTCCGCCGGGGCCATCAGCGGTGGCCAGTTCTTGGCGCAATCATCGTTGCACATCGACTTGCCGCCACTGTCCTTGTCGAACGTGTACAGGGTCATGCCCTTGTGATCGACCATCATGCCGTCTTTCATCATGGCCGGTTCGGCCGCCATCGCAAATACAGGCAAAGTCAGCGCAGCGGCCATCAGCAATGCTTTGAAGGAAGCAGTCATTTGAGTCATGGAAACCTTCTTTTGTGGTTGTCAGGATTCGGACTTAGAGCTTAGTCGAGGATTTGCACAATCGCCGCTGGAGGAAAATACTGTCACACGACTGCAATAATTCCGTTATCTAATGCGGCGCAAGACAGTTAAATGACAAGAGGATTAAGGCATGGTTGGCAGGAGCATTCTGATCGTCGACGACGAAGCGCCCATTCGCGAAATGATCGCCGTTGCGTTGGAAATGGCCGGCTATGACTGCCTCGAGGCGGAAAACTCGCAGCAGGCGCACGCCATCATTGTCGACCGCAAACCGGACCTGATCCTGCTCGACTGGATGCTGCCAGGCACCTCCGGCATCGAGCTGGCCCGACGCCTCAAGCGTGACGAGCTGACCGGGGATATCCCGATCATCATGCTCACCGCCAAGGGCGAAGAGGACAACAAGATCCAGGGTCTGGAAGTCGGCGCCGACGACTACATCACCAAACCGTTTTCCCCGCGTGAACTGGTTGCCCGCCTCAAAGCTGTGCTGCGCCGCGCCGGCCCGACCGATGGTGAAGCGCCGATTGAAGTCGGCGGCCTGCTGCTCGACCCGATCAGCCACCGCGTGACCATCGACGGCAAACCTGCCGAAATGGGCCCGACCGAATATCGTCTGCTGCAATTCTTCATGACCCACCAGGAACGCGCCTACACCCGTGGCCAGTTGCTGGATCAGGTCTGGGGTGGCAATGTCTATGTCGAGGAACGGACCGTCGACGTGCATATCCGCCGCCTGCGCAAAGCCCTCGGCGATGCCTACGAAAGTCTGGTACAAACCGTGCGCGGCACTGGCTACCGGTTTTCCACCAAGGCCTGAGCCAAGCCCCAGACCCGCAGACAAGGACCGTATTTTCCGTGAATCAAAACTGGCATGGCACCCTGATTCGCCACATGCTGCTGCTGGTCACCGCCTGCCTGGTGATCGGCCTGATCACCGGTTTCTACGGCTGGAGTCTGGCGGTAGGTCTGGGCCTGTATCTGGCCTGGACGCTCAAGCAACTGCTGCGCCTGCACGAATGGCTGCGCCTGCACCAACCCGATGAAGCGCCGCCCGACGGCTACGGTCTGTGGGGCGAAGTGTTCGACAGCATCTATCACCTGCAACGCCGCGACCAACGGGTACGTGGGCGCCTGCAAGCGGTGATCGACCGGGTTCAGGAATCGACTGCCGCGCTGAAAGACGCGGTGATCATGCTCGACAGCGAAGGCAACCTCGAATGGTGGAATCGTGCCGCAGAAACCCTGCTCGGCCTGAAGACCCCGCAGGACAGCGGCCAACCGGTGACCAACCTGGTGCGCCATCCGCGCTTCAAGGAATATTTCGAGCAAGACAGCTACGCCGAGCCGCTGGAAATCCCTTCGCCGACCAACGATCGCCTGCGCATTCAGCTGTACATCACCCGCTACGGCAACAACGAACACTTGATGCTGGTGCGCGACGTCACGCGTATTCATCAGCTTGAGCAGATGCGCAAAGACTTCATCGCCAACGTTTCCCACGAACTACGCACGCCATTGACGGTGATCTGCGGCTATCTGGAAACCCTGCTCGACAACGTCGAAGAAGTGAACCCACGCTGGACCCGCGCCTTGCAGCAGATGCAGCAACAGGGCGGACGCATGCAGACCCTGCTCAATGACTTGTTGTTGCTGGCCAAACTGGAAGCCACGGATTACCCGTCGGACAACCAGCCAGTGCCAATCGAGGGCTTGCTGCAATCGATCAAAAGCGATGCGCAGCAATTGTCCGGGCAGAAAAACCAGAACATCACGCTGGAAGCCGATCCGCGAATTCTGCTCAAGGGCAGCGAAGCGGAATTGCGCAGTGCGTTTTCCAATCTGGTGTTCAACGCGGTCAAGTACACTCCGGCCGAGGGCAATATTCGCATTCGCTGGTGGGGCGATGATCAGGGCGCGCACCTGAGCGTGCAGGATTCCGGGATCGGCATCGACAGCAAACACCTGCCGCGCCTGACCGAACGCTTCTACCGCGTTGACTCCAGCCGCAACTCCAACACCGGCGGCACTGGCCTCGGGCTGGCGATCGTCAAACACGTGTTGCTGCGCCATCGCGCGCGCATGGAGATCAGCAGCGTGCCGGGCCACGGCAGCACCTTCACCTGCCATTTCGCCCCGGCGCAGGTCGCGCAATCGCTAGTGATCAGCGCCGCTGAGTAGAGCGGCACTAGGCAATCGGCCGGTCAGCCGCTACATTGGCTGACTCGCGCCTGCCTTTCAGGCGCTGAAATACCTCTCTTTTGAATTACTCGGAACCCGCAAAACTCCATCATGGACCCTTCCCCTGGCTTGTCCCTCGCTACGATATTCGCCGATTTCGGCATGATTCTTTTCGCTCTGATCCTGGTTTTGCTCAACGGCTTCTTCGTTGCGGCGGAATTCGCCATGGTCAAACTGCGCTCGACCCGGGTCGAAGCCATCGCTGAACAGAACGGCTGGCGCGGGCATATCCTGCGCACCGTACATAGTCAGCTCGATGCGTACCTCTCGGCGTGCCAGCTCGGTATCACCCTCGCCTCCCTGGGCCTCGGGTGGGTCGGTGAGCCGGCGTTCGCGCACATTCTCGAGCCCCTGCTGGAAAGCGTTGGCGTGCAGTCGCCCGAAGTGATCAAAGGCGTGTCGTTCTTCGCGGCGTTCTTCGTCATTTCGTACCTGCACATCGTGGTCGGCGAGCTGGCACCCAAGTCGTGGGCGATCCGCAAACCCGAGCTGCTGTCGCTGTGGACGGCCGTGCCGCTGTACCTGTTCTATTGGGCGATGTACCCGGCGATCTACCTGCTCAACGCCAGCGCCAACGCGATCCTGCGTATCGCCGGCCAGGGTGAACCCGGCCCGCACCACGAACACCATTACAGCCGCGAAGAACTCAAGCTGATCCTGCACTCCAGCCGTGGCCAGGATCCAAGCGACCAAGGCATGCGTGTATTGGCTTCGGCGGTGGAAATGGGCGAGCTGGAAGTGGTCGACTGGGCCAACTCCCGTGAAGACCTGATCACGCTTGAGTTCAACGCACCGCTGAAGGAAATCCTGGCGATGTTCCGTCGCCACAAGTTCAGCCGTTATCCGGTGTACGACAGCGATCGTCAGGAGTTCGTCGGCCTGCTGCACATCAAGGATCTGCTGCTGGAACTGGCCGCGCTGGATCACATTCCCGAGTCGTTCAACCTTGCTGAACTGACCCGCCCGCTGGAGCGCGTATCGCGGCACATGCCGCTGTCGCAGTTGCTGGAGCAGTTCCGCAAGGGCGGCTCGCACTTCGCCGTGGTTGAGGAGGCGGATGGCAACATCATCGGCTACCTGACCATGGAAGACGTGCTGGAAGTGCTGGTCGGCGACATTCAGGACGAACACCGCAAGGCTGAGCGCGGGATCCTCGCCTATCAACCGGGCAAGCTTCTGGTACGCGGTGATACGCCGCTGTTCAAGGTCGAGCGCCTGCTCGGCGTGGACCTCGACCACATCGAAGCCGAAACCCTCGCCGGGCTGGTCTACGAAACCCTGAAACGGGTGCCGGAAGAAGAGGAAGTACTGGAAGTCGAAGGGCTGCGGATCATCATCAAGAAGATGAAAGGTCCGAAAATCGTACTGGCCAAGGTGTTGATGCTGGATTGACGGGAGTTTGGGGGGTTCTGTGGCGAGGGGATTTATCCCCGTTGGACGGCGCAGCCGTCCCAAAAACTGTGACTGCAAATGGGCCGGCAGCGTGCGATTACAGAATTAAGGGCCGCTGCGCGACCCAACGGGGATAAATCCCCTCGCCACAAAAGCCCTCTGCATTTGAGCCGTATCGTTGCTATTTCTTGCCCAACGCAAAGTTGGGCAATGCCCCCAGTGGCTGGTTGAACTGATACGGAATCGACACCAGCCCCAGCCCGGTATTGCGCTGCACCACGAAGTGCAGATGCGGTCCGCTGCTGTTGCCGGTGTTGCCTGACAGCGCCAGCGCGCTGCCCACCGTTACTCGCTGACCCTCGCGCACACTCACCGACCCTTGCTTGAGATGCAGATACACGCCCATCGTGCCGTCGTCGTGCAGCACCCGCACGAAGTTTCCCGATGGATCGCTGCCACGCCCGCTCTGCGAGTTCTCGGTTTTCACCACCACCCCTGCCCGCGCGGCAATGATCGGCGTGCCGACCGGCATGGCGATGTCCATCGCATAGCGATTCTTCGGCCCGAAGTGGCTGTACTGGCCCTCAGCGCCCTGACTCAGACGGAATGGCCCGCCACGCCACGGTAGCGGATAGCGATAGCTCTGCGCGGCGCCTGCGGGGTCGCCCAGCGAATACTGGAATTGCGGGCTATACACCAACGGCTTGCCGCCAGTGATCGCCGTCAGCAGCGCCAGCCGTGTGTTGCTGCGCGCCGGCAGCACCCGGCGAATGGTTTGCTTCGGGACACCACGCACGTTGCTCAGGCCGGTGAACGCCAGCGCAATCTCCACCGGCGCATACAGATCGTTGCGCACGAACACCACGTCCATGCCCTTCTGCTTCTTGATGTCGAGATACACCTGACGCTCAAGGCGCTCGACCATGCGGTCCTGAAACACGAACACCTTCGCGCCTTTGCTCGGACGGTCGCTGTACGAGACCACTCCGTTGGCATCGGTGGATTTGTAGATAGTCATGGCCACAGCCGAGGTGCAGGCCATGAACAGACCACAGAAAAACAGCAGGCGCGCGAGCATGGGCAAAGATTCTGTCTGAGTAAGGCCTGAAAAAGAGCCTAGCAGGTGAGACAGTCCAGGGTAGTGGAGAGATGTTTCAAATTTGACACAGCGGGAGATGGATGGTGCCCCATCGCAAGCAAATCAGCTCCCACAGGATTTCTGATCATCCTGTGGGAACAGGATCAAGCCATCTGCATCGAGTCAGCAGCCGGGAAACAGATGTCTACTTCCAGACTCGCTGCCGCAGAAAGGTTGACCAAGGCATCCAGCGAAAACTTATCAATCTTGCCGTTGAGCATATCGTTGAGCCTGGGCTGAGTTATCCCAAGACGCTTGGCCGCATCCTTCTGCGCGAGCTCCCACGCCCGAATGGTCGCGCAAAGCGTGCGCATCAGCTTGGCTCGCAGACGCATGTTGGCCGCTTCCTGCGGAGTTTCTTCCAGCGCGTCCCAAATACTGGAAAAGCGCTGCGGCGGGTTTTGATGATCCTTCATGATTCAACTTATTTCCTGATATCTGGCACGTGCCAGTTCGATATCCCGCGTTTCGGTTTTGCGAGTGGTCTTGTGCATGGCGTGCAGCACATAGATGGCGTCAGGCCGATTGACCACATAAAACACTCGAAACGCCCCTGAGTCCTCGGTGATTCTAATTTCATTCACCCCTCGCCCAACAGTCTTCATAGGCCGCCAATCGAAGGGTTCCTCTCCTTGCTGCAACAGGTCCAGCTGAAATCCAGCAGCCCTGCGGGCATCGAGCGGGAATGCTTTGAGATCCTTGAGCGCACTCCCGACAAACACCACATCCTTGTGTCTTGGCATCGACTTCTCCTATTACTGAGAACGAAAGCGTAATAGGCAGTGGGATTTTCGGCGCTTCGGTGTGTTGCAAGGAATGGCAGAGAGTAAAGCACTTAATAGCAGGCTATATCGTAGTTGATATAAATCAAGTGCCCAGCTATCAAATCAGATACGCGGTATAGCTGGCTTTTCGGATAACGGGAGACCCATCGCCAGCAGGCTGGATCCCACATTTGAAATGCATTCCAATGTGGGAGCCACGGTGCGACGATTCGACCTGCTGGCGATGGCGGACTGTCAGGCGACGAAGATTACGCGCCCGGAACGAAGTGCTTCTGCGCTGTGCCGCGGGCGATCAGGCGGGAGATGTAGTCGAGCTTCTGTGCGTCCTGGTCGACGAAGCGGAAGGTCAGTTGCAGCCAGTCGCTGTCGGGTTTCTGCTCGAAGGCGACGATGGCGTGCAGGTAGCCGTTGAGGCGGGCGATTTCGGCGTTGTCGCCTTGCTCCAGGTCGAGCACGGCGCTGTCGAGGATCTGTGGCAGGGTGTCGGTGCGTTTCACCACCAACAGCGCTTCCTTGATGCTCAGGGCCTTGATCACGCATTGCTGGGTGCCGCTCGGCAGGCGCAGTTGGCCCTGACCGCGACCGCTGGCTGGCGACGACGCGGGCACAGGTGCCTTGACCGGCGGGCTGTTCAGCAGGCCGCGTTGCGGGGCGGCGGCAGGTGCCGGGGCAGCAGCGACAGGCTTGGCGAACGGGTTGACCACCGCAGCAGCCGGGGCGCCGCCGACTACAGCAGCTTTGCCGCCAGTCAGTGCGCTCAGGGAATCATTGCCGAACGCCGAGTTCATCTTGGTTGGCGCGCTGTTCATCAAGGTGTCGAGTTTGCCGACCTTGTTCAACGCCTGCTTGACCTTGGTCAGCAGTTGCTCGTTGGTGAACGGTTTGCTGACGTAGCCGGAAACGCCGGCCTGAATCGCCTGCACGACGTTTTCCTTGTCGCCACGGCTGGTGACCATGACGAAGGGCATGGTCTTGAGATTGTCTTGCTCACGGCACCAGGTCAGCAGTTCCAGACCGGACATTTCCGGCATTTCCCAGTCGCACAGGACCAGGTCGAACGCTTCCTTGGCCAGCATGGCCTGAGCCTTTTTACCGTTGACGGCGTCCTCGGTGCGGATCCCCGGGAAGTAATTACGCAGGCACTTTTTCACCAGGTCACGAATGAACGAAGCATCGTCCACGACCAACACACTGATCTTGCTCATCCAACACCCCTATTAAAATCCCGGCAAGCATAACGCTGGCTGATGGCACATTGCCAAAACTCTTCAGTCACGCCGGGACTTTTCGTTCGCGGGTGCTGCTTTTTAATTCGATTGATTGAAAAGCACCGGAAACAAAAACGCCCGGCCAAAGGGCCGGGCGCTTTTCTCAGGCAATCTTACTTATCGTCAACTTCGCCCGGAACATTAGCGGTTTCGCCACTTGTGCCTTCAACTTCTTCCTTCATGCGCTTGAGGCCCATGTGGCGCACGTCGGTGCCGCGCACCAGATAGATCACCAGTTCCGAGATGTTACGCGCGTGATCGCCGATGCGCTCCAGCGAACGCAACACCCAGATAATGCTCAAGACCCGCGAGATAGAGCGCGGGTCTTCCATCATGTAGGTCGCCAGCTCACGCAAAGCGGTCTTGTATTCGCGGTCGATGATCTTGTCGTACTGCGCCACTGACAACGCCAGATCGGCGTCGAAGCGCGCGAACGCGTCCAGCGCATCGCGGACCATGTTGCGCACCTGGTCGCCGATGTGGCGAACCTCGACGTAACCGCGCGGCGCTTCGCCTTCTTCGCACAACTGAATTGCACGGCGGGCGATTTTGGTCGCTTCGTCACCGATGCGTTCGAGGTCGATCACCGACTTGGAAATGCTGATGATCAGACGCAGGTCGGACGCCGCTGGCTGCCGACGAGCGAGAATGCGCAGGCATTCTTCGTCGATGTTGCGTTCCATCTGGTTGATCTGATCGTCGATCTCACGCACTTGCTGAGCCAGGCCCGAATCGGCCTCGATCAGTGCGGTGACTGCGTCGTTGACCTGCTTTTCCACCAGACCGCCCATGGCCAGGAGGTGGCTGCGCACCTCTTCCAGCTCGGCGTTGAATTGCGCGGAAATGTGGTGGGTAAGACCTTCTTTACTAATCATCTTGGCGTCCTTGGAGCGTCCGGTAAGGTGCGGCGGGCCGCAGCGTCAATTCAGTGAGCGACAACCAGCATCTGCTAGCCGTAACGACCGGTGATGTAGTCTTCGGTCTGCTTCTTGGCCGGATTGGTGAACAGCGTGTCGGTGTCGCCGAATTCCACCAGTTTGCCCATGTACATGAACGCCGTGTAGTCCGAAACCCGCGCAGCCTGCTGCATGTTGTGGGTCACGATGACGATGGTGAACTTGGATTTCAGCTCGTAGATCAGCTCTTCGACTTTCAGCGTCGAGATTGGATCAAGGGCCGAGCACGGTTCGTCGAGCAGCAACACTTCCGGCTCAACGGCGATGGTGCGCGCGATCACCAGACGTTGTTGCTGACCACCGGACAGACCGAGTGCCGACTCGTGCAGACGGTCTTTGACCTCGTCCCACAGCGCCGCACCTTTGAGTGCCCACTCGACCGCTTCGTCGAGGATGCGCTTCTTGTTGATGCCTTGAATGCGCAGACCGTAAACCACGTTTTCGTAGATGGTTTTCGGGAACGGGTTGGGCTTCTGGAACACCATGCCGACACGACGACGCAGTTCGGCAACGTCTTCGCCCTTGCGATAGATGTTGTTGCCGTACAGGTTGATCGCGCCTTCGACCCGGCAGCCGTCAACCAGATCGTTCATGCGGTTGAAGGTGCGCAGCAGCGTGGACTTGCCGCAGCCGGACGGGCCGATGAAGGCGGTCACGCGCTGTTTCGGAATGTTCATGCTGACGTCGAACAGCGCTTGTTTCTCGCCGTAGTACAGGCTCAGGCCCGGCACTTCCATGGCCACGGTTTCCTGCGCCAGGTTCAGGCTCTGCTTGTCGCGACCCAAGGCAGACATGTTGATGCCGTGAGAGTGTGTTTCGTGCTGCATGGGAAATCCCCTGTGCTAACAAATCCGGTTCGTTTAACCACTGGCCTGGCCAATGGGTACTAAAAATCTGTGGCTTGCGCCGATCCTTGTGGGAGCTGGCTTGCCAGCGATGGCATCACCGCGGTGCTACTGGCAGACCGAGTCGCCTGCATCGCTGGCAAGCCAGCTCCCACAGGGTTTGTGTTAACTGTCCAAGGCTTTGTATTTTTCGCGCAGGTGGTTGCGGATGTACACGGCCGAGAGGTTCAACGTCGCGATCACCAGCACCAGCAGCAGCGCCGTGGCGTACACCAGCGGGCGGGCCGCTTCGACGTTCGGGCTCTGGAAGCCGACGTCATAGATGTGGAAGCCCAGGTGCATGATCTTCTGATCGAGGTGCAAGTACGGGTAGTTGCCGTCCACCGGCAGCGACGGCGCCAGTTTCACCACACCCACCAGCATCAGCGGCGCCACTTCACCCGCAGCACGGGCCACGGCGAGAATCATGCCGGTCATCATCGCCGGACTGGCCATCGGAATGACAATCTTCCACAAGGTTTCGGCCTTGGTTGCGCCAAGCGCCAGCGAGCCTTCACGCACGGTACGCGGAATACGCGCCAGACCTTCTTCAGTCGCGACGATCACCACCGGCACCGCCAGCAGCGCCAGGGTCAGCGATGCCCAGAGCAGACCCGGCGTACCGAAGGTCGGGGCCGGCAATGCTTCAGGGAAGAACAAGCGGTCAACCGAGCCGCCCAACACGTAAACGAAGAAGCCCAGGCCGAACACGCCGTAAACAATCGCCGGAACACCCGCCAGGTTGTTCACCGCAATCCGGATGATCCGGGTCAGGGTGTTCTGCTTGGCATATTCACGCAGGTACACCGCCGCCAGCACACCGAACGGGGTGACGATCATCGCCATGATCAGGGTCATCATCACCGTGCCGAAAATCGCCGGGAAGATCCCGCCTTCGGTATTCGCTTCGCGCGGGTCATCCGAGAGGAATTCCCAGATCTTGCTGAAGTAGAAGCCGATCTTGGTCATCGTGCCCATGCCGTTCGGCTGGTAGGCGTGAACCACTTTGCCCAGACTGATTTCCAGCTCTTTGCCGTTGGCATCACGAGCGGTCAGTGCGTCGCGGTTGAACTGCGCATGCAGATCGGCCAGCCGCGCTTCGATGTCCTGATAACGCGCATTGAGTTCGGCGCGCTCCGACTCCATGTCCGCCTGAGCGGTGGCGTCGAGCTTGCCTTCCAGTTCCAGTTTGCGGCCGTGCAGACGGATGCGTTCGAGACCGGCGTTGATCGCGCCGATGTCGGTTTTTTCCAGCGACTTGAGCTGCGCGGCGAGATCGTTCACACGGTTGATCCGCGCTTGCAGTTCCGGCCATGCGGCTTCGCCTTCGGCGATGACCTTGCCGTCCTGTTTGACGTTGACCAGGTAGCCGTAGAAGTTGCCCCACTCGCGACGCTCGATGGCCATCAGCTCAGGCGGCGTGGTCTGGTTGGTCAACCAGTCACCGACGATCCAGGTGAAGTCGTTGCCATTCAAGTCACGGTTACCGACCTTGATCAGCTCGCGGGTCATGAATTCCGGGCCGGCGTCCGGCACCGGCAGGCCGGCACTCTTCAGACGGGCGCGCGGCACTTCTTCCTTCTGCACCACTTCGCCGACTACAAGGTGCTGGGCCTGGCCCGGCACGTCGTAGCTGGCGTGGATCAGATCCGCCGGCCAGAAGTGACCCAGACCGCGCACGGCAATCACCGCCAGCAGGCCAATGGTCATGATGACCGCGATGGACACCGCGCCACCGCTGATCCAGACGCCCGGGGCGCCGCTCTTGAACCATCCTTTCAGGGAGTTCTGTTTCACAGACTTCTACCTTTGCTTAAAGCGACGAGTATTTCTTGCGCAGACGCTGACGAATCAGCTCCGCGAGTGTGTTCATGACGAAGGTGAACAACAGCAGCACCAGCGCCGAGAGGAACAGCACGCGGTAGTGGCTGCCGCCGACTTCCGACTCGGGCATTTCCACCGCGACGTTGGCTGCCAGCGTGCGCAGACCTTCGAACAGGTTCATTTCCATGACCGGGGTGTTACCGGTGGCCATCAGCACGATCATGGTTTCGCCGACCGCACGACCCATGCCGATCATCAGCGCCGAAAAGATGCCCGGGCTGGCGGTCAGAATCACTACGCGAGTCATGGTCTGCCATGGCGTGGCACCCAGCGCCAGCGAACCCAGAGTCAAGCCGCGCGGCACGCTGAACACGGCGTCTTCGGCAATCGAGTAGATGTTCGGGATCACCGCAAAACCCATGGCCAGACCGACTACCAGAGCGTTGCGCTGGTCGTAGGTGATGCCCAGATCGTGGGAGATCCACATGCGCATGTCGCCGCCGAAGAACCAGTTCTCCATGAACGGGCTCATGTACAGCGACAGCCAACCGACGAACAGAATCACCGGGATCAGCAACGCACTTTCCCAACCATCCGGGACGCGCAGACGGATCGACTCAGGCAGGCGGCTGAAAGCGAAGCCTGCGACCAGGATGCCGATCGGTAGCAGCATCAGCAGGCTGAAGATGCCCGGCAGATGCCCTTCCACATACGGCGCCAGGAACAGACCGGCGAAGAAACCGAGGATCACCGTCGGCATCGCTTCCATCAGCTCGATCACCGGCTTGACCTTGCGGCGCATGCCCGGAGCCATGAAGTACGCGGTGTAGATCGCAGCGGCAACCGCCAGTGGCGCGGCCAGCAGCATCGCGTAGAACGCAGCTTTCAGGGTGCCGAAGGTCAGTGGCGACAGGCTCAGTTTCGGTTCGAAATCTGTGTTGGCCGCGGTCGATTGCCAGACGTATTTAGGCTCGTCGTAGTTCTCGTACCAGACCTTGCTCCACAGCGCGCTCCACGACACTTCAGGGTGCGGGTTTTCCAAAAGCAGCGGTTGCAGCTTGCCGCCGGCCTCGACGATCACGCGGTTGGCGCGCGGCGACAGACCGAACACACCCTGCCCTTCGACCACTTGATCGACCAGCAAAGTACGGTGCGCGGTACTGTGGAACACGCCGAGCTTGCCGCTGGCGTCGAGGGCGAGGAAGCCCTTGCGACGTTCTTCGGCAGAGATTTCAACGATCGGCGACTTGCCCATCTGGAAGGTACGAATCTGCTTCAGGCGCAGCTCGCCATCCGGGTCGCGGGCCATGAACCACTGCGCGAGACCACCGGTGGAGTCACCGACGATCAGCGAAATACCACCGACCAGTTGCGTGGTGGCGGTGACTTCGGCGTCGCCGTTTTCCAGCAGTTTGTAGCGACCGTTGAGGCTCTTGTCGCGCAGGCTGAACACGTCGGCCTGAGCACGCCCGTTGACCACGTACAGCCACTGCTGACGCGGGTCGACGAAGATGTTTTTCACCGGCTCTGTCATCTGCGGCAGATCGATACGCTTCTGCTCGTTGGTGACTTCGCCGGTCATCAGGTTTTCTTCGCTGGTCAGCGACAGCACGTTGAGCTGCGAACCGCTGGAGCCGACGAGCATCAGCGTTGTGTCGGTGGCGTTGAGGCTGACGTGCTCCAGCGCACCGCCGCTTTCATTCAACGCAATCGGCGCTTCGCCATACGGATACTCGATAGCAGGGCTGATGGTTTTCTTGCCATCGGGGTAGCTGACTTTGTAGGTGTGGCGGAACACCAGCGCCTGGCCGTTGGACAGACCCACGGCGACCAGCGGATGACCTGGCTGGTCTTCCCCGATGGAGGTCACGCTGGCGCCTGCCGGCAATGGCAGATCGACGCGCCTTAATTCAGCGCCACTGTCGATGTCGAAGAACAATGCCTGGCCCTTGTCGGAAACGCGCATGGCCACCTGATTCTGCTCTTCGAGCGAGATCATCAGCGGCTTGCCGGCGTCCTGCATCCAGGCCGGGGTGATCGCGTCTTGCGCGCTCAGGTCGGCACCTTTGAACAGCGGCGCAACCACGTAGGCGAGGAAGAAGAAGATCAGCGTGATCGCTGCCAGCACCGCCAGACCGCCGACGAGGACGTACCAGCGAGTGAAGCGATCCTTGAGCGCACGGATACGGCGCTTGCGTTGCAGCTCAGGCGTATTGAAATCAATGCGCTTGGGAGGATTATTAGTCATTTGGGAATTGGCCAGATCATTCATGCGCTCACCCTAGCGATCCTGTATGACAGAAAGATGACAATGCAGTGACGCAGCAAATCCACCGCCAGCGGGACTGGAGGAGGATCAGAAGAATTCGAAGGTTTTCAGGACCTGTGCAGGAGCTGTCGAGTGAATCTCGACAGCTCCTGCAGGGTTCCTGCAGGTTCGGGGTTTAGCCCGAACCTAAGGTGTTACTTCTTTGCGACAGCGCCGCCTTCCTGCAGACCCAGGTCAGCCAGTGCTTTTGCAGCAACCTTGGCTGGCAGTGGGATGTAGCCGTCTTTCACCACAACTTCCTGACCCTGCTTGGACAGAATCAGCTTCACGAACTCGGCTTCCAGCGGGGCCAGAGGCTTGTTCGGGGCTTTGTTGACGTACACGTAGAGGAAACGCGACAGCGGATACTTGCCGTTCAGGGCGTTCTCTTCGGTGTCTTCGATGAACTCGGTGCTGCCTTTCTTGGCCAGAGCAACGGTTTTCACGCTAGCGGTCTTGTAGCCGATGCCCGAGTAACCAACGCCGTTCAGCGAAGAGCTGATCGACTGCACAACCGAAGCCGAGCCTGGTTGTTCGTTGACGTTAGGCTTGTAGTCACCTTTGCACAGGGCTTCTTCCTTGAAGTAGCCATAAGTGCCGGATACCGAGTTACGACCGAACAGTTGCACCGGCTTGTTGGCCAGGTCGCCGGTCACACCCAGGTCGCCCCAGGTTTTCACGTCGGCTTTTGCGCCGCACAGACGAGTGGACGAGAAGATCGCGTCAACCTGTTCCATGGTCAGGTGCTGGATCGGGTTGTCCTTGTGAACGAATACAGCCAAGGCATCCACGGCAACCGGGATTGCAGTTGGCTTGTAGCCGTACTTGGTTTCGAAAGCCTGCAGCTCGTTGTCCTTCATCTTGCGGCTCATCGGGCCCAGGTTAGCGGTGCCTTCAGTCAACGCAGGTGGCGCGGTCGACGAACCGGCGGCCTGAATCTGGATGTTTACGTTCGGGTATTCTTTTTTGTAGTTCTCAGCCCACAGGGTCATAAGGTTGGCCAGAGTATCGGAGCCGACGCTGGACAGGTTGCCCGACACACCAGTGGTCTTGGTGTAGCTCGGGATCGCAGGGTCAACAGCGGCAACCGCGTTGGCAGTCGCAACGCCAGCAGCGACAAAAGTCATTGCCGCCATCAAACGCTTCAGTTTCATGCCTTACTCCTAGCAGATAGGGTGTGTTAAGTCGGGGCCAAGTATCAGCAGGCCGTGTGAACACTCTATGGCTGAAATATGACAATTGGATGAAAGGCCAGCATTCGGAGTTTTTACAGGATGATTCATTCGACCCTAATCGCTAGCAGGCTAGCGATTGGGCCGGTACAGCTGCCGATAATTTCCGGATCAGCGCCCCTTATTCCACAACCACGCCCCCACCAGAATCCCCATGCCGCAGAGCACCGCCACATAGTAAGCAGGCCCCATCGGGCTTTCTTTGAGCAGCAGGCTGACGACCATAGGAGTCAGGCCGCCGAAGATCGCGTAGGCGACGTTGTAGGAAAACGACAAGCCGCTGAAACGCACGACTGGCGGGAATGCTTTGACCATCACGTATGGCACTGCGCCGATGGTGCCGACCAGGAACCCGGTCAGCGCATACAGCGGGAACAGCCAGTTCGGGTGATCGGCGAGGCTGTGATAGAAGGTCCACGAGCTGATCAAAAGACCAAGGCAGCCGAAGACGAACACGCGACCCGCGCCGAAGCGATCGGCCAGTGCGCCGGAGATAATGCAGCCAATGCTCAGGAACACGATGGCCAGGCTGTTGGATTGCAACGCCATGGTCGGCGAGAAGTGGTAAACCGTTTGCAACACGGTCGGAGTCATCAGGATCACCACGACGATCCCGGCCGACAGCAGCCAGGTCAGCAGCATCGAGATTGCAATCGCTCCGCGATGATCACGCAGCACTGCGCGCAGCGGCACTTCTTCGGCCAGGGCTTTGCGCTGTTGCAGTTCGGCGAACACCGGAGTTTCGTGCAGCCAGCGGCGCAGGTAGACCGAGAACAGGCCGAACACGCCGCCGAGCAGGAATGGAATCCGCCAGGCGTAGTCCGAGACTTCCACTGGCGTATAAATGCTGTTGATCGCGGTGGCGACCAGCGAGCCGAGCAGGATGCCGGCAGTCAAACCGCTGGTGAGGGTGCCGCAGGCGTAGCCCATGTGCCTTTGCGGAACGTGTTCGGAAACGAAGACCCACGCGCCCGGTACTTCACCGCCAATCGCCGCGCCCTGGATCACGCGCATCACCAGCAGCAGGATCGGTGCCCACATGCCGATCTGCGCGTAGGTCGGCAGCAGCCCCATGATCAGGGTCGGCACGGCCATCATGAAAATGCTCAGGGTGAACATCTTCTTGCGCCCCAGCAGGTCGCCGAAGTGCGCCATGACAATGCCGCCCAGCGGCCGCGCGAGGTAACCGGCGGCGAAGATGCCGAAGGTCTGCATCAGGCGCAGCCACTCCGGCATGTCGGCCGGGAAGAACAGCTTGCCGACTACAGTGGCGAAGAACACGAAGATGATGAAATCGTAAAACTCCAGCGCGCCCCCCAAGGCCGATAGCGACAGAGTCTTGTAGTCATTGCGGGTCAACGGTCGTGCGGGTTGGTCGGGCTGCGCGAGGCTCGAAGGCGCTGAGGTCATGGCGAGGTCTTCTCTTATAGTCGGATCTGCCGCCACAACAACGCTGGCTGTGGCTCGGGCAGGTTCGGCACCATAGCAAATTGTTCGAAAAAGCACATAGAGGCGCGTAATTGACGGTCGAAATGAGAACCGGACGGTCGTCGCGGAGTCTACCGACCGATATACTCGCAACCTGCACCGGTTTGTAAGGGGTTGCTGTGCGAAAACGTCGCTGGAGACGTCAGTCGGTTTCGCAGAGTTTCCCTCTCAGGCGCCTTATGGAAAACGTGACGAACGTAGTATGTTCGGTGCTGAATCGTTTTTCCCGAAGACGGCTACCACCAGCAGCACCAAAGAAGAGTCACGGGTCAGAGGCACCCCCGGCATGATAGAGCTCGAACAAGAAGATCCGATCCCGCAAGGCGACCTGGCCCTGCAAATCACCGCACTCCCGCGCGAAACCAACGGCTTTGGCGATATTTTCGGCGGCTGGCTGGTAGCGCAGATGGATTTGGCCGGCACGGCCATGGCCAGCCGCGTGGCCGGTGGCCGCGTCGCGACCGTTGCGATTGACCGCATGGCGTTCCTGGTGCCGGTCGCCGTTGGCGCGCAATTGTCCTTTTATACCCAGACCCTGGAAATCGGCCGCAGCTCGATCCAGATGATGGTCGAGGTGTGGAGCGACGATCCGCTGTCCAGCGAGTGGCGCAAGGTCACCGAAGCGGTGTTTGTGTTCGTCGCCATTGATGGCAGCGGTCGCACCCGCTCGGTTCCGCCGCGCGCGCGTTAAACATCGCGGCCGTTTTGCGGTCGATAGTCGTCCAAGTGTCTGATCGAGAGCCGTCCCATGAGCACGCCCAACGTTGAAGCCGTGAAACTCGATGAACTGAACTGCTGGCGCATTCGTCACGGTCAGGCCGAAGTGCTGGTGGCCCAGCAAGGCGCGCACATTCTCAGTTATCAGGTCGACGGCCAGCCGCCGCTGATCTGGCTCAACGACAAGGCCGAGTTCAAGACCGGCAAGAGCATCCGCGCCGGCGTGCCGGTGTGCTGGCCGTGGTTCGGCATCTTCGCGCGCAACCCCGAAAGCGTTCAGGCGATGCGCACCAGCGCAGAACCTGCTGGCGCTCACGGTTTTGTCCGGGCGATGGACTGGGAGTTGGGTGGCATCGAGGCTGAAGGCGATGGCCTGAAGGTCGAATTCAAGCTGCCGTACCCTGAAGGCGGTTTTCCCGGCTGGCCGCATCAAGTGGATCTGACGCTGACGTTGCGTCTCGATGAGCAGCTGCACATCAGCCTGAGCAGCCACAACCGTGGCAGCGAAACCGTCAGCCTCAGTCAGGCGTTGCACACCTACTTCGCCGTCAGCGATGTTCGCAATGTGCGCGTCGAAGGTGTGGATGGTCTGGATTACATCGAAACGCTGGACGACTGGAACACGCATACCCAGCAAGGCGATCTGCGCTTTGCCGGGGAGACCGACCGCATCTATCTGAATGCGCCGCCGCAGTTGAGCATCGTTGATCCGGCGTGGGAGCGACAGATTGTGCTGACCACCACCGGTTCGCGCACGGCGGTGATCTGGAATCCGTGGATCGACCGCGCCGCTGCACTCAGTGATATGGCCGATGACGGCTGGCAGCGGATGTTGTGTATCGAGACGGCGAATGTGATGGGTGATGTGGTGAACCTGGCGTCCGGCGCCAGTCACACGATGGGCGTCAGCATCGGTTCGAAACCGCTCTAGGCCACAGCGCAAATCCAATGTAGGAGTGCGCCTTTGTGGCGAGGGGATTTATCCCCGTTGGACTGGGCAGCAGGCCCCTGCTCTTGAATTAAAAAGCCGGGGCCGCTCCGCGACCCAACGGGGATAAATCCCCTCGCCACAGGGGTTCACTCTAGATTTGTTCGGTACGTGTTAAAGATCAGATTCTTCCACCACCCGCACCTTGTCGGCATCCAGGGCATAAGCCGCATCGGCCAGGTCATTGCTGACTTTCTCGACCTTCAGCGTGCCTGTCACCCATAACGGCGTGTAGATGTCGTCCAGCTTCAAACCTTTCGGATACCGCACCAGCACCAGTTGATTCGGCGGCGGTGGCGGCACGTGGATGCACGCGCCCGGATACGGTACGAGGAAGAACAGTGTGCTGCGACCTTTGGCATCGGATTCCAGCGGCACCGGATAACCACCGATGCGGATGTGTTTGTCGTTCATCGACGCCACGGTTTTGGTCGAATACATCACCGCCGGCAAACCTTTGGCCTGCTTCATCCCGCCCTTCTCGGTGAAGGTGCCGGTAGCTTCCGGGGAGTCGTGGTCGATTTCAGGCATGGCCTCGAGGGCTTTCTGATCCGACTTGGGCATCAGGTCGAGCCAGTCGGTTTCCGGCAATTCGCCGGCGTGGGCGAGACCGCTGCCCAGCAAAAGGAGAGTCAATAAAAGACGGCGCATGAAGGTGCTCGGTTTATAGAAGGGTATGCACAACGCCGAGCATTCTAGCCCTCCCGACCCGATTGGCCGAGAGGGCTTTGTCGCTTTGGATCAGTTCTTTTTGATCAGGCCGTAGATCACCAGCAACACGACCGCACCGACCAGCGCGCCGAGGAAACCTGCGCCTTCGCCCGCGCGATAGATGCCCAGAGCCTGGCCGCCGTAAGTGGCCGCCAGCGAACCGCCGATACCGAGCAGGATGGTCATGATCCAGCCCATGCTGTCATCGCCCGGTTTCAGGAACCGAGCCAGCAGGCCGACGATCAAGCCGATAAAGATGGTTCCGATAATTCCCATGGCATTTCCCTCTGATTTGGTAGATATGCCAAAGCCTAGTCAGACTTTGGCATCCTGCCATGAGAGAACGGCGGCCCGTAATGGTTCCGCCGCTGCCACATGAAACTGTTTTACTCGGCGATCAGCGCTTCGACCTTGCTGATTTGCTGCTTGAGGGTCGCCATGTCGGCGCAGCGCAGGTTGGCGTGACCGACCTTGCGCCCGGCCTTGAAGGCCTTGCCGTAGTGATGGAGGTGGCAATCGTCGATGGCGATGACTTTCTCAACCGGTGGAACCACGCCGATGAAGTTGAGCATCGCGCTTTCGCCAACCTTGGCTGTCGAACCCAGCGGCAGACCGGCAACCGCCCGCAGATGGTTTTCGAACTGACTGCACTCGGCACCTTCGGTGGTCCAGTGCCCGGAGTTATGCACGCGCGGGGCGATTTCGTTGGCCTTGAGGCCACCGTCGACTTCAAAGAACTCGAACGCCATCACGCCGACGTAATCCAGCTGCTTGAGTACCCGGCTGGAATAGTCTTCGGCCAGGGCCTGCAACGGGTGATCGGTGCTGGCGACCGACAGTTTGAGGATGCCGCTGTCGTGGGTGTTGTGCACCAACGGGTAGAACTTCGTTTCGCCATCGCGAGCACGCACAGCAATCAGCGACACTTCACCAGTGAAAGGCACGAAGCCTTCCAGCAAGCAGGCGACGCTGCCCAGTTCGGCGAAGGTGCCGACCACATCTTCCGGTGTGCGCAGGACTTTCTGGCCCTTGCCGTCGTAACCCAGAGTGCGGGTTTTCAGCACGGCCGGCAGACCGATTGCAGCGACTGCGGCATCCAGATCGGCTTGCGACTGAATGTCAGCAAATGCCGGGGTCGGAATCCCCAGATCCTTGAACATGCTCTTCTCGAACCAGCGATCACGCGCGATGCGCAGGGCTTCGGCGCTCGGGTAGACCGGGACGAATTGCGAGAGGAATGCCACGGTTTCAGCAGGAACGCTTTCGAATTCGAAGGTCACCAGATCGACTTCATCGGCGAGCTGGCGCAGATGATCCTGATCGCCGTAATCGGCGCGCAGGTGTTCGCCCAATGCGGCCGCGCAAGCGTCCGGCGCCGGGTCGAGGAAAGCGAAGTTCATGCCCAGCGGAGTGCCCGCCAAGGCCAACATGCGACCTAACTGGCCGCCACCGATTACACCGATCTTCATCTCAACAACCTCAGGCAATACGTGGGTCTGGATTGTCCAGGACGCTGTCTGTCTGCTCGGCACGGAAGGTTTTCAGCACCGCGTGGAATTGTGGATGCTTGGCGCCGAGGATGCTCGCCGAGAGCAGCGCAGCATTGATCGCGCCGGCCTTGCCGATGGCCAGAGTAGCGACCGGAATGCCTGCTGGCATCTGCACAATGGACAGCAGCGAATCAACGCCCGAGAGCATCGACGACTGCACCGGCACGCCCAACACCGGCAGGTGGGTCTTGGCCGCACACATGCCTGGCAAGTGGGCCGCGCCACCGGCACCGGCGATGATCACCTCGATGCCACGGCTTTCGGCCTCTTCGGCGTACTGGAACAGCAGATCCGGGGTGCGGTGGGCAGAGACCACTTTCACCTCGTAAGGGATGCCGAGCTTTTCCAGCATATCGGCGGTGTGGCTAAGGGTGGACCAATCGGACTTGGAGCCCATGATCACGCCAACCAGTGCACTCATCGTCGTGCCTCTTCTCTCTGGGCGCCCGCAGGCGCGTCAAAAACGACAAGCCACGCAGAAATGCGTGGCTTGTTGTAGGAAAAATGGCCGGGCGAACCGGCCGAAGGCCGCGCAGTATACCGCAATGAAAGCAATAAACAGCCCCCGTCACGACCATCTGTCTTGTGCCCGGAACTACACATTTTGCTGACTCGAGGTTCAAGAATATTTCTTCGATTTTTCATGCGTGAAGCATGGTCTACACATTGAATGGAGGAGCGTACTTAAACTTCCTTATGACGTCATGCAATAAAATTCAAAACATTCTCAGAGCATCAATAAAAACCAAATGATATAAAGCAACACCACATTTAAAACACAGGGAATCAAATAGTAAAAACAAGGATGCTGATATTGCACAGCCAACAAATCTATATTGAAAACACTTCCAAAAATCCAATGGCAGAATAGTCGAAACCATCAGACCTGCCCACAACTACCAAGTTAATTGAAATCATCAAAAGGATTTGAACATGGCCAACCAGCCTTTAACACTGAATGTCTTCATGCATGAGGACTTATCGAACTACAGCAGACAAAAATTGTACGAAACCCATTTCTCCTGGTTTGCCGACGAAATCCAGAACTGCTCCAACCGTAAATTAACAGTCAATATGTTCACTCCGTCAGAAGCAAAGGCCTTGAGTGACTGTGATTATAAAAACATCTCTTCCACTGTTACTTTGGCCGCCTGGAAAGAAAAGTTAAACAACCATTTTGGCCCCCAACTCCTGCATGACTCGCACACACGATTCAACAAGTATTTATTGCTGACCCGCAATAATATAAACCAAAGCATACTGGGTATCGCCCAATTCAAGGGCTATGCGGGTATAGCTTCAATAACAAGTGACATGACCCCTGCTCACGAAGCAGGCCACATGTTCGGTGCAACCCATGCAGACAGCGAGGTTCTGTACAACGGTTGGTGGAGCGAAACGGTCATGACTGCTGAATCCTCACCATTACGTGGTAATGCCAACCGTTTTAGCGATAAAAACAGACAGAACATTCGTAACTATCTCAACGGGCCAATCATCAGAACAAGTACGCCACGTCCCGATGATGATGATGACTGAAACTGATTTACACCCGTGGCACTTCTGATCATCCAATCCACATCACAATTACCCTGACAACCTGTGCCCATCCGGGTTAACCACAGAAAAAGCCAGAAAGGCTGTCTGGGGTACCTGGAAACACAGCCCTTTTGGTCAACAGAGACTGAGCGCTCTTCCAGCGGCCAGGCAGAGGCGAGAAACAACTTGCGCCTCTGCTTTCTTTCACTCAGTTATTACCGCTCGCCGCACCGCCCTCCAACTTGCGCCACAACAACCGCACATTGGCCTTGCGCACCAGCGCGCAGCGATACAGGCGAATCTCCAGCGGCACATGCCATTGCGGACCGCCGCAGACCACCAGTTCGCCACGGGCGAGTTCATTGCGCACGCTCAGTTGTGGCACCCAGGCGATGCCGAGACCTTCAAGCGCCATGCTCTTAAGGCTGTCGGCCATCGCCGTTTCATAGATGGTGGTGAAGCGCAGCCCACGCTGGCGTAGCAAACCGTTGACCGAACGACCGAGAAACGCCCCGGCGCTGTAAGCCAGCAGCGGCACACTGTGCTCGCCTTCGAGATCGAACAACGGCTTGCCATCGGCGTCCGCCGCGCACACCGGAAGCATTTCGGTCTGGCCCAGATGCAGCGACGGAAAGATCTCCGGGTCCATCTGCATCGCGGCGTCCGGGTCGTAGAACGCCAGCATCAGATCGCAGCCACCTTCACGCAGCGCGTGGACCGCATCGCCTACGTTGGTTGCCACCAGCCGCGTGGCGATGTTCAGTCCGTCGTTGCGCAGTTGTGCGATCCAGCGCGGAAAGAAGCCCAATGCCAGCGAATGCGCCGCCGCCACTTGAATCACCTCGCCCTGCCCGCCCTCCAGATGATGCAGATGCCGCAGCACTTCACCGAGCTGTTCGACCACGGTGCGCGCGGTCACCAGAAACAACTGCCCCGCCGCCGTCAGTTCGATCGGCGTGCGCGAGCGATTGACCAGCGTCAGCCCCAGCGCCGCTTCTAGGCTGCGGATCCGCCGACTGAACGCCGGTTGCGTCACGAAGCGGCGCTCCGCTGCTTGCGAGAAGCTGCGGGTGGCGGCCAGAGCACTGAAGTCCTCGAGCCACTTGCTTTCCAGATTCATCCTGTCCTCCCGGACACGCACCAAAACAGGTCACACGTCTGCCGCACACGCGGCGTCACACGGGCATTATGCCGAATATGCATAGGGCAGCGCTTAACAGCATTGGCCCAAAATTTCCCACAAGCCTAGCATTCGCAGCGTTCCGGCACAGACCGGGTCCATATCGAGATGATTTCCATCATGTCCTCCGCTGCATCATTCCGCACAGAAAACGACCTGCTTGGCGCCCTCGAAGTACCGGCTCAAGCGTATTACGGCATCCAGACCCTGCGAGCGGTGAACAACTTCCGCCTCTCCGGCGTTCCGATTTCGCATTACCCGAAACTGGTTGTTGGCCTGGCGATGGTCAAACAGGCCGCCGCTGACGCCAACCGTGAGCTGGGTCACCTGAGCGAAGCCAAACACGCTGCCATCAGCGAAGCCTGTGCACGTTTGATCCGCGGCGATTTCCACGAAGAGTTCGTGGTGGACATGATTCAGGGCGGCGCTGGCACTTCGACCAACATGAATGCCAACGAAGTCATCGCCAACATCGCACTGGAGGCCATGGGTCACCAGAAAGGCGAATACCAATACCTGCACCCGAACGACGACGTGAACATGGCGCAGTCGACCAACGACGCCTACCCGACCGCGATCCGTTTGGGTCTGCTGCTGGGTCACGACGCGCTGCTGGCCAGCCTCGACAGCCTGATTCAGGCGTTCGCAGCCAAGGGTCAAGAATTCAACCACGTTCTGAAGATGGGTCGTACCCAGCTGCAAGACGCCGTGCCGATGACCCTCGGTCAGGAATTCCGTGCTTTCGCCACCACCATGGGCGAAGACCTGGCCCGTCTGAAGACGCTGGCCCCGGAACTGCTGACTGAAGTCAACCTGGGCGGTACCGCGATCGGCACCGGCATCAACGCCGACCCGCGCTATCAGGCACTGGCTGTCGAGCGTCTGGCACTGATCAGCGGTCAACCGCTGGTGCCAGCGGCCGACCTGATCGAAGCCACTTCCGACATGGGCGCCTTCGTGCTGTTCTCCGGCATGCTCAAGCGCACCGCGGTCAAGCTGTCGAAAATCTGCAACGACCTGCGCCTGCTGTCCAGCGGCCCACGCACCGGCATCAACGAAATCAACCTGCCAGCGCGTCAGCCTGGCAGCTCGATCATGCCCGGCAAGGTCAACCCGGTTATCCCGGAAGCCGTGAACCAGGTGGCGTTCCAGGTCATCGGTAACGACCTGGCCCTGACCATGGCAGCCGAAGGCGGCCAACTGCAATTGAACGTGATGGAGCCGCTGATCGCGTTCAAGATCTTCGACTCGATCCGCCTGCTGCAACGCGCCATGGACATGCTGCGCGAACACTGCATCGTCGGCATCACCGCCAACGAAGCACGCTGCCGTGAACTGGTCGAACACTCGATCGGTCTGGTTACCGCACTGAACCCGTACATCGGCTACAAAAACGCCACGCGTATCGCCGGCCTCGCTCTGGCCAGCGGCCGCGGCGTGCTGGAACTGGTGCGCGAAGAAGGCCTGCTCGACGAAGCCATGCTCGCCGACATCCTGCGCCCGGAAAACATGATTGCTCCGCGTCTGGTTCCGCTCAAAGCCTGAGCCGACGCGTTATTGGTAGCACCGCTCACCAGGTCGAGGGACTAGACACCTCTCACCTTTTGAGGGCTTGGGGACTCAGTCTCCAAGCCCTTTTTTTTAACTTGTTTGCGGGATATGCCTCTGAATGACTTGTGTTTCTGATGCCGCCAAGATCGCAGCCTTCGGCAGCTCCTACAGAGTTTGACGTACACCTGTAGAGGCTGCCGAAGGCTGCGATCTGTTGATTTTGCAGCACCTCGTTTCGTCGCTTGCACCACTACCGTGCAGACGGGCGCCGCACTGATCGGTATAGTGCCGCCCCTCTTCGCGTGAGCGGTCGTCGGTAACGAGGCCACAACCCATGCGAAACCCGAACTAATAACAAACCCGCGAAATGGATCCGGGACGAAACCCTCGCCTCGCCTGTCGTGCCGCGCGCAGACCGGTGTAACGCGATGTTTCTGAACATCCAGAATTTGCTTACACAAAAAACAGCGAGGAAAAATCCATGCTCGAAGTCATCAACGACTTCCTCTCAGGGAAAGTACTGATCGTGCTCATTGTCGGGCTCGGTAGCTACTTCACGATTCGCTCGCGTTTCGTTCAATTGCGCCACTTCTTCCACATGTTCGCGGTGTTCCGCGACAGCCTGAAAAGCAGCGCCGGGCAACTCAGCTCGTTCCAGGCCCTGATGCTCAGCCTCGCCGGCCGCGTCGGTGCAGGCAACATCGCCGGTGTCGGCATCGCGGTGACCCTTGGTGGGCCAGGTGCGGTGTTCTGGATGTGGGTGACCGCACTGGTCGGCATGTCCAGCAGCTTCTTCGAATGCTCCCTCGGCCAGCTCTACAAACGCACAAATACCGACGGTACCTACCGCGGCGGCCCGTCCTACTACATCCAGCACGGTCTGCAGAAGCGCTGGCTGGGCATGATCATGGCGTTCCTGTTGCTGGTGACCTTCGGTTTCGCCTTTAACGGACTGCAGGCCCACGCCGTAACCCACTCGCTGAACAACGCCTTCGGCCTCGACACCACCTACACCGGCCTCGGTCTGGCGGTACTGCTGGGTCTGGTGTTCATCGGTGGGATCAAGCGCATCGCCAAGGTCGCTGACCTGCTGGTGCCGGTCAAAACCCTGGTTTACATCGGCGTGACCATTTACGTGATCGTCCTGCAATTCGACCACGTGCCAGCCATGTTGATGACCATCGTCAAGAGCGCTTTCGGCCTCGACCAAGCGTTCGGCGGTCTGATCGGCAGCGCCATCGTGATGGGCGTGAAGCGTGGTGTGTTCGCCAACGAAGCGGGTCTGGGCAGTGCGCCAAACGTGGCCGCCGTGGCTTCGGTTGAACACCCGGTTGCGCAAGGCGTGGTTCAGGCGTTCAGCGTGTTCCTCGATACCTTCGTGATCTGCACCTGCACCGCGTTGCTGATCCTGCTCTCGGGTTTCTACACCCCGGGCTTCGAAGGCGACGGCATTGCCCTGACGCAAAACTCGTTGGCCGCCGTGGTCGGTGAATGGGGCCGCATGTTCATCTCGGTCGCACTGGCGTTGTTCGTGTTCACCTCGATCCTCTACAACTACTACTTGGGCGAAAGCAATCTGCGCTTCCTGATCGGTGAAAACCGCAAGGCGCTGATCGGTTACCGCGCGCTGGTACTGGTGTTGATCTTCTGGGGTGCCATCGAGAACCTCGGCACCGTGTTCGCCTTTGCCGACATCACTATGACCATGCTGGCGTTCGTCAACCTGATCGCGCTGTTCATGCTGTTCAAGGTCGGCATGCGCATCCTGCGTGACTACGATGACCAGCGCGCAGCAGGCATCAAGACCCCGGTGTTTGATTCGAGCAAGTTCCCGGATCTGGACCTGGATCTGAAAGCCTGGCCAGCCAATCCGCCGGCTGTCACCAAGACTGAAAAACAGCCGCAAGGCGTACCCGCAGCGCAACGCTGATCGGGTAAAAACCGGGTGCACTCCACGCGCCCGGCGTGACACAGCGTGTGGTCGGCGTCATGCTCGACCGCACGCTGCCATCGTTCAGGAGAACTCCCCATGAATTCCTCGACCTACCCTGCCGCTCAGCACGTCATGGTGCTCTACACCGGCGGCACCATCGGCATGCAGGCCAGCGCCAACGGCCTGGCCCCGGCCTCCGGTTTCGAAGCGCGGATGCGCGATTACCTGCACAGCCAGCCTGAGCTGGTGGTACCGCAGTGGCGTTTCCGCGAGATGTCGCCGCTGATCGACAGCGCCAACATGACCCCGGCCTACTGGCAGCAACTGCGTGAAGCGGTGGTCGATGCCGTGGATGTCCAGGGCTGCGACAGCGTGCTGATCCTGCATGGCACCGACACCCTCGCCTACAGCGCGGCGGCCATGAGTTTCCAACTGCTCGGCCTGCACGCCCGCGTGTGCTTCACCGGCTCGATGCTGCCGGCCGGGGTCACCGACAGCGATGCCTGGGAAAACCTTGGAGGCGCACTGGTCGCCCTCGGCCAGGGCCTGGCGCCGGGCGTGCATTTGTACTTCCACGGTGAGCTGCTGGCACCGACGCGCTGCGCGAAAGTGCGCAGTTTTGGTCGGCACCCGTTCAAACGTCTGGAGCGTCAGGGTGGCGGCGTGAAAGCTGCGTCCGTGCCAGCCGCGCTGAACTACAACCAGCCCAAGCAACTGGCGAACGTCGCGGTTCTGCCGTTGTTCCCCGGTATCAGCGCCGGAGTTCTGGATGGCTTGCTCGACAGCGGCATTCAGGGGCTGGTGCTGGAGTGCTACGGCAGCGGCACCGGGCCGAGCGACAATCCCGAATTCCTCGCCAGCCTCGGCCGCGCGCGGGATAACGCCGTGGTGGTGGTTGCGGTGACGCAGTGCCATGAAGGCGGGGTTGAACTGGATGTGTACGAGGCTGGCAGCCGTTTGCGCGGGGTTGGCGTGTTGTCCGGGGGTGGCATGACCCGTGAGGCGGCGTTTGGCAAATTGCATGGATTGCTGGGTGCGGGGCTTGCAACCGCTGAAGTGCGCCGACTGGTCGAACTCGACCTGTGCGGCGAACTCATCTGACACAACACGATCCCCAGGTGGGAGCCAGCAGGCTAGCCCCCACCAGGATATCTCCCGGCATATAACTTGCTGCGTTCCAGTCATCCCAAGGCTGGAAGTCGCCCATGCTCCACTCCCACCTCACCACCCTCAACGCCGTCTCGCTGGTGCTCAATACCTTCAAGGCCCAAAGCCTGTCCAGCGAGGCGTTGCTGGCCGGCAGCGGCATCAGTGCGGCGGATCTGAGCCGGGCGGACACGCGCATCACCACCAATCAGGAGATGCAGGTGTGTGCCAACGCGGTCGCGCTCAAGCGTGACATCGGCCTCGAACTGGGGCGGCGCATGCATGTTTCGTCCTACGGCATGCTCGGTTATGCACTGCTCACCAGTGCCACCTTCGGTGACGCTTTGCGCTTGGCGATCCGTTATCCGGCGCTGTTGGGAACACTTTTCGAGCTGAGTCTTGAGGACGACGGCGAGCGCGTCTGGTTCGTCGCGGCCGATTATCGCGAGAGCCCGGCGATGGCGGTGTTCAATGCCGAATTCTGTCTGGTCTCGCTGAAGGTCATTTGCGACGACCTGCTTGGGCACGCGCTGCCACTGCTCGCCACCCGCTTCGAACACGCCGCGCCGGACTACCGCGACAGCTACGCCGAACACTTCGCCTGCCCGCTGCACTTCGCGGCCAAGGACAACGCCTTCGCCTTCGACCGGCGCTGGCTCGATCAGCCGTTGCCGCTGGCCGACGTAATTACCCATCAGGCCATGGCCGAACGCTGTCGCAAGCAGAACACCGAGTTCACCGGCCGCCAGGCGTGGCTGGGGCGGATTCGCCAGTTGCTTGGCGCACAACTCAACGCCGCACCGGGGCTGGAAGGTCTGGCGCAACAGATGAAGTGCTCACCGCGCACGCTACGCCGGCACCTCAAGGATCTGGGGTGCAGCTATCAGGAACTGCTCGACGAATTACGCTTTGAACGCGCCAAGCAAATGCTCTGCGAAGAGCAGCTGCCGATCTACCGCATCGCCGAAACCCTGGGCTTCAGCGAGACCGCAAGTTTCCGCCATGCATTCGTGCGCTGGAGCGGTGTGGCGCCGAGTCAGTTCAGGCCTTGAGATAAATCAGGCGGCGCGCCGGCGACTGCACTACATTACGCGGCCAATCATGTCGCCGGCGTTTTAGCTTGATGGCCTTTTTTCGTTCCTCTGCGCACCTTGTGCTGCTCGCTGTTCTGCTCAACCTGCCGATGGCCGCCAACGCCATTGAACTGAACTGGTGGGGGCTGCCACCCAAAGCTGTGGTCGATGCACCCGAGTACGCCCGCACCATCATCCCGATTCCAGCCGCCGCCGAAACGCCCGGTGTTGCAACGCCGCTGACGGGTTTGCTCAGCGGCTTTCGTGGTCTGTTCTACCTGAACGTCTATCGCGATCAGGACTACCGCGAGCGCCTGCATAAACTGGGGCCGATCCCGCTGCTCAGCGGCGACGAGTTTCGCAGTTGCATCACTGAATTTCAGTATCTGAATCTGGGCACGTCGGCTGCTCGCACCGATATCGCGCCCGGCATCGTGGTCGATACCCTGAGTTTCGAGTGCGCCAAAACCAACGGCTGGGAAAGCAAGCGCTATCTGCTGATCGACTGGCGCGCACCCGGCACGCCGCTGCTCGCCCTGGGTCGGGTGCGCAACGATCACCTGTTGTCATTCCAGCCGTTGCAGGACACCCCTGCCCCAGTGCTCGACTCTTGGCTCAAGGGCATCGAAGGCGCCCGCAACGCCATGCGCTACCGCGTGCCCGACGCACCGCTGAGCATCGAAGTCGATCCGCGACCATACCTTGCCGGCGACGGCGCCCTGCAACTTTGGGAGCTGCATCGGCAACTGAGCACGGCCAGCGACAAAGGGCCGGGACTGAAGAAAGTCGATGAGCTGTTCTTGAATCAGGACTTTCGCCGCATCGGTGCCGATCAGCCGGAATTCATCGGCCAGCTCAATGACATTGCCTACTGGAAGAGCCAACTGGCGCCGGACGAGGGTTCACGGCAATGGCTGCTGGAGGTTGTACGGCGCGCACCGCAACGCATTCCGGTGTATCTGAACCTCGCGGACCAAGCGTGGAAGGCCTATGAAAAGTCGCCGGCCTACACCACGCATTACGCATTGGCGCAGGAGTATTACCGGATCTACTGTGGGCTGCGTCTGCAACGCAATCTGAGTGTTCCTGAGCGTGTACTGAAAAATCTCGGCCTCACCCAGGCCGACCCGCAGGCCTGCCAGGCCCAGTGGCCGTTGATTGAGGCTGTCGACAATCAGGACGAACCACGCGTGCGGCAACTGCTCGACAGCGGCCTTCAAGCCAAGACCCTGGGCGAGGATGGCCGCAGTGCCCTGCTGCGTGCACTGGACGCGCCGAATTTCCCGATTGCGCGTCTGTTGCTTGAACGTGGCGCTGCGACCAGCGGAATCAATGGCAGCGAACCGCTGGTGATGCAGGCATTCAACAAAGACATCAAGGCTGACGCCAACCCCGAGAGGGCGCAGCGCACGCAATTTCTACTGGCCGCTGGTGCAGCCATCGACGAGCCTGACGCAAGCGGCCAAACCCTGCTGATGCAGCGAGCTTCAGTCAAAGACTCTGCAGCGTTCAACTGGCTGCTCAACTATCCACAAGACCTTGATCGGCGCGAGGACAGAGAGCAGAAAACCGCGCTGTACGAAGCGATTTATCGCAACAATTACCCGGCGGCAAAACGTCTGGTCGAAGCGGGTGCAAAGCTCAATCTGGTCTATCCAAGAGGACGCTGCACTGAAGGCGACCGAACCCAGTCAGCCTTGTTCCTGCTGGCCAGTCAGGCGCCTCGCGAAGAGCTGGGACTTGCGCTCAATCAGCAGCAGACGCTTGAACTGTTCACCTTGATGCTGGACAAGGGTGCTGACCCGACTTTGGGCCGAGAGTGCTCGGCAGACGCCTACAGTGAGCTGCGCAAAGTCATCGGCCAACGTCAACGACCGGACCTGCTGGAAGCTCTCGAGCGCCATGCACCCGAGGCAGACAAGGCCGTAACCGGCCGCTGAAGCCTCCTGCGGCGCCCTGCGCAGGGGCGCCGGCTCTGCGCGAAGCGGGGCGAATTCCGGTCAGCGGTTTTGGCCAGATCAATCCCCTTTTGGCCGCTCCTGCCGTTCTCCGAATCAGCATCCGCCGCGACACTACAGGCCACCGAATCAGCCCTGCGGAGAACAACAAATGCTGACGATCTACTCGGACGATCACCACCTGCACCACGGCCGCTGCGAACTGATCGATGGCCAGCTCAAGCCGTGCTTCGAGATGCCCTCGCGTGCCGACCATGTGCTGCAACGGGTGAAGGAGCAAAACCTCGGCCCGGTCGCGGCGCCGCAGGATTTCGGTCTCGGGCCGATCGAACGTATTCACAGCCGTGACTATCTCGACTTCTTCAAAGGTGCCTGGGCACGCTGGACCGAATTCAACACTGACGGCGACTTGTTGCCCTATACATGGCCGACACGCACCTTGCGCGCGATAAAACCGGTCAGCCTGCACGGCCAGCTCGGCTATTACAGCTTCGACGGCGGCGCACCGATCACCGCCGGTACCTGGCAAGCAGCGTACAGCGCGGCGCAAGTGGCGTTGACCGCACAGGCCGAGATCCAGCGTGGCGCGCGCGCGGCTTTCGCCCTCTGTCGTCCACCGGGACACCACGCCGCCGCAGATTTGATGGGCGGTTATTGCTACCTGAACAACGCCGCGATTGCCGCGCAGGCGTTCCTCGATCAGGGCCATAAAAAAGTTGCGATCCTCGACGTCGACTATCACCACGGCAACGGCACCCAGTCGATTTTCTATGCGCGCAACGACGTGCTGTTCACGTCGATTCATGGCCACCCGGAAGCAGAATTTCCATTCTTCCTCGGTTATGAAGACGAGCCGGGCGAAGGTCCGGGTGAGGGCTTCAACTTCAACTATCCGCTGCCGGCCGGTTCTGGCTGGGAAACCTGGAGCGCCGCGCTGGAACAGGCTTGCAAAGAGATCGAAAGTTACGACGCCGACGTCATCGTCGTGTCGCTGGGTGTCGATACGTTCAAGGATGATCCGATCTCGCAGTTCAAGCTCGACAGCCCGGATTATCTCGCCATGGGCCAACGCATCGCCGCGCTCGGTAAACCTGCGCTGTTCGTCATGGAGGGCGGTTACGCGGTAGAAGAAATCGGCATCAATGCGGTGAACGTGCTGCAAGGTTTTGAAGGCCAGTCCGTCAGCTGAAGCCGCTCTCCCCATCAGACCAGGACCCGCATTAGCGGGTCTTTTTTTGCCTGCGATATCTATGTACCGCACCGGGCCGTGGCCGGGATTCTAGTCTGCTCCGACTCCGGCGTTGTTGGTGAGCGCCGCCACCGACAGAGAAGGAACGGCCATGTCCGCAATCTCCAAGCCTGACGTCATCGATCTGCAGACCCAACTGGTGTCCGGGCCTACGCTCAGGGACACCGCCTCGAACACCCTGCGCCACGCACTGAAAACCTTGTACCCGAATCTCGACATCGATCCGCAGCTGGCAATGGTTGCGACGCCCACATGGAACATTGAGGGAGATCACGTCGCAGCCGGCCCCGACTGGTTTGAATCACTCACCGACGTGTTGGTGCGACTTGGCATCTACGGCAGCAGCGTGACCTGGTTCGATGGTGAGCATTTCCTCACCCAGCAAACGGGCGGTGGGTCGGCCCTGCATTTGCCGGTGCAAATCGATGCGGTCGGGCGCCTGATCAACGAGCTCGCCACGCTGCTGTTCGTGGCCTATCAGGAACAACAGGTCGACTACTGGAACACCGCCACCAGCCCCGGACAACCGCGCTGGTATCAACTCTCGGATGCCTTGCGCAATGTGTGGAACATTACCGATGCCAAGGGCTGGGACGCCGAGCAACTGGCCATGGCCGCGGCGGTGTACCGCTTTCCCGACAAGCAACAGCGGCTGCCCGACGACAAGTTGAAGATTCGCGCCTGCCTGATCGACATCGACCGCGATGACACCACCGAACGCACGCACCTGGACGTGCTGCCCATCGCGGTGCTGGTGGGGACCTCGGGTCAACGCACGCTGATCGCCACGCACTCGATCACCCAGGGATTTCGCCACTTTGATTCGCTCGATGCGCTCGGCAAGGCTCTGGTCAAACTGCTGGAAAACAACACTCAGGCCAATCATCTGCAATGGCGACTGTTCGAGCCGCAAGGCAATTTCTTCGATTATCAAGCCTGTACGCTGATAGCGCTGGATACGGATGTCATCGGCTCGTTCGGTGTCTCTCCATCCGTCGGCACCAGCGCTGTGGCCGACGAGGTAACCGATCTGCCAACGGCCGTGCAGCCAGAGGAGTATTTCGAACAACTGCGACCATTGCTCCCGCGCTGGCTGGACCGCGCATCCGCCGCTGATCAGGCCTGCTACAGCCGCCACTTGCTTGATCTGGCGGTTGTGCAAAACCGCAACAAGGGCAAAACCTTTCAGCGCGAGGTCAGCAGTCTCCACGCCTTTACGGTGGAGGCGCTGACCACACGGATTCGCCAGGATCATCCGGCGACGGCAGCTATTCAGGTCGAAAACATCGAGATCACCATCACCAGCCTGGTGGTGTGGGGCACATTCGTTTTGCCCGGGCAGATGGACACCCTGACCCTGTCACTCAGCGAACTGGCACTGCAAAACCTTGCCGGGCTGCCGACGGGAATCAAAACCGTGCGCCATGTCGACGGCACGCCGATTCCCGGCTGGCTGACGGCCGATTATCTTGAAACCCTGGTGACGGCTGTCGACATCGGACGCACTTATCCGGCGATGCTCAAACGCCGGCTGATCGACGACCCGAGCGAAGCGCCTGCCCTGCGTCAGCTGTATGCCCATCAGTTGCCGATTGAACTGGCATTGCTCGCGCTGCAGTACAAAATCCGCGGTGAAGCACGACTGGACGAGCGAGGTTACCGTTATGTCGTCGCCGCGTTTGCCACTGACGCTAGTGCCCGCGAGGTGGATGGCCAGCCCATCGTGATCCGCCCGCTGGCGTTCATGGCCCATCGCAGCAACGACACGGTCGACACCGTGGCCAACATGTTCGTCATCGGGCCACGTCAGGCAGACAAGGGCCCGTGCCTGCTTTACAGACCGCTGCTCGACCCGCCATTGCTGCAGTATCCGAGCCGGACCAATCTGCTGTATGCGATCAAACATTCGCGCACACTCAAACAAGCGGTGCTGGCCTGGCTACCCGACAGCGTGCGCTTCAATTACTCACAATACGTGTTCCCCGCGACCCTGCCTTCCGTGTGGATCGTGCCGCAATTGCTGGTCGATCCGACCATCGCGCTGGACATGACCGGCGCAGTCACTCTGGCCGACAACAACGTCATCGAAACCGATGTGCTGACAACGCTGTTCGACGCCAACGTGCAAGCCCTGATCACTCAAGCCGACCGGCAATCGGTGTCCAACGCCGAAGCGCGCTGGGCCACACTCAAACGCGGGAGCTGGATGCTGTTCAACGCGGCCTTGCCGTTTTTGGGGCGCAGTATCGGTACGGCCGCGTGGATCTGGCAGATCATGGATGACCTGCAAGCATTGATCGACGCACGCAATGAACAGCCCGGCGCTGTCGACTGGTCGGCCCTGACCGATTTACTCCTGACCCTCGGCACGGTGCTCGCGCACCGCGCGGCATCGACCCGCCAGGCACGGCGCCCGACAGCCATCACGCCACCGCCAAAGGCCATTGCCCGGACGCTCACGGTGACGCAACTGGCAGACGTCAGTGGCGCGGAATTTCCCGCGGCACACGAAACCTCGCTGCTCACCATCGGCGCGCTGAGTCGCTCGCGTCCGCTGCTGGCGACGCTGCTCGACACACTGAAAGTCGAAAAACCCGAAGGGCTCGCCAGCCCCGCCATTGACGGTGTGCACCGCCACCTCTATGCCCATCTGCGAACGTGGTACGCGCCCGTCGGCGAACGCTGGTTCGAGGTGAGCCTCAACGACGATGAGCAGGTGCAGATTATCGATTCGCGGCAACAACCGGTGCGCAACGGGCCGCTGCTGACGCATGACGCCAAAGGCCTGTGGTTCATCGATCTGCGACTGCGCTTGCGCGGCGGTGGACTGGGCAGCAGGCGCAAGCAGATGCAGCAAGACAACAAACAACGTCTGAGCCAGAAAAAGGCCGAAATATCAGCCTTCGACGCAACTCTGGACGCCAGGCAGGCCCAGTTGCTCAATGCCCGGCAGGCGATGCTGTCAGCACAGCCGGCAGCCGTTGACGGCGCGCGCGATTACTTCCTGCAAACCCTCGATTCCCAGCTCAGGGAGTACGCCGACCACACCGAGCAACTGAAGGCGCTGAACGCTCTGGAGAGTGTCCCCAGCTATCGCGCGGCCATGGTCGAGCGGCTGTCGCACCAGCTGTTTCTGGCGCAATCCTGGCTTGATCAGCGCTCGAAGGACTTTCGCGACAGCTTGCACGCAACCCTCAAGCTTTTGGACGAAGAAGCGTCAGCGCCGCAACCCGGGCGCTCGGCGCACTTCGAAAAAATGGCTGACCTGACTCAGGGGATCATCGAAAAACTGCAACTCGCGCAATCGCGTCTTGAAGAGCTCGGTCTGCTCGGCAAGGAGGCATGCGAGATCAGCCGTGAGCGCAAGGCGAAACTTCCGCAGTTCAGCCTCAATGATTTGAAATTGCTACAGATCACCCTGGCCGAGCAAACGTGCCTGAAGGAGGAAACGACGCAATACGTAGCACAGGCACGCAACGCACTCGACCAGCTGATCAACGACGCCAGCGTCAACATCCGCAGTGCGCTGGATCTGAGCGGTGATGAGAGTTGGCATAACCTGAGCGAACGCACTGAGGCGATGGACAATCTGGCGCAGCAGTTTTCCACCATCGATCAACGCTTCAGCGATCTGGCGATTGAATACCCGCAACAGATCATCGGCGATCGGCTCGAGCATATCCGCGTACGCGTAGCCGAATTCAGTCAGGACGCGGTGTCTGAACTGACCCGTTTGTTGCAGGAGCGGCGTCTGATCGAGCCGACACCCGGCCCATCGAAACCTGCAGCGGCGCCCGTAAAAAGAATCATCAAGACCCGCTACAAAGGCACGGTTGTCGGTGAGTCGCGCAAAAGTGCTGACGGCCAGGACACTGATCTGGTGGACGTGAAAGCGCCACTGACCGGCAAGGTGATCGCCACTTTTCACCAGAAAACCCCGGGAGTCTGGCTGCGCAGAGTTACAGCGTCCGCAGGGCCGAAAAAAACTCCGGCCACACTGGCCGACAGCCTCACGAACGGGCAGGCGCTGCTTGATGGTCTCGCGGATTTCAAACGCCGCACGCAAGCGCACGTCAGCCGTGCACAACGAATTCCGGTGGATATCCAGGAGATCTATAACCAGCACGCCGCGCGTCTCGGCGACGTGGTCAAGGCCATCGACAAGGCGCTGCTGGCGAGCAACCGCACAGAAGAGCGCAACGACGCGGCCACCACATTGCGCGACACCCTCACCAGCGCCGCCAGCGAACTTTACGACACCGGCCGCAGTACCCGAATCCGCATGGTCAAGGAGCAACCGCCGACTGCGGCGCGAGTTGAATGGCTCAAGAGCAAAGGTGAAGTCGACATCGCCAGATCCACCGCCAGACGTCGACTCAAAGGGCCGGGCAGAGATTATCTGGATGAGTACGAAGTGCTCGATCACAAGACCCGCAAGGTGTTGTGGTACGCGCACTTCCACTACGCCAATGCCACCGACCCCGCTGGGTCCTACACCGCCGCGCATTTGAAAACTGCCGCGCAAAGACTGCTCGGCGGCCAGGTCGATCGCGACAGCGCCACCCAGGAACTGATCGCCATTTATCGCAGCGAGATCAGCCGCGCACTGGCCGCTTCGCTGTTTTTCACACCTGAAACGGCCACGCCGTCCACCTCCTCCCACGGGACAAAATCATGACCCCGTCCGTCACTGCGCCGCTGCTCAAACAAAGTCGCCTGGTCGAACTCACCGGTCGCGGTTTCTCGTTGCATCAGGTCGCTACAGCGCTGCTCCAGGAAGCGTTGCTCAAACGCTACCCCGAACTGCTCATCGACCCGGAACGTACGATGCTCGCGACACCGTTGCGCGACATGCGCGCAGCACAGATGAACACCCAGGCTTTCGACTTGCAGTCACTGACCCATGCCTTCATCCAGCACAGCGTGCTCAAGACCACCGCCGATTACATTGAAGGCGAGCACTTTCTGACGCTCACGCCCAAAGCGAATCCGCCGATTCATCTGGCGGTCAGCATGGATGACGTCACCGCACTGATGAACGATCACGCACCGTTCCTGTTCCTTGAATATCAGCAGCGCCAACTCGATTACTGGAATCAGTCGGCGAGCAAACAACCGCGCTGGCAGGAGCTGTCCGACTTGTTGTGCGCGGCCGCGGACGTGCAATCGGCCAGCGGCTGGGATGCCGACGACTGCGCACTGGCGCGATTTGTTGCGCAACACCCTGACAAGGCCGAACGCCCGAAAAGCAGCGATTTCGCCGGGCCACGCGCCTGCCTGCTGGACATCGACCTGATGGATGGCAGCGACACCGTGCACCTGCTCATCGCCGGAGCGCTGGTGCTGACGGCGACGGTGAAGAAGCGCGAGCGGTTCCTGATGTACACCGTCGCCGATGGCTATGAGTCGTTTGACTCACTGACAGCGCTGGGCGAGTCCCTGCCCGGGAGACTGGACCCCGATCTGTCCGGCCGATCCTTCAAATGGCGCCTGATCGAACCCGCAGGGAATGTTTTCGACGCCGTCTCCCAGGCGCTGGTGGCCAATCAGTTGGGGGCCATTGAAGCACTGGATCCCGGCAGTCAGTCCATTGCTGCCCGTGCCGGTTCCGGCCAGCAGAACCGCGCCCGCTTCAACCCGGTTGAACGAGCGCGCGTCGAGCAGCTGGAGCAGGCCATTCCCGGCTGGCTGCACGCTGGCTCCATCCATGACCTGCAAGCCTACAGCGCCTGCATCGCCGACCTGGGGACATTGCGCGAAGACGCGGACAACACTGATGACGACATCCCCCTGATCAAGCCGTACGCCGAGCAGAAAATGCGCGAGGCGATCATCGCCGATAAAACTGCCGAAGGTGCCGCCGACCTGCCGCTGGAACACTTGCGGATCACGGTAACCAACAGCTTGGAAACGGCCGGCTTCACCCTGCCCAATCCGTTTGACCGGGTGCGCGAAACCCTCGGTGAATTCGCCCTGCAGAATGCTGCGCCGTATCAAGCCACCGTTGCCTTCACCGATGCACGTGCGGTACCGGGCTGGCTGACAGTCGATTTTCTGACCGCCAAGGCGCAGGAGGTCGACATCGGAGGCCAATACCCGCAACTGATCAAACGTACCCTCATTGACGATGCGGTCCGCGCAGCCAGGCAAAAGACCCGCTACCTGCGCCAACTGCCGACGCTGCTGCCGTTACTGGCACTTGAATACAAACTCAAACGGCAGGGCGGCGTCGATGAGCGGGGTTACGGCTACGTCTGCCAATTGATGGATTCGATCACCAGCAAACAGCCGGATGCCGAACATCCGGTGACCATCCGGCCGCTGGCCTTCGCTCCGCGTCGGCGAATGAGCGGGCGCGTAGACACCGTCACCAACATGTTCGTCATCTGTCCGCGAGACCACCGTCAAGGTCCCTGCTTGCTGTACCGGCCGATGCTCGACATGCCGTTGATGCAATTCGCGTCGCTGCAAAATTTGATGTACGCGTTGTACCAGCCTGGCGAATTACGTAATTCGGTACTTGCCTGGCTGGGCAGTGCAGCACTGAGCTTCGAGTACTCGCAGTACGTTTTCTCGACGGGCCTGCCCTCGCCCTGGATCGTCACGCAGTTGGCCGTCGAGCCGTTCATGCACCTGGATCTGACCGGCCCGATCGACCTCGCCAACGCGCCCCTCACCGGTGACATCCTCGCAGCGCTGTACAGCGCCAACAGTCAGGCCCTGGTCGAACTCGCCGACCGTCAGTCGCAGTCCAATAGCGAGCGGCGCTGGGCGCTGGCGGCAGACAGCGGCTGGGCGCTGTTCAACGTGGCCGCAAACTTCATGAGCGGCGCGGCGGGCACCGCTGTCTGGGTCTGGCAGACCATCACGCAGATCCAGCAGGCCATCGATGCCCACGAGCGCGACGATAACCTCGTGGTCTGGCAATCCACTGCCGACGTGCTGCTGACGTTGGGCATGATTCTCACGCAACACGCTGTCGCACGGCGCAACCGCTCGTTGCTGCCGCACCTGAAAGCCGTCCAGGAGATTGTCGAGCTATCGCCTGAAACCGAAGATCTGGCCGACCATCCGGCTCTGCCTTCACCAACGGTCACACCTGCCGTCACGCTCGACCCGATACCCATCGTCGGCGATCTGCCCGTCGGCCATCTCACACAGCTCGAACCCGGAACCTTGCTGCGGCCCGATTCCAGCGCGCGCTTTTTGGCCATGCTCGACAGCTTCAAGATACCTTTGCCGGATCTCAGTGGAAAAAGTGCATCTCCAGTCACCCATCTCTACACGCTCGACGGCAAAACCTGCACCCCGGTCGGCAGCCGCTGGTTCCAGGTGGCGGCAATTGAGGAAACGCTGGTGTACATCGTCGATCCGGGCAATCCGTTGCGCAGCGGCATGTCGATCAAATACGACAGCACTGCCGGGCGCTGGCACTGGGACCCGAAGTTGCGCTTGCGCGGCGGCATGCCCAAGGGCCGGATCGAGGCTCTGCGGCGCGCCAAGGAACAACGGATGAATAGCGCATGGACCGCACTGGAGCAATTTGCCCAACGCGAGCCAGAAGAAAAACGCCAACTCCTGCACGCCCTCGTGTCCCTGCCGAGCGTCACCACTGAAGCTGGATTTACGCCACCCGCCACGCGCTATCTGGATCAGGCCATGAAGCTCGGCAGCGACTACACCGCAGCGCTCGAGCAACTGGATATCTGGCACAACGCGGGAGGCGCTGCGTTGCTGCACCAGTCACAGCTGATGCGCCTGACGGCGGAGCAGCATCGCTGCCTGGGGTCGTGGCTGCGGGTGAAAATGCGCATGTACGCCAATGCGACACAAAAGCTCATCGACAGCACGACCCGGCAGATTGCTATTCCTCGCAGCGAGCACATCGAGATTGCCAATGCGGCGATACCGCTGAGTGACGCGATGATTGGCACTCTGGAGACGCTCTATCGCTCCGCGCAAGTGCTGAGCAGCCACTCGGGCAAAGCCAAAACGGTCGCGGCAAAACTGATCGGTCTACTGCCGGACTTCGGTCCGCTCGATCTCAAAGCCAATGAAATCGGCATGTCCTATGAACGCTCGGTCAACGAGCAACCTGGCCCCGCGATGCTCGCCGCGCGTGAGGCGATCGGCATCATCACCGCCAATGCTGCAGACGCCGCCCATGAGCTGATCCTGCTGAGCAAAACCGCTGTGGGCTCCGCCGGGCAAGCCGGGCGCATCGAGCAGTTGTCACAGTGGAACGATCTGTTCGCCAGCCTCGACGAGCGCGTCGTCCAACTGCCCGCCGCGCACCCCAAGATGTTTATTCAAGCGCGGCTCGACCGGGTCCGCACGCTGATCGACGAATTCCACGCCCTGGCGCGCGAACGCCTGATCGCCGAACTGCCCGAGCAGGAGCAACTGCCCGCACCCGTCAAGCCTGAACCGCAGCCCTCCACTTCACAGCCTCGGGTGAAAGTCAGCAAAAGCCGCCCGCGCCCGGACACCGGCGAAAACTCTTCAGGCTCTCAGAGCAGCGATTCGGACGAAAAAACTGCGTTCGTCAAACTCCCCTCGCAACGGCCCAGACCAACCGCGCCTAGCGATGACATAGAGCTGATTTCAGCAGCGATGGAGCTCAATCTGCACATCGACGACTTCAATCGCAAGACCCGCGAAGATGCCCGGCGACCAGGGCGCATCCCGGCCGATATTCGCGACCTGTTCGAACAGCAAGTCGCACGGCTGAAGCAGACCGCGAGTGACGTCGACATGGCAATCGCCAGACGAAGCGTGAGCAAAGCGGATCCACTGCCCATTGCGTCCCTCAGCGACGATTTGCGCGAAGGCGCGACTCGCACCCATGCCGATGGCATCACCACCTACGCGGCAATGCTCAAGCAACGTAAACCTCGGGAAGCGTATTTCCATTGGTTGCAGAGCAATGCACAGGTCGAGGTGGTCAAGGACGAACGCGGACGTATTCGCACCCGTCATCGCGGGGATTACTTTCAGGAGTACCGGATTCTCGACCAGGCCAATGGCGGCAAGCCGTTGTGGGTGGCGCACTTCCACTACGAACACATGACCGACGCGGACGATGCGTACACGGCTGCTCATCTGAAATTCGCCGATGCGTATCTGCTGACACTTGATGCGAAGACACGCCAGACACTGAACAGCTTCGACGCCGTGGACAATGCGCTACGGCGGATCGTCGACCCGCAGGTGCGCGACCTGTTTCTAAAACCGCACGCGGCGAAACCCTGACTATCCGCGCCAGACTTGACGCAAGCGTGTCAGAGCCGACTCGATCGCCGGCTCCGGCACCGCGGCGAACCCCAGCACCAGACCGGCGCGCTGATCAACTGGGGTTGTCGAATCTGGCAACCAGTAACTGCTCAAACCATTGATCTCCACATCGACGCTGGCGGCTTGCGCGATCAACTGTTGCTCGCGGGCCACGCTGTCGACTTGCACCGTCAGGTGCAACCCGGCAGACACCGCCGGCAAGCTGCCGACGCCGGCCAGATCTTGCGGCCAACCGCTGAGCAAGGCATTACGGCGGCTCAGTGCCGCGCGGCGCATGCGCCGAATGTGTCGCTGGAAGTGCCCGGCGGCCATGAATTCGGCCATCACTGCCTGAGTGCTCACTTCCGAATGCCGGACATCCACCGCACGCCGCTGGGAAAACGCCTGCACCAACCCCGGCGGCAGCACCAGATAGCCCAGACGCAGCGCCGGGAACGCGACTTTGCCAAACGTCCCGACGTACAGCACACGCCCCTGCCGATCCAGCGCGGCCAACGGCGCCAAAGGTGCGCCGGTGTAGCGATATTCGCCGTCGTAGTCGTCCTCGACGATCCAGCCTTGGGTGCGCTCGGCCCACGCGAGTAATTCCAGACGCCGCGCCAGACTCATCACCACGCCAGTCGGGTACTGGTGAGACGGCGTGACATAGGCCACCCGGCAATCCTCGGCGGCGGCCAGCGCGGCGCAATCAATGCCCTCCTCGTCCACCGCAATTGCGCGCAATCGCCCACCCGCGACCGCGAATGCATGACCGGCCGCGCGATAGCCGGGATTCTCGATTGCCACACCTGCGCCGGGCTCGACAAGCAGCTGTGCACAAAGGCTTATTCCCTGCTGTGCGCCACTGGTGATCACAATTTGCTCAGCCGAACACTGCATCCCGCGTGAGCTGCGTAAATAGGCCGCGATCAGTCCGCGCAGACGTGCATCACCGGCCGGATCGCCGTAACACAGCTGCTGCAAATCCGGTTTGCGCCAGAACCCCGCGTTGAGCTTGGCCCAGACGTCGAACGGGAACAGATCGAAGGCCGGAATGCCGACGCGAAATGCGCGCGGTGGCCCCGTCGGCGGCGTCGATAAATGGTTGTTTTCGAGACGCTGCAACGCACCACTGTGGATAACTTTACTGGATGGAATCCCAGTGGAATTAGCCGAAATTGTGGATAAGGCTGTGGGTAAGCCTGTTGAAAAGCCTGTGGACAGTTTTGTGGATAGTTTTTTTGCCGCGAGTCCTGATTGCGGCAACTGAGCGACATAAGTCCCGTCACCAACCCGTCCTTCGATGAAGCCCTCGGCATACAGTTGGTCGTAGGCACGGACGACGCTGTTGCGCGAAATACTCAGCGCTGCCGCCAGATCACGACTGGCAGGCAGTCGCGTGCCGCTAACGAGGCGACCGTCCAGCACACGCAGGCGCAACGCTTGATAGAGCTGCAGACTAAGGCCTTTGCGGCGGTCGAGTTCGATACCCGCCGGATTGAATGGCATCGACAGCGTGGACGAATCGGGCATGACAATGGACCTATGAAATTGGTCATCAATGGCTCTTACAACAGACCAATAGCCTGCCTAGGATGGGGCCATTCGCCAAGGGAAATTTCTGCATGTATACGCCGCGCGCTTTTGCTATCGATGAGTTGTCCCAACTGCACGAACTGATCCTCGCCAGCCGCCTCGCCATTCTCGTCACCCACGGTGAGCAAGGCCTGCAAGCCAGCCATGTGCCGGTACTGCTGCACTGTGAACAAGGCCAGAACGGCACGCTCTACGGGCATCTGGCCAAGGCCAATCCACAGTGGAAGGACCTGCGCGACGGCGCCGAAGCCATGCTGATTTTTACCGGCCCCGACGCCTACGTCAGCCCGGGCTTTTATCCGAGCAAGGCCGAGCACGGCAAAGTCGTGCCGACCTGGAACTACATCGCCGTGCACGCCTACGGCCACGCTGAAACCTTCAGCGATGGCGGGCGACTGCTCGATATCGTCAGCACCCTCACCGACCGCCATGAGGCCGGTCGCGCCCAACCATGGTCAGTGGCCGACGCACCGGCCGATTACATCGACGGCATGCTCAAGGCCATCGTCGGCTTTGCGATCCCCATCGAGCGCCTCGAAGGCAAGCGCAAGCTCAGCCAGAACCGCAGTGCCGAAGACATCGCCGGCGTGCGCGAAGGGCTGGCCGCCAGCCCCGATCTCACCGACCAAACCCTCTCCCGTTTGATGCGTTAAGGAAACCAGCATGAGTCAGATCGATATCCGCCAGGTCACGGCCGACGATTACGCCGCCTGGCTACCGCTGTGGCAGGCTTACCTGCGTTTCTACAACACCGAGCTGCCCGAACCGGTTACACAGAGCACCTGGCAACGCTTTCTCGACCCAAGCGAACCGACCCACGCCGCGCTCGCCTGGGCCGACGGCAAAGCGCTAGGCATGGTGCATTACATCTACCATCGCTCGAACTGGAGCATCGAAAACTCCTGCTACCTGCAAGACCTGCTGGTCGAACCGCAAACTCGCGGCACCGGCGTCGGGCGCCTGCTGATCGAACACGTTTACGCCACGGCCAAGGCCGACGGTTGCTGCAAGGTGCACTGGCTGACCCACGAAACCAACACCACCGCGATCCAGCTCTACGAGCGCATCGCCGAGCGCCCGGGATTCATCCAGTTTCGCAAAGCCATTTAAGGAGTGCTGCACATGACAATTTCTCCCGCCGACTGGAAAGGCGCCCCGCCGCCCTCGGCCACCCTGCTCGAAGGCCGCTTCATCCGCCTGGAAAAACTCGACCCGACGCGCCACGGCGACGAACTGTTCAACGCCCTGCAAGGCCCCGGCGCCGACCCGAAACTCTGGGATTATTTGCCCTACGGCCCGTTCCCGGAACGCAGCGTCTTCAACGACTGGCTGAACAACCACGCGGCCAACAGCGACCCGTATTTCTTCAGCGTGATCGACCGCGTCAGCGGCCAGGTGCAGGGTCTCCTCAGCTTGATGTCGATCGTCCCGGCGCACGGCCGCATCGAAATCGGCCACGTGACCTTCGGCGCGCCGATGCAGCGCTCGCCGAAAAGCACCGAAGCGGTTTATCTGCTGGCCAAGGAATCCTTCGCCACGGGCTACCGTCGCCTTGAGTGGAAATGCAACAACGCCAACGCCCGCTCCAAATATGCCGCCGAACGTCTGGGTTTCAGCTTCGAGGGCGTGTTCCGCCAGCACATGGTGGTCAAGGGCCAGAACCGCGATACCGCGTGGTACTCGATTCTGGACTCGGAATGGCCAGCGATTGCGGCAGGGTTTGAGCAGTGGCTGAGCGATGAGAATCAGACGGTGTCGGGGCAGGTGAAAGGGTTGGTTGAGTGCCGCGCCTGAAACTGGATCGAAATTAAGTGCGTTGCGGGTTCAACTGTTATCACGGCGAATCCGCACCACGCCCATCTTCAACCCGAATGGGCGGAATACGGCATTTAATGATTTCAGCGTTTGATTGCCTTCTCCGTGCTCGATATGCACCAGCGTGCGCACCGAGATTTTGCACATCTTGGCGAATTGAGTCTGATGCAACCCAGTCACTTCCACGCGCAAACGCCGAACGGCTTCACCAATCTCTAGCGTCCCTTGAGCCAATCCCTCTTGAATGCTTTCAATGAGCAGAGTGCGCTCGGCAACAGTCATGCTCATTTCAAATCCCACTCTTTCAAACGTTGCTCCAGATTTTTCAGGTGAACGCCTGGGTGATTCATTGTCCGGTCAGGCAAGCCGCTGGCGGTCAAAATGTCCGGGAGCGCCGCCAAGCGTTCGGCATCCTCGCGTAAACGCTCGAAAGAATCCGGCGAATCAGCTAATGCAGCCAATGGGTCATCCGGATCGGTTATGTCCGCCAATGCGCGGCAAACGCCTCGCCAATCGACATCTCCGGCCCTCTCCAGATCTCTTGGCCATTTTGTGGTGCGGGTCACCCCTTCGTCATCCATGACCATAGGCGCCAAGTCATATATGGGTGCCAAGCGAAACGAATCCACGTCGCGAATGATTGCGGTGTTGCGCCCATGGTTGTCCGAGTTGCCGAGAACTTTGTTGATCAGATCCCGACGTAGATAGTCCGCCACCAGAGCCGGAATCTGACTCCCTTGGCCTGCGTCACGCCAGAGTCCGGCGAGCATACGAATGACATCCATATGGTTCATCGCACTTCCCGGCGTAGTCACCTCAGCCAGCGAGTAAATTGACTCGACGGCAAAACGCGTGACTTCCCCGTTCGTTACGCTGCGATCAAAGCGCTGCATCCAGAGGCTGGGTTTGATTGCCTCCTCTAATGCGAGCCCTTCAGCAGCAACCGTTTCAATGCCAAGCGTTTGCAGAGCCTTGTAGTAGTGGAATTCGCTGCGGAGGATGTCTTGGTCTGTCAGGCCTCCTCTATTGCGGGCGAACTTTACGAACCAATGCTGACTGACGTCTTCATCATCCAGCACTGCATCGGGATATAGGAGACCAGCCCTGTTCTCAGCCAGCAGAAGCTTCGGCGCCTCACCACCAGCCCCAGTTGCACCGCCAATCGCAGCACCCAGTTCGTAGGCGTATTCAAGAAACCGATTGTCACGACTGACGACCTCTTGGCGCTGAAACCCGATGGGCTTGCGCTCATCAACAGCCTCGACTGACTCTTTTATCCGCATATTGCCGATCGGAGCTGGCGTGCTGCGGCCTAGCAGATAAAGATCGGAGCTGATATCTACAGGTTTCTCTGACCCCAGGTGGGCGAGCAGAAACCTTTTGGCGGCTCCCGCCGGGGCAATGTCATGTACAAATGCAGGAGTGTTGGAGCGCCGACCCTCCCAATCCAAAGGAAACAGCGCACTCACTGCCTTGGAAAAAGGAGATCCGACAGCATCAATGTTTTCGACCAGGTAAGCCGTCTCATAACCAAAACTGCAACGGCTTTCAAAGCCCTTCTCAGGCTTGTCGAAATTCAACACCATCGCGTCGTGCCATTGGCCGGCCGCGAAGATCTGTAATGTCAGGTCGTACATATTTCCTACTTGCATCTAAGTGCGGTCGAAGCGTTTCAAAGGCTGCATACGCAATATAGTGCACACAAGGCCAAAAACTACGCGCATATGTGCAACAAAATGCAGATTTATCTGACTCAACCCCATAGTAGACGCAAAATAATGCAGATATACCCACATGGTCGAGTTTGTCAGTTTTCGAAACCTACGCAGGCTGAAGCGCAGTGAGTAGTAGAGCTCCCAATGATTCGCCAATCAATATTTCAGCGCGGGCTGTAGGCAAAGGCAGCGCTTCATCGAAGTAAAAGCGGCTTTTTGAAACTAACGAGCTGCTTTCCTCCCGATCCAGTCGCCGAACCCCGCAGGATTGGCAGAACGGCCTGACATCGGCGTCTACAGGTCCCGTCTTAAAGTTCGACCTCCCCAACACGGAGGTTGAACCGATGCTTGCTCGACATACATACCGACTTCACCAACTGGCTGTTGCGATCACACTGACGCTTGGCTACGCCGGAATCTCTCTGGCGCAAGAGACCGCTCTCGAGCCTGAAATGCCGGCCGGGCAAGTGCCGGTGCAACTGAGATCGGCGTTCGATACCGTTATCAATGACCCTGATAAGGTCCCTCATGAGATCAAGAACGCGACAAAGGTCGTCGACGGTTTCCTGCTGAAAGCGGGTGAAGCGAACGATCTGATTAGCGTGAAATCTCGAGCCAGCTATTCCGGAGTGATTGACGGTGGCGGTGGCGGCAACCTTATTCAGCTCGATGGGCCCAAGGGCGGAAAGCTTGGCGAGTCGCATAACTTCCTGGGACTGGAGGTCAAGCAAGGTGAATGGACGCGCAAAGGCCCCGCAGATTTCACTGGCGGTGTACTGGTCCACTCCAAAGCCCAGCTGACAAATGAAGGAACCATCCTCGGCGACGCGGTCACTGAAGGCATATTGATCAACAAAGGCATGATCGAACGCGGCGTGATCGTGCAGTCCGGTGGCGATCTCACCCACTCGGGAAACATTGCAGGCACCGTGGATGTGCATGAGAACGGTCATTTCGCCGGTAATGGCGAGGTCAGTGGCCTGAATATTCAGGGACGCTTTTCGGTGGATGAGGTGTACGGAGCACCGAGGGTCAAGGGTGATCTGACGCTGGCAAGCTCTGCCGTCCTCGCGTATTCCGTCGATGCCGCCGGCGACAGCCCGACCATCATCGTCGACGGCACTGCCGTACTGGGCGATGCGACCCTGAGACTGGTCAGTGCCGGCGACTACCCGCAAAGCAGCCAACATACGATTCTTGTGGCTGGCAATGTCGAGGGACGGTTCGGTACGGTCGAGAATAATCTGGCCTACATGACTCCGACCCTCGATTACGACGATCCCAAGCGTGTCGGTCTGTCTTACACCCGCAACGATGTGCGCCTTGAAGAAGCCGCTACCACGGAAAACGCCAGCGCTGTTGCCGAGAGCATTGAGGCGCCGCCTGCACCGCCGCAACAGTTAGCCGACACTCAGGAAAATCCGCCCAGAGCGAAGAATCCAGCGCCTCCTGTAACTGCGCAAACCCCAGAGCAAAATCAGCCCGGGAAAACCGTGCAGGCTCTTCAACCACCCTCCAGCAAAGCGCCAGTCTCAGCCATCCACTCCGTCTCAGCCGCCAGTTCCGCTCCAGTCGCCCCGACAAACACGGCGGTTGCGGCTTTGCTCACGACCAGTAAATCCACGGCGGCAATCGCCCTCGAACAACTGGCCGGCAGTGGCAACGCCAACTTGTCCAAGGCGACTTTGAGCAGTGTCGCGCCGGTCAGCGCCAGCATGTTATCGGCCATGCACCAACTCGATGGAATCCACGGGACCCAGAAAGAATCTCCGCGCCACGCGGCCGGAAAAGCTGACTCCGGCAGGGTCTGGCTGCAAGCCCTCGGCCACGGCGGCAAACTCGATCGCGACTTCGAGCCGATGCAGCATTCCACAAAGGGCCTTCTGCTGGGTGCGGACTGGCGTGTCGACGAGGAGTGGCGTCTGGGACTGCTGGGTGGAACCTCAACCACGAGCATGGACAGCCATGAACTGGACGGCAATCTGGACAGTTGGCACTTGGGCGCATACGCCTTGCGCCAAAGCGGTCCAGTCTCAATGAGGCTTGGCGCGAACTGGGGCAGCCATGAAGGCCGGACCAAACGCAAAGTCGAGTTCGACCGTTTCAGCAATCGCCTCAAAGCCAGTTACGAGGCGAGCACCCAGCAGGCCTTCGCCGAAATGGGCTACAACCTGGGCCGCGCAGACACCCTCATCGAACCGTTCGCCAGTGTTGGTTTTCAGCGCTATCAGCGCGACGGCTACACCGAGAAAGGTGGAGATGCGGCGCTCAAGGTTCATGGTCAGTCCCAGGGCAACATCAACAGCACCCTCGGCCTGCGCATGGCAAGCGTCAGTACGCTGAATAACGGCATGCGCCTGACCCCGCGATTCAGCGCAGGGTGGAAACACGTTTATGGCGATACCTACACCAGCACTCGGCAACGTCTGGACAAGGGCGGCCGCGACTACACCGTTTATGGCGCAGAGCTGGATCGCGACAGTCTGATGCTCGACACCGGGCTTGACCTGGCGGTCTCCAACAGCCACACATTGGGCGTCGGCCTGTCTGGCGAGATCGGCACCGACAGCCGCAATCACGGCGTAACCGGCCAGTGGCGCATGGCGTTCTGATCGACATACCAGGGCGGGGCGCTTGCGCCCCACCCGCTGAATTGCGCGCAAAAAAAAGGGGAGCACATGCCCCCCCGAGGTTTAAACGTTGTATCGAGGCGTGTATCTCAGCCTTCGATCTCGATCAGAATTTCGCCCGGATTCACTCGGTCACCCTTGGCCACATGAATCGCGGTGACCTTGCCGGCGATGGCCGCCTGGACTTCAGTTTCCATCTTCATCGCTTCGGTGATCAGCACCGACTGGCCAGCCTTGACGGTGTCGCCTTCCTTGACCAGCACATCGACGATGTTGCCCGGCATGGTGGTGCTGACATGGCCCGGTGCAGAAGCCTGTTTGCGCTTGCTGCTGCCGCCACCGACGAATTCGTTGAGCGGTTCGAACACCACTTCTTCCGGCATGCCGTCGATGGACAGGTAGAAGTGACGCTTGCCTTCAGCCTTGACGCCGACACCAGTGATGTCGACGCGGTAGGTTTCACCGTGGACGTCAATGACGAACTCGGTCGGTACACCCTCGCCGCCCGCCGAGGCCACTGCGCCGGCCTCGGGAATCGGCAGCAGCACTTCCGGCGTCAGGGTGCCGGCAGCGCGTTCTTCGAGGAATTTGCGGCCGATGTCCGGGAACATCGCGTAGGTCAGCACGTCTTCTTCGGACTTGGCCAGTGCGCCGATATCGGCACGCAGCTTGGTCATTTCCGGCTTGAGCAGATCAGCCGGACGCACGTCGATCACTTCTTCGCTGCCGATCGCCTGACGACGCAGCTTCTCGTTGACCACGCCCGGAGCCTTGCCGTAGCCACCTTGCAGATAGAGCTTCACTTCGTTGGTGATGGTCTTGTAACGCTCGCCGGCCAACACGTTGAAGAACGCCTGGGTGCCGACGATCTGCGACGTCGGGGTCACCAGCGGCGGGAAGCCGAGGTCTTCACGCACGCGCGGGATCTCTGCCAGCACTTCAGCCATGCGATTCAGAGCGCCCTGCTCTTTCAACTGGTTGGCCAGGTTGGAGATCATCCCGCCCGGCACCTGGTTGACTTGCACGCGGGTGTCGACGGCGGTGAACTCGCTTTCGAACTGGTGGTACTTCTTGCGCACGGCGTAGAAGTACAGGCCGATCTCTTGCAGCAGTTCCAGATTCAGGCCGGTGTCGTACTCGCTGCCTTTAAGGGCGGCGACCATCGATTCGGTGCCTGGGTGGCTGGTGCCGGAAGCGAAGCTGGAGATCGCGGTGTCGATGTGATCGGCGCCGTTTTCAATGGCCTTGAGTTGGCACATGGTTGCCAGGCCAGCGGTGTCATGCGAATGGATGAACACCGGCAGCGACTGCTCGCTTTTCAATGCTCGAACCAGTTCACCAGTGGCGTAAGGGGTCAGCAGGCCGGCCATGTCCTTGATCGCAACCGAGTCGCAACCCATGGCTTCCATCTGCTTGGCTTGCGCCACGAACGCGTCGATGGTGTGCACCGGACTGGTGGTGTAGGCAATGGTGCCCTGGGCATGTTTGCCCGCCGCTTTCACCGCTTCGATGGCCACGCGCAGGTTACGCACGTCGTTCATCGCGTCGAAAATGCGGAACACGTCGATGCCGTTGACCGCTGCCTTGGCCACGAACGCTTTGACCACGTCGTCGCTGTAATGGCGGTAGCCCAGCAGGTTCTGCCCGCGCAGGAGCATTTGCAGACGCGTGTTAGGCAGCGCCGCGCGCAACTGGCGCAGACGCTCCCACGGGTCTTCTTTCAGAAAACGTACGCAGGCGTCGAACGTCGCACCGCCCCAGCATTCCAGCGACCAGTAGCCGACTTTGTCGAGCTTGTCGCAGATCGGCAGCATGTCTTCCGTGCGCATGCGGGTGGCGAGCAGCGATTGATGGGCGTCGCGCAGGATGGTATCGGTGACAAAGATCTTCTTGGACATTGTTGTATTCCTCACAGGCCTGCGTGGGCGGCGATGGCGGCGGCGATGGCCAGGGCCAGCTCTTCGGGTTTGCGCTTGATCGAGTAGTTGGTCAGTTCAGGATGGCTTTCAACGAAGCTGGTATTGAACTGGCCGCTACGGAATTCCGGGTTGCGCAGGATTTCCTGATAGTACGCGGCGGTGGTCTTCACGCCTTGCAGACGCATGTCGTCGAGGGCGCGCAAGCCACGGTCCATCGCCTCTTCCCAGGTCAGCGCCCAGACCACCAGTTTCAGGCACATCGAGTCGTAGAACGGCGGGATGGTGTAGCCGGTGTAGATCGCCGTGTCGGTGCGCACGCCAGGGCCGCCGGGTGCGTAATAACGGGTGATCTTGCCGAAGCTCGGCAGGAAGTTGTTTTTCGGGTCTTCGGCGTTGATGCGAAATTGCAGGGCAAATCCGCGGTGCTGAATGTCTTCCTGCTTCACCGACAGTGGTAGGCCGGAAGCGATGCGAATCTGTTCGCGGACGATATCGATGCCGGTGATTTCTTCGGTGATGGTGTGTTCGACCTGCACCCGGGTGTTCATCTCCATGAAGTACACCTCGCCCTCGGCGAGCAGGAACTCCACGGTGCCGGCGTTCTCGTAACCCACAGCCTTGGCCGCACGCACCGAAAGGTCGCCGATGTAGGCGCGCTGTTCCGGAGTCAATTGCGGGCTCGGGGCGATTTCGATCAGCTTCTGGTTGCGGCGCTGGATCGAGCAGTCACGTTCGAACAGATGCACGACGTTGCCGAAGCTGTCGCCAAGGATCTGCGCTTCAATGTGTTTCGGATTGACGATGCATTTTTCCAGGAACACTTCCGCCGAACCGAAAGCCTTGGTCGCTTCGGAAATGACGCGGGGGAAATTCTGTTCGAGTTCTTCGCGGCTGTTGCAGCGACGGATACCGCGACCGCCACCACCGGACGTGGCCTTGAGCATCACCGGGTAACCGATGCGGTCGCCTTCGGTCAGGGCTTCGGCGATGTCCGCCACGTTGCCCTCGGTGCCCGGTGTCACTGGCACGCCAGCCTTGATCATGCTGCGGCGCGCTTCGGTCTTGTCGCCCATGCGGCGAATGACTTCCGCCGACGGGCCAATGAATTTGATCCCGCGCTCGGCGCAGATGTCCGCCAGTTCCGGGTTTTCCGAAAGAAAACCGTAGCCGGGGTGCAGCGCATCGCAGCCGGTTTCCACCGCCAGGTTCACCAGCTTGCGCGGGTTGAGGTAACCGGCCAATGGTTCGGCGCCAATACTGTGGGCCTCGTCCGCACGCTTCACGTGCAGCGCATGACGGTCGGCGTCGGAGTAGATCGCGACCGAGCGGATACCCATTTCGGCGCAGGCTCGCACGATTCGTACGGCAATCTCACCACGGTTGGCGATCAGGATCTTTTTTATCACTTGGAGGTTCCCTTGAGCCGGTGGCATCACGACCTGCTAGACCCAGGTCGACGCGTGACCAAATGTTTCAATCTGGTCGCGCCCCCACACTAGCGCTCATAAGGGATTAACAAAAATGAATAAAAATTGGGTCAGCCATAAGTAAAGACTTATAGTCGTCGCATCAGCCTGCGTTCAGAGTGCTTATAAAATGCGTAAGTCATTGATGCGTATGACATTGCGTCAATTGCAGATCTTCAATGAAGTGTGTGATTTACGTTCCTACAGCCGTGCAGCCGAGGAAATGTCGCTCACACAACCCGCCGTCAGCCTACAGATTCGGCAGCTTGAAGAGCTGATCGGCCAGCCATTATTCGATTATGTCGGCAAGAAACTGTACATGACCGAGGCAGCGGAAGCGCTTCAGCGTGCCAGTCGCGACATTTTCGGACGGCTGGAAAACCTCGATATGCAGCTGTCGGACATGCAGGGTTCGTTGCAGGGCCAGCTGAAACTGGCGGTGGAATCCAGCGCCAAATACTTCGTGCCGCATCTGTTTGCTGCATTCAAACGCCAGCACCCCGAAGTGAATCTGCAACTGACTGTGGTTAACCGTGGCCAGGTGATTCGCCGTCTCTCGGACAACCGCGACGATCTGGTGATCATGTCGATGGTGCCGCAGGACATGGGCCTGGAATTCCTGCCCTTCCTCAACAACCCGATTGTGGCCGTCGCGCCGCCGGATCATCCGCTGTCGCACATGGGGCCGCTGCGCTTGCAGGATCTGGAGCCTTACACGCTGTTGATTCGTGAAGCCGGTTCAGGCACACGCATGGCTTGCGAGGAATACTTCAAAGAGAAGCGCGTGCACTTCACGCAGACCCAGGAAGTGGCGTCGGCCGAAGCTCAGCGTGAATGCGTGCTGGCGGGTCTGGGCCTGGCGCTGTTGACGCGCCACGCCCTGAACCTTGAGCTGGCGACCGGCGCACTGGTCGAGTTGCCGGTCGAGGAACTTCCACTGTTCCGTAGCTGGTGCCTGGTGCAGGCCAAAGCCAAACGCCTGTCACCGGTAGCACACGCCTTCCTGGCGTTTATCCGCGCCGAGCGCGTGCAGATCAGCGCGCTGGTTGAGCGTTTCGCCGGGAAACTGCCGGTGCTGCCTGCCAGTGATTGATCTCGGCAAAATCGTCGATTTCGGCGAGCAGCAGGCGCTGTTCTGCGCGATCTTCGATAGCGCGGCGAAATTCCATACGGCGCTGATCTTCCTGCTGACGACGGGTTTTCGCGGCGCTGTTGCGTTCTTCGTAAGGCTGAGCCATTTCGAGTCTCCCAAGGCGTTTACGGGAGTTTCACGATAGGCGCGGGGGATGACGGTTTGGCTGCTTGCAGGTTACAGGCAGATGAAATTCTTCAGGGCAGAGGCAATTTGTGGCGAGGGAGCTTGCTCCCGCTGGGTCGCGCAGCGGCCCCGATATTTTTGTGAGCGCTGCGCACTCAAGCGGGAGCAAGCTCCCTCGCCACAACAGCCCCGCATTCCAGGGTCAGTCGTCCAGCGCTTTCACCGATTTGGGCGACAGGCGCAAGCTGCGCAGGCTGCGTTTGACGCTCTTGAGATGGTTGACCAGGCTCGGCCCACGCGCCATCGCCACGCCCATCGCCAACACGTCGATCACTACCAGGTGAGCAATGCGTGAAGTCAGCGGTGTATAAATTTCAGTGTCTTCATGCACATCAATCGCCAGGTTGACCGTCGAAAGCTCGGCCAACGGCGTCTGGCTCGGGCACAGCGTAATCAACGAAGCACCGCTCTCACGCACCAGATTGGCGGTAATGAGCAGATCTTTGGATCGACCGGACTGCGAAATGCAGATCGCCACATCAGTCGGTTTCAACGTTACTGCGGACATCGCCTGCATGTGCGGATCGGAATACGCCGCCGCCGTCAGCAGCAAACGGAAGAACTTGTGCTGGGCATCCGCGGCCACCGCGCCCGACGCACCAAAGCCGTAGAACTCGACGCGCTGCGCCTGCGACATCAACGTCACCGCGCGCTGCAATTCCAGCGGATCGAGCTTCTCGCGAACCTCCATCAGCGTGTGCAAGGTGGTGTCGAAAATCTTCAGGCTGTAGTCGGCGACGGAGTCGTCTTCATGAATGGCGAACTGACCAAAACTGGCGCCGGCCGCAAGGCTCTGCGCGAGCTTGAGTTTCAGATCCTGAAAACCCGAACAACCGATGGCACGACAGAAGCGCACGATGGTCGGTTCGCTGATACCGACGCTGTGCGCCAGGTCGGCCATGGAACTGTGCATCACCGCCGCAGGGTCAAGCAGCACGTGGTCGGCGACCTTGAGCTCCGACTTGCGTAACAGGTGACGTGACTGGGCAATATGTTGCAGCAGATTCAAAGGACTGGACTCTTGTTATGGGGCAGATGCCGGGGATGTAGCAAGCTTGTAGTTATACTACATGAATCGGCATTTTGCCTGCTCAATGCGTATCTGGATGCCCCCGGATCAGGCGTCGTCCTCTGTATGTAGCCCTTTATGCCGGTTTTTCCTGCCCGCGTAGTAACTCGGCCAGAGTCGTCGCCTCAACCGGACGGCTGATCAAATAACCCTGCACCTCATCACAGCCCTCAGCCCGCAAAAACTCCAGCTGCTCCGGCCGTTCGACGCCTTCAGCCACGACTTTCAGCGACAACCCATGCGCCATCGCAATGATCGCGCGAGTAATAGCCGCGTCCTCGCTGCCCTCCCCCAGTCCGCGAATGAACGCCTGATCGATCTTCACGTAGTCCACCGGAATCCGCTTCAGATAACTCAGCGACGAATAGCCGGTGCCGAAGTCGTCGATGGCCAACTTCACCCCAAGATCACGCAGTTGCTGGAACGTGGCGATGATGTGTTCAACGCTGTCGAGTAGCTGACTTTCGGTAAGTTCGAGTTCGAGGTAGTACGGCGCGAGGCCGGTTTCTTCGAGCACTTGGCGCACCAGACTGACCAGTTTGCCTTGGCGCAACTGGTGCCCCGACAGATTTACCGAGACCCGAATCGGCGCCAGCCCTTGCCGCTGCCATTCACACGCCTGCAAACAGGCCTGGCGCAGCACGAACTCGCCAATCGGCCCGATCAATCCGGTTTCCTCAGCCAAGCCGATGAAATCCCCCGGCGGCACTCGGCCAATGGTCGGATGATCCCAGCGCACCAGTGCTTCGGCGGCGTTCAGCCGTCCCGTTTCCAGACACAGCTTGGGTTGATAGAAGACGTGCAGTTGTCTTTCTTCGATGGCTTTGCGTAGCTGGTTTTCCAGCTGCAGACGCTCAAGGGTGCTGGCTTGCAGGCTTTCGGTGTAGAACTGGAAGTTGTTGCCGCCCAAGTGTTTGGCGTGTTGCATGGCCATGTTCGACTGACTGACCAGCGCGGAGATTTCCCGGGCGTTGTCCGGCAGCATGCTGATGCCCATCGAGGCGCTGACTACCAACTCATGTCCGTCGATGATCAGCGGCAAGCGCAGTTTGGTCGAAAGCCGTGTAGCGACCCGCGCCAGACTCGACAGGCTGCCATAAGCATCGAACAACACCGCAAACTCGTCGCCGGACAGGCGGGCGATGGTGTCGGCTTCCGGCAAAGCGATGACCAGGCGCCGCGACATTTTTTGCAGCAACTGATCGGCGATTTCATGGCCGAGGCTATCGTTGAGCAGCTTGAAGCGATCCAGGTTGATGTGCAGCAAAGCCAGACTGCGGCGTCCGCCCTGCCGCACGCGTTGATGCGCTTCGTGCAGACGGTCGCGGAACAGCGAGCGGTTGGCCAGTCCCGTGAGTTCGTCGTAGTGCGTCAGGTAGCGCATACGCTCTTCAGATTCGCGACGCGCGGACAGATCGGCGAAGAAGCCGACGATATGACTGACACTTCCCCGGCGATCACGCACGACATTCAGTTGCAGCCACTGCGGGTACAACTCGCCGTTCTTGCGGGTTTCCACCAGCTCACCTTGCCAACTGCCGTGCTGCTCCAACGCCTGGCGAATGGCCGCGTAATGTCGACGCGCGTCGCGACTGCACGGCAACTCGACCACGTTGCGCCCGAGCATGTCGTCGATGTCGTAACCGGTGACCCGGCTGAACGCCTGATTGATAGCAATCAGCGAGTAGTTCGGATCAAGAATCACGATGCCTTCGCTGGCCGCTTCAAACACGGTTGCCGCCAGTTGCTGCTGCACCTCCAGGCTTTTGCTCACGCTGATGTCGCGGCGGGTGCCGACCATACGGATCACCCGGCCGCTGTCGCTGCGCTCAACCGCGCGGCCACGGTCTTCAATCCACACCCAATGGCCATCGCCATGACGCACGCGGTATTCGATCTGATAGTCCTCGGTGCGACCTTTCAGATGCTCGACCAGTGCAAACTTGAGCAACGGCAAGTCATCCGGGTGCAGCCGCGGCTTGAGATCCCTGAGCAGTGCCGTGACGTACTCAGGGGCGAGGCCGAACAGTTCCTGAAGCTGCGTGTGATGCACTTCATCGGTTTGCAGGTTCCAGTCCCACAAGCCCAACTCACTGGCTTTCAACGCCAGCGCCAGCCGCGCTTCGCTTTTGCTCAGGGCCTGATTGGCGGCGTCCAGTTCCAGGCTGCGCTGAGCGACGCGCGCTTCCAGTTCGACTTGCGCCTCGCGCAATTTGCCCTCGACGCAACGGCGCTGGTCGATTTCCCTGGCCAGCTCCTGATTGAGTTGTTCGCTGCGAGTCTGCGCTTGCTGCAGATGTTCGATCAGGTGCTGAGTTTGAAAGCGCCGCAGCAAGCCGCGATCGATCAAACGGTGAACCTGCCACGCCACCACACTCAGCGAGCCAAGAAGAATAAGCCCGAGCCAACCCCAACCACGCGCTTGGTCGCCGCCGCCCCAGAACAGGAAACCGATGGCGGGCAGCAGACAGGGCAATGTAAAGGACAGAAACGCCGGGAGACTCACCGCGTAAGCAACGCTGGCCGAGAGCGTCGCCGCGCCAATCAGGCCGAACACCCAGGCTTGCTCGATGAAATTGTCGGCGGGCACCAGAGCGATGCCGGCGCCGGCCAGAGTCAGGCCGGTCATGGTCGAACCGAGCAGAAACATCCGCCGCCAGATCGGCTGGGCCTGACGGTCAGGGATCGCCGAATCGAACGCCGCGACCTGAATCACCCGCAACGCCACCAATGACAGCAGCCACACCAGCCAGACGCTGACCACGAAGTAACGCTGCGGGCTCCAGAGCAAACCGGCGCAGACCAGACCATTGATCAACATGAACAGCGTCGGCAGCAGCGAACCCTGATAAAGCAGGCGCGTGCGCTCGACCGCCATCTCGGTGGCGTAGTGTTTGCGGATAACCCGGGGTTCCACGGAGGGGCCCGACAGGTCTGAGCTGAGGGTCATAGGCAACGTTCTTGTTCTTATAGATGTGGGCATGCGCCCGGAAACGTGGACGGAGCATACACAAGCCGATTCACTTGCCACACTGCTCGCGAGCAGAATTTCAGCCAGACTTTTCGGCCTTTTACCCTCCTCAAAAGTCCCGAGGCGAGGCGGGGCAACGCCTGTAGCCGGTGACTGACCGGTCGTCATCGGCAGCACTTTCATCGGCTAATGCAAAGCTCGGTTTGCCCGGGCTGGCGGCGCACCCTAGAATGCCCCGATGCGCGATGATCTCTCCCTTCTGCTGAACTCCCTCAACGATGCCCAACGCCAGGCCGTAGCTGCCTCCGTGGGTCGTCAGTTGGTCCTGGCCGGTGCTGGTTCCGGTAAAACCCGAGTGCTGGTGCACCGTATCGCCTGGTTGATCCAGGTCGAGAACGCCTCGCCCCACTCCGTCCTGTCGGTGACTTTCACCAACAAGGCCGCTGCCGAGATGCGCCACCGCATCGAGCAGTTGATGGGTATCAACCCGGCCGGCATGTGGGTCGGTACCTTCCACGGCCTGGCGCACCGCTTGCTGCGGGCGCACTGGCAGGAAGCCGGGCTGAGCCAGACTTTCCAGATTCTCGACAGCGACGACCAGCAACGGCTGGTCAAGCGGGTGATCCGCGAGCTGGGTCTCGACGAGCAACGCTGGCCGGCGCGTCAGGCGCAGTGGTTCATCAATGGGCAGAAAGACGAAGGTCTGCGTCCGCAACACATTCAGGCCAGCGGCGATCTGTTTCTGGCAACCATGCGCAGCATTTATGAGGCCTACGAGGCCGCGTGCCTGCGCGCTGGCGTGATCGACTTCTCCGAACTGCTGCTGCGCGCCCTCGACCTGTGGCGCGACCACCCGGGTCTGCTGGCGCATTATCAGAAGCGCTTCCGCCACGTTTTGGTGGACGAGTTCCAGGACACCAACGCCGTGCAGTACGCCTGGTTGCGCCTGCTGGCGCAGGGCGGCGACAGCCTGATGGTGGTCGGCGACGACGACCAGTCGATCTACGGCTGGCGCGGCGCGAAAATCGAGAACATTCACCAGTATACCGCCGACTTCCCGGATGCCGAAACCATTCGTCTGGAGCAGAACTACCGCTCCACCGCCGGCATCCTCAAAGCCGCCAACGCGCTGATCGCCAACAACACCGGGCGCCTCGGTAAAGAGTTGTGGACGGACGGCGGCGACGGCGAAGCGATCAATCTTTACGCCGCGTTCAACGAACACGATGAAGCACGCTACGTTGTCGAAACCATCGAAAGCGCGCTGAAAACCGGCCTTGCGCGCAGCGATATCGCGATTTTGTACCGCTCCAACGCCCAATCGCGCGTTCTGGAAGAAGCCTTGCTGCGTGAGCGGATTCCTTACCGCATCTACGGCGGCCAGCGCTTCTTCGAGCGGGCGGAAATCAAGAACGCCATGGCTTACCTGCGTTTGCTTGAGGGTCGCGGCAACGATGCGGCGCTGGAACGGGTGATTAACGTTCCGGCACGTGGCATCGGCGAGAAAACCGTCGAAGCGATCCGCGAACATGCGCGCCACGCCGATGTTTCGATGTGGGAAGCCATGCGCCAATTGGTCGCCAACAAAGGCCTGACCGGGCGTGCGGCCGGCGCGTTGGGTGGGTTTATCGAGCTGATCGAGAACCTCTCCGCCAAGTGCGCCGAGATGCCGTTGCACTTGATGACCCAGACGGTCATCGAGCAATCCGGTCTGATCGCCTATCACGAAGCGGAAAAAGGCGAAAAAGGCCAGGCCCGGGTAGAAAACCTTGAGGAACTGGTCAGCGCTGCGCGCAACTTCGAGAACACCGAAGAAGACGAAGAGTTGACGCCACTCGCGGCATTCCTCGGCCACGCCTCCTTGGAGGCCGGCGATACTCAGGCCGACGAGCACGAAGACAGCATTCAACTGATGACGCTGCACAGCGCCAAAGGTCTGGAATTCCCTTACGTGTTCCTGGTGGGCATGGAAGAAGGCCTGTTCCCGCACAAGATGAGCCTGGAAGAACCGGGGCGTCTCGAGGAAGAACGGCGTCTGGCGTATGTCGGCATCACTCGGGCGATGCAGAATCTGGTGATGACCTACGCCGAAACCCGCCGTCTGTACGGCAGCGAGACTTACAACAAGGTCTCGCGTTTCGTACGCGAGGTGCCGAAAGGTCTGATTCAGGAAGTGCGCTTGTCGAACAGCGTCAGTCGACCGTTCGGCGGTAATCAGTCGATGAGCGGCAGCAATCTGTTCGCCGGCAGCGAAATTCCGGAGACGGGATTCAGCCTTGGTCAGGCCGTGCGCCATTCGATCTTTGGCGAAGGCGTGATTCTCAACTTCGAAGGCGCCGGCGCTCAGGCTCGAGTGCAGGTCAACTTCGGCGAAGGCAGCAAGTGGCTGATGCTCGGCTACGCGAAACTCGAAGCCATTTAAGCCTGGGTTGTGGGAGCGAGCAGGCTTGCTCCCACACAACTATTCCCACAGAACTTATTCCTCCTTCCTACAGACCAAAGTTAACAGGTCCTATTGCGCTGTCCGAAGCTGAACCTCACCTGTCAGGCAAAAGCCCGAAACACTCTGTCGCTAGCCAGTAACACTTCAGCTGTGCAACATGACGCGCATGTCTCACTAAACGGGAATTCCGTATGAAACGTTTTCTTAGCATCGCCATGGCGTTGTGTATCGGCCTGACGATGAGCCTCGATGCCAATGCAAAGCGCTTTGGTGGTGGCAAAAGCGCCGGCGCTGCGCCGACGCACCAGACCAGCCAAATGGCTCCTTCTTCTGCTGCGGGCGGCGCTGCTGCCACCGCTGGTGCTGCCGGTGCCGCGGGCGCTGCAGCCAAGGCTGGCGGTGCTTCGCGCTGGCTCGGCCCTCTGGCCGGCATCGCCGCCGGTGGCCTGCTTGCGTCCATGTTCATGGGCGACGGTTTCCAGGGCATGCAGATTTTCGACATCCTGATCATGGCCTTGATCGCGTTCGTGATCTTCCGCTTTATTGCCGCCCGTCGCCGCAAGCAGCAGGAGCATCTGGCTCCGGCCGGCGCGCCGATGCAGCGTGAAACCTTCGAGCAGAAGCCAGCAGGCATGGGTTCGATCTTTGGTGGTTCGGCTGCACCGGCTGCCGCCCGTCCGGTAATCAACGCTCCGGCGTGGTTCAACGAGCAGCGCTTTATCGAAGCCGCCCGTAACCACTTCCAGTCGCTGCAGCAGCACTGGGACGCCAACGAAATGGACAAGATTGCCGAGTTCGTGACGCCGCAACTGCTTGAGTTCCTCAAGCGCGAGCGTGCAGATCTGGGCGACGGCTTCCAGTCGACCTACATCGACAACCTCCAGGTTCAACTGGACGGCGTGGATGACCGTGCGGACAAGACCATCGCCACCCTGACCTTCAGCGGCGTGTCGAAAACCTCGCGTTTCGACCAGGGCGAAGTGTTCAGCGAAAGCTGGAACATGGAACGTCCGCAGGGCGAAAACCAGCCTTGGCTGGTGGCCGGTATCCGCCAGAACGGCTGATACCCTCTGCGTTAAGTATGTTGTAACGAAAACCCCAGCCTCGGCTGGGGTTTTCTATTTCGCGGTTGCATCTATAGCGAGCTACTGTATAAACCGCCCCATATAAACCGCGCCATACAAGCAAGAGGATCCCGGACGTGGAAGAAATCATCGAACAACTGCGTGAAGCCAACGAACCGGTACCGGTCCCCTTGGAGCTGCCAGACGAAGATCTGCTGGTAGAAATCGAAGAACAGCTGTTCATCGACATCCCGTTTGTCTTCAGAGAATTTTTGCTGACCGTCAGCGACGTGGTCTACGGCAGCCTGGAGCCGGTAACCGTCACCGATCCGCAATCGCATACCTATCTGCCGGACGTGGCCGCCAATGCATGGGACGCCGGGGTTGATCGCAGTCTGATCCCGATCTGTCAGGACGGCGACGATTACTACTGCGTCGAAGAAGACGGCACCGTGGTGTTGTGGCAGGCCGAAGAAGAACTGATTGCCGAAGAAACCTGGGAATCGGTCTGGCATTGGGCGCGGGACGTCTGGCTGGAAAGCTGATCGGCCAATCGCCCTCGGATGGTCAGTGCCCCGACGGCTCTTTGTGGTTGTCGAGCGACTCCAGCAAGGCCACCTGCATCCGCGTGTGCACGCGGATGAACCAGCGCCACAGCAGCGCCGCCACGGCGGCAGCGACCACGGCGACCAGCACCAGCAACTTGTTGGTCGGCAAGATACTGGCCGACAAGGCTGCCAACAGCAGGAAAATCACCAGCAGCGAGAGAATCGGGATCACTTCGGCGATCACCCGACGCACTCGCTGCGTGTGACGCCCGGCCATCTCCGGTTTCACGCCCATCTCCGCCAGCAGCATCGACAGCGCTTTAAGCTTGCGGTAGGCCGCGATCAAGAACGGCAACGACAGCAGCAGCGCCCCACCCCAGATCAACGCTTTCTGCCAGCTCGGATCACCAATCCAGTCTTGCAGGTAAGTCGAAATACGCTCGGCGAAGAACGCGCCCGAGAAGAAAATCGCGATCACCAGCGCCAGATTGACCCCGACCTGCAACAGAATCCGCCGGATGATCGATGCGAGCATCGCGCCCTCGCCCTGTGGCTGAATGCTGCGCAGCCATTCGCCATACATACTCAGCACCCGTCCCAAACGCTGCGGCATCGCCGCCGACAGCTTGATTGATAGCGGATCAGCCGCGCGGATCAGGTATGGCGTGAGCAGCGTGGTAATCACCGAAACAGCCACGGCCACCGGATAAAGAAAGTTGCTGGTGACCTGCAGGGTCATGCCCAGTGCAGCGATGATGAAAGAAAATTCGCCAATCTGCGAAAGACCCATGCCGACGCGCAGTGAGGTGCGTCCGTCATTGCCGGCGATAAACGCCCCGAGGCCGCAGGACACCATCTTGCCGAGCACTACGGCTACGGTGATCACGGCGATCGGCCATGCATATTGCAACAGGATCAGCGGATCGAGCATCAGGCCGATGGCGACAAAGAAGATTGCGCTGAACAAATCACGCACCGGCTCGATCAAGCGCTCGATCTTCAGCAGTTGCCGCGACTCGGCCATGATCGCGCCAATCAGAAACGCGCCGAACACCATGCTGTATTCGAGTTTGACCACCAGCAGGCAGAAGCCGAAACACAGGCCGAGCACGGTGATCAGCAGCATCTCGTTGCTTTCGAATTTCGCCACATAGGCCAGCAATCGCGGCACCAGCAGGATGCCGATTACCAGCGCCACAATCATGAACAGCGAGAGTTTGCCGACCGTGGAGAACACTTCGCCGGAACTCACCGTGCCACTGACGGCAATGCTCGACAGCAAGGCGATGATGCCGATGCCGAGGATGTCTTCGACAATCAGCACGCCGAAGATCAACTGCGCGAACCGCTCGTTTTTCATCTTCAGATCGTTAAGCGCTTTGACGATGATGGTGGTCGAGGAAATCGCCAGGATCGCGCCGAGGAACAGCGAATCCATGGTGTTCCAGTCGAACCAGCGGCCGATTTCGTAGCCGATCCAGATCATCAGCACGATTTCGAGGAATGCCGCGATAAACGCCGTGGCGCCAACCTTGAACAGCTTGCGCAGGCTGAACTCCAGACCTAGGCAGAACATCAGGAAGATCACCCCGAGTTCGGCAAGGGTCTTGATGGTTTCTTCGTCGTGGATCAGGCCGAACGGCGGGGTGTGCGGGCCGATAATGAAGCCGGCAACGATGTAGCCGAGCACCACCGGCTGCTTGAAACGGTGGAACAACACGGTCACCACACCTGCGATCAACATGATCACTGCCAGATCCTGGATAAAGCTGATCGCATGCATGGCGTGGGCTCCTTGAGTGACGAGGCGCCCATCAAGACGTCAGAAGAGTCCGGGCGAGCCGAGTAAAAATCCGCTTTTGCTGTGGGAATTGCCCTTGGGCGGGGCTTTCGCAGGGTAACACCGCGACTTCCAGCTGAAAGGCGGTGCAATATATGGAAACAGATCGATCCCGGCGTGACGGCAGCCAGTCGCTTGGCGTCCCGATAACGGTGGTTTTGAAAAAGCGACCAGGCACCCGCAGAGGTGTTCTTCCCGTAATCCTGCCTTGACCCGTGAGAACGTTATGGAACCCGGAAACGCCCAGCTGTCGATGACGGTACTGATGACCCCCGACATGGCCAATTTTTCTGGCAATGTCCACGGCGGCACCCTGCTCAAATACCTCGACGAAGTGGCCTACGCCTGCGCCAGCCGTTATGCCGGTCGCTATGTGGTGACCCTGTCGGTGGATCAGGTGATTTTCCGCGAGCCGATCCATGTCGGCGAACTGGTGACCTTTCTCGCGTCGGTGAACTACACCGGCAACACCTCGATGGAAGTCGGTATCAAAGTGGTGACCGAAAACATCCGCGAGCGCTCGGTGCGCCACACCAACAGCTGCTTCTTCACCATGGTGGCGGTGGATGACCAGCGCAAACCTGCCGTGGTGCCACCGCTACAGCCGCAGAACAGTGAAGACAAGCGTCGTTATATGCAGGCGCAGCAGCGTCGGCAGATTCGCCAGGAACTGGAAAAGCGTTACCAGGAGATCAAGGGCGACGCTTGATGCGTTCACGCCTTTAGATAGCTATCGCGGGCAAGCCCGGCTCCCACAGGTTTTTGTGCTGAATACACAATCGTGTTTCAACAGAGAACCCTGTGGGAGCCGGGCTTGCCCGCGATTGGGGCGACGCGAACTTACAGACTGATCGCCGTCGCTTCGAACTTCACTCGCGGATGCGCAATCCGGTCCTGCGCTCGAATCAGCTGCAACTCGTAACTGGCACACGCCTGAGTCTCCAGCAGCACTTCATGCACTGCCGCAGCGGTGAATTCGAACGCCGCCAACAGGCTGTCACCGAGCAGCACCCGCGCCAGAAACAGCCCGGACGTCAGATCGCCCACGCCCACCGGCTGACGCGGGAACGCCAGCAGCGGACGCCGCAGATGCCAACTGCCCTCGGCGGTCACCAGCAGCATTTCAAAACCATCGGCCGGTTTGCCCGGATAGTCCAGGTGTTTGACCAGCACCGCTTTCGGCCCGCGTGCCAGCAATGCGCGCGCCATGGCCAGGCAATCGAACAGCGACTGCGGTTTGCGCCCGGAGAAGCTGTCCAGCTCCAACTGGTTCGGGCACATGAAATCCGCCACCGCCGCCGCTTCCTCCAGCAGAAAATCACTGACCTCAGCCGGCACGCTGCAACCCTTCTCGGGATGGCCCATCACTGGATCACATAGATACAAGGCCTTGGGATTGACCGCCTTGATCCGCGCCACACCGCCGAGAATCGCCCGCCCCTGCGCCGCGCTGCCGAGATAACCGGACAGCACCGCATCGCAATTACCCAGCTCACCAATCGCGGCAATGCCTTCGACCAGCTCGCCGATCTGCTGCGGCGGCAACACTTCGCCCGCCCACTGACCATATTGGGTGTGGTTGGAAAACTGCACAGTGTTGAGCGGCCAGACATTGACCCCGACCCGCTGCATGGGAAAAACCGCAGCGCTGTTGCCGGCGTGGCCGAACACCACATGGGACTGGATAGCGAGCAGATGAGGCGTACGTTTCATTCGGGTTTTTCCGTAAAACGATTGAAATTCAAGCCGCGCAGTATGCGACGAAACGCAGCCTGTACGACAGACCGGCGACGCAGTTAAGCTGACGCCATCTATTGGAGTTCCTTGTTGATGCTGACCCTGGAAAATATTTTCGTGTTGATGCTGTTCGCCATGGGCGGCGCATGGCTGTGGCACAACCACGGTTTGCGCGAGCGGGCGCTGGAGCGGGTCAAACAGCATTGCGTGAACGCCGGCGTCGAGCTGCTCGACGGTAACGTGGCGCTGAGGAAGATCGGCTTTATCAAGGATGCGCGCGGGCGGCGGCGACTGGCTCGTGTCTACAACTTCGAATTCACCGTGACCGGCGAAACCCGGCATAACGGCACCATCACCCAATTCGGCGCACACAGTGCGCAGATTGAACTGGCGCCCTACCCGGCGCCGTTCGATGACACACCGCCGGTGGTGGAAGTGGCCAAGCCACGGGCGCAGGTGATCGAGCTGAGTCAGTGGCGGCAGGATCACACCAAGTGGAAGCCTTGAGCTAGGAGGCCTGAATCCGGCAGCCAGCCAGTTGTGCCTGTAATTGGTCGACATCCTGCGGACCGCTGAAAATCAGCTCGATTCGCGAATCGCGTCGCCATTCACTGGGCTGCCAATCCCAGTCATCATTGTCTAAAACATTCGCTGAAACCCAACCATGCGGGCTGTGGATAACCAGTTTCGCGCGGCGCCAGCTCGAGGTTTTCAGCCAATCGGTGACACGCGCCGCGTCGAACACCTGACTTGGGTGCCAGCGCCAACCGACACTCCAACCATCCTCTTGTGACTGACTCAGAAAAATCGGCTGCGTTGACTCACTCCAGACGGCCGGCATCTGCGCCAGTCCTTTGGGCATGACGAAGTTATCGACACCTTCGACGCCCTGTACTGCCAGCCCAGGCAACTCGCTCAATGGCAGCTCAGCGTGTTGCGTCCAGATCAACTTGCGCGGTGGCAACTGCCTGGCAATCTGCTCGCGGGCGTTCTGATCGAGATTTTCTGCCTTGTTCAGCAGCAGCAAACCGGCACTGGCCAAAGCCTGTTGTTGCGCTGCTGGCAACGGTTTGCCCGCCGCCAGCGCTTGGGCATCCAGCACCAGCAAACACGGCTGCACTGCCAATACGCCTAGCCATGGCGCCTCATTCAATTGCCTGAGCAATTGCGCCGGATGCCCCAGCCCGGACGGCTCAATGAACAGCCGATCCGGCCTGGCCTTGCGCAACAAGCGTCCAAGCCCGATCTGAAACGGCGCACCATTCACGCAACACAAACACCCCCCGGCCACTTCGCCCAGTGCGATACCATCGGCGTCGCTGGTCAGCAGTGCGGCGTCGAGGCCGATCTGACCGAACTCGTTAATCAGCACCGCCCAGCGTTCGCCCTTCGGCCGCTGGGCCATGAGCTGGCGGATCAGACTGGTCTTGCCGGCGCCCAACGGCCCGGCGATGACGTGGGTAGGAATGTTCTGCAACATGATTGAGGCTTTCTGGAGGTTGAAGATGCGGTGGATGGGATGCTCATTGCTGTTGGCACTGATGTCGGGCGAGGCCTTGGCGCAAGCGTGCGTGGTGCACAGCCAGGCCGAGCGACTCGACGTGAAAGTCTGCCAGCAGAACCGCAACATCCCGGAAGAACTTTTCAGCGGCGGCTTCTGCAAACCCGCTTTGGCCGGGCAAAAGGTCGACGTGCAGTACGTCGACCATTGTCCGAGCGGGGCTTTCGGCGTGTGCAGCAACGCGCAAGTCGCCAATATGCCTTATCGCCAGGATATCCACTATTACGGCATAGCCACGGACGCGGCGTATTTGCAGCCGTACTGCGAGGCGCAAAGCCAGGGCAAATGGCTCAAGCCTTGAGGCGTTAGCCGAGCCAATCGAGGGTGAGTATCAGCCGCCTTTCGCCCGGCGCCGGTTGTGGCGAGCGGTGGATCAGACCGAAACCTTCGTTGCCGCTCCATTTTTCGCCTTTGAGCAACGCCACTTCGCCGCTGGCCAGTTGTTGGATCTGTGATTTTTCCTGCGGTTCGCTCAACGGTTTTCCCAGTTGCCGGCGATCCATCGCGCCTTCTTTCAGCCACTCGCTGCCGATGCCGGCATAGGTGGTGATCAGCCGCACCGGTACATGGTCGACGTGGAAGCGCGGACACATCGCCGCATCCAAGACCCGCAGGCGCAACCCGATGCGTCGCGCACCGAGCAGACAAGCGAAGGCGCTGACCAGCCATTTCAGATCCGCGATAAAACCTTCGTAGCCTTCAAGCTCGCGCAATCCGGTGACCAGACTCGTAAGATCCGGCTCAGCGTCTTCATCAGCCAATTCCAGGTGCAGCGACTCGGCATAAGGCTGGTGGAGCGACAGTAACAGGTTGGCGAAGTCGCTGATGTGCAACGGCAATTGACGCTGCCAGACCGCGAGATTCACTTCATCTTCAAGGATTCGCGCCAAGGCTTGGGGGCCTCGGCCGTGATGCTGATGGCGCGTTGTGGATTGCAGCGGTTTCAGGGCGAGCATCAGGCAGCCTCTTCGTGCCAAGGGCCGAACGGGTCGGGCAGCGCTTGCCAGCCTTGCGTGCCGAGCGCCATTTCCTCAGCCGTGAGCAAGCAGCTGTCGAGTTCCGACGCGAGCTGCAGGAAATCGATGTTCTGACCGATGAACACCAATTCCTGGCGGCAATCTCCGACATCGCTCGTCCAGTTTTCCATGATCGCCGCGGTGTTTTCCTCGTCTTGCGGCCATTGATCTTTTGGCACGAAGCGCCACCAGCGTCCGGCAAAACCATGACGCATCAAGCCGCCGGCCTGCGACCAGCTGCCGGCATCCTGCGGTTTACTCGCGAGCCAGAAGAAGCCTTTCGAACGCAGCAATTTGCCATTCAGCCACGGGCGGTCGATGAAACTGAAAAAACGCTGCGGGTGAAATGGACGGCGTGCGCGGTAAGCAAATGACGCGATGCCGTATTCGTCAGTTTCCGCGACATGCTCACCGCGTAGCTCCTGCAACCAGCCCGGTGCCTGGGCTGCCTTTTCGAAGTCGAAGCGGCCGGTATTGAGGATTTTCTCCAGCGGCACTTCGCCCATGACCATCGGGATGATTTCGGCATGGGCATTTAGACGTTTGAGGATAGCGGTGAGCTCTTCCCTATCACGCCGGCTGATCAAGTCGATCTTGCTGATCAGCAGGACGTCGGCGAATTCGATTTGCTCGATCAGCAGATCGGTAATGGAGCGCTCGTCTTCTTCACCGAGTGTTTCCCCGCGAGACGCGAGACTTTCCGCTGCCTGGTAATCAAGCAGGAAGTTCATGCCATCAACCACAGTGACCATGGTGTCGAGACGGGCGATGTCGGCCAGACTCTGGCCGTGCTCATCACGGAAAGTGAAGGTCTCGGCGACTGGCATGGGTTCGGCGATGCCGGTCGACTCAATCAGCAGATAGTCGAAACGTCCTTCGCCGGCGAGCTTGCTGACCTCCTCCAGCAAGTCCTCGCGTAACGTACAGCAGATACAGCCGTTACTCATCTCGACCAGTTTTTCTTCTGCACGATTCAGGCTGACATCACGCTGAACTTCGCTGCCATCGATGTTGATCTCGCTCATATCGTTGACGATGACGGCTACGCGCAGATTGTCGCGATTACGTAGTACGTAATTCAGAAGTGTACTTTTTCCGGCGCCGAGAAAGCCGGATAAAACGGTCACTGGAAGTGGGATAGGCAAGGGGGTAATCCTTATCAGGCAGTCGCCAAATCAACGCCCGCTCAACCAGCGCTTGCGTCGATGAAAGCTTGTTCATGAAAAATTGGTCGTTGATTGTATTGTTATAATGTAACATCAATTTCAATCATCACAACGGACCAAATCATGAATGCGCTGACGCTGCCGGATATCGCCGCGCAAGCCGTTCGCCAAGCGTTACCCCTTGAATGGGTGGGAATGCATGGCATCGCCTTGCCTGTTTTAATCGAAGGCCAGCGTTTAGCTGCCAAGGTGGATGCAGGCGTCAGTCTCGATAATGGCGAAGCGCGCGGAATTCACATGTCGCGCTTGTATCTGGCGCTGGAGAAACTGGAACAGTGCAGTCTTACGCCCGGGCTTTTACGTGAGGTCTTGCAGCGCTTTCTCGACACACATACCGATCTGTCGAATAACGCCTACCTCAACATTCACACAAGTTTGCTGCTGAAACGTCCTGCTCTGATCAGTCCTCTGAGCGGATGGAAAGCCTATCCCGTCAGCATCGCAGCCGTTCTGAAAAACCAGATGTTCCACGTGGAACTCACAATTGGCGTGGAATATTCCTCAACTTGCCCTTGCTCAGCGGCGTTAGCAAGACAGCTTATTCAACAGCAATTCGTCGACGATTTCGCCAACCAGTCGCTGGAGCACGCGGACGTTTTGGCTTGGCTCGGCTCGACTCAGGGCATTGTCGCCACCCCTCACAGCCAACGCAGCACTGCGCAAATTCATGTGCATCTGGAAGATTTCGTCGATGAACTGCCGCTGACTGCAATCATCAACGACGCCGAAGCCGCGCTAGGCACCGCCGTGCAGACCGCAGTTAAGCGCGCCGATGAACAAGCCTTCGCCCTCGCCAACGGCCAGAACCTGATGTTCTGCGAAGACGCCGCGCGCCGGCTGAATCTTGCCTTGCGGCGATCACCCGGAATCAGCGAATTCCACGTACGAGTGATCCACGCCGAAAGCCTGCACGCCCATGACGCAGTTGCCGAAACGCATTGGCGCCGGGAGCAAGCATGATCCGCTGCCAAGGTCTGAGCTGGGGTGCGCCCGGCCAACCGCTAACCCCACCCCTGAATCTGCAATTGGAGAGTGGCAGCCTCACCGCCATCGTTGGCGTCAATGGCAGCGGCAAAAGCAGCCTGCTCAAAGTCATCGCCGGTTTGCAGAAACCATTGTCCGGAAAAGTCGCCTTAAGCGTGCCGAGACAAAGCGGTGTGTCATTCCTGCCGCAACAACAGCATCTGGATCGTCAATTCCCGATCAGTCTTGAAGAACTGGTAGCCGCCGGATTCTGGGGGCGCAGACTTTCGACGCAACTTCGAGCACAACGCCTGGCGCAGGCACTCGATGCCTGGCACCTGAGCGGTCTCGAACAACGTCCGTTGATGGCGCTCTCTGGCGGTGAATTGCAACGCGCCCTGCTCGCCCGTCTGAGTCTGGCCGATACGCCTGTGCTGTTGCTCGACGAACCGCATGCGGCACTCGATGAACTCGGTCAGGCTTTGCTCTGGCAGCACCTGCACACATGGCACGAACTAGGTCGGACTTTGGTTGTGGTCTGTCATGACCTCGCCGCCGTGCGCCAACACATACCGCAAACCCTGCTGATCAAAAACAGCGGCTGCGTGTTCGGCAACAGCGCCGAACTGATCCAGCAAACTCCTCACACGCAGGTGGCCTGATGCAGGCCATCGCGCATTTCTGGCAACCGTTCCAGGACTTTGTATTTATGCGCCGCGCCCTGATCGGCGGTCTGGTTCTGGCTTGCAGCACAGCCCCGCTCGGGGTGTTTTTGATACTGCGGCGCATGAGTCTGATCGGCGATGCCGTAGCCCACGGCATCCTGCCTGGCGCTGCGCTCGGCTTCTGGTTCGCCGGACTAAGTCTGCCCGCCCTGACCATCGGAGGCCTCGGCGCCGGGCTAAGCATGGCCGGAATTGCCGCATGGATCACCCGCCGCACTGGCCTGCGCGAAGACGCCAGCCTCGCCGCGATTTACCCGATCTCCCTCGCCAGCGGCGTGCTGATTCTCGGTATAGCCGGCAAGCGCCTGGATCTTCTGCATCTGCTGTTCGGCTCGGCATTGGCCGTCGACGGCCCGACGCTCACCGGCATGTTATGGGTCTCGGCACTCAGCCTGATCGCCATGGCGCTGATCTACAAACCACTGCTGCTCGACACCCTCGACCCACTTTTCCTGCGCACTGTCAGCCGCCTCGGGCCGCTTGCCCACGGCGTGTTTCTGACCTTGGTGGTGCTCAATCTGGTGATCGGCTTTCAAGCCATCGGCGCATTGATGGTGGTCGGATTGATGATGTTGCCCGCCGCCGCATCACGCTTCTGGAGTCGCCATTTGCCGACGCTGATCGCCATCGCCGCATTGATCGGCAGCCTCTCGGTATGGCTCGGACTGCTGCTGTCGTTCTACTACTCACTGCCCAGCGGCCCGGCCATCGTGCTGGTGGCGGGTTGCGCTTATCTGCTGTCCGTAGTGTTCGGCCCGGTGCACGGTTTGCTGCGCCGCCCGCCTTTGCTCACATCCCAATGAGGTGTCTCCCGATGCGCGCTCTACTCGTGCTATTCAGCCTGATGCTGTCGATGTCGTTATCGGCGGCGGAAAAATTACCGGTGGTCACCAGCTTCAGCATCCTCGCTGACATGGTGCAGCAGGTCGGCGGCGAGCATATTCAGATCACCAACATGGTCGGTGCAGATGCCGACGCCCACACCTACGAGCCAACACCGGACGATGCCAAGGCTTTGCTCAAAGCCAGGCTGATCATCAAAAACGGACTCGGATTCGAGCCGTGGCTGGATCGACTGGTGACCAGTACCGAGACCAAAGCCACGGTGATCAATGCCAGCCGAGGCGTGATTCCACGCGCGCTGGATGAGGACGGCGAAACCGTTCCCGACCCGCACGCCTGGCACAACCTGGCGAATGCCGAGCTGTATGTCGCCAACATCACCAAAGCGCTGATCGCCGCTGACCCGGCCAACAAGGCTGATTACGAGCGCAACAGCCAAGCCTATCTGAAACAGATCTACGCCCTGCTCGCCGAGGCCAAAACCAAACTCGGTTCACTGCCGCCGGGCAATCGCAAGATCGTCACCAGCCACGATGCCTTCGGTTATCTCGGGCAGGCGTATGGAATCGACTTCATGGCGCCGCAAGGGCTGTCCACCGAACGCGAGCCATCCGCCAGCGAAGTTGCCGCGCTGATCACGCAGATTCGTCAGGCCAAAGTCAAAGCGGTGTTCATGGAAAACATCAAGGACGCGCGCCTGCTCAAACAGATTGCCGAGGAAAGTGGCGCGCACATTGGCGGCACGCTGTATTCGGATGCGCTCGCCGCCAGCGGCCCGGCCAGCACGTTTACCGGCCTGTTCGAATACAACCTCAACACACTTTACCAAGCACTGAGCCAGCCATGATCCGCAAAAATCCTTCCGGCGATTTGCCGCAGATTGCCGAGTCTGCCTACGTCGACAAAACCGCGATCATCTGCGGCAAAGTCGTCATCGGTGAAAACGTGTTCGTCGGTCCGTATGCGGTAATCCGCGCTGACGAAGTGGATGCCACGGGCGACATGCAGCCGATCACCATCGGTGCCAATTCGAACATTCAGGACGGCGTGGTGATCCACTCCAAATCCGGTGCGGCAGTGACCATCGGCGAGTTCAGCTCCATCGCCCATCGCTCGATCGTGCATGGCCCGTGCGTGGTCGGCGACCGGGTGTTCATCGGCTTCAACAGCGTGTTGTTCAATTGCGTGGTCGGCAACGGTTGCGTGGTGCGGCACAACTCGGTGGTCGATGGCCGCGATTTGCCGGACGCGTTCTACGTACCCTCCACCACCCGCATCGGCCCGGGCACCGACCTTTCGCAATTCCCGCCAGTGAGCGTCAGCGCTTCGGAGTTTTCCGAGGACGTGGCGCGCACCAACGTCGATCTGGTGCGCGGCTACAAAGCCTTGCAGAACGAGTTCTGAATTATGAGCAGTGTGTTGATTCGCAATGCGCGACTGGTGAATGAGGGACGCGAATTCGATGGCGATCTACTGGTCAGCAACGGTCGCATCGTCAAGATCGCGCGCAGCATCGAGGATGAAAATGCCACGCTGGAAATCGATGCCGACGGCCAGTGGCTGCTGCCGGGAATGATCGATGACCAGGTGCATTTTCGTGAACCCGGCGCTCCGGCCAAGGGCAGTATCTACACCGAATCCCGCGCGGCGGTGGCCGGTGGCATCACCAGTTTCATGGACATGCCCAACACCAATCCCGCGACGCTCACACTTGATGCGCTGGCCGATAAAAAGCGGCGCGCGGCGATGAGCTCGGTGGCGAATTACGGCTTTCACTTTGGTGTCAGCCACGACAATCTCGATATCGTCGCCGCGCTCAATCCGTGCGAAGTGGCCGGGGTCAAAGTGTTCATGGGCGCCTCCACCGGCAACATGCTGGTGGACGATCCCAAGACCTTGGAGCGACTGTTCGCCGAGGTGCCGACGATTCTGCTCGCCCATTGTGAACACACGCCGAGCATCGATGCCAATGCCGCGAACCTGCGCGAGTTGTTCGGCGCCCATCTGCCCGCCGCCGCTCACGCGCTGATCCGCAATGCCGAAACCTGCTACCGCTCTTCATCGCTGGCGGTGGATCTGGCCAAGCGTCATGGCACGCGCCTGCATGTTTTGCACCTGACCACGGCGCGCGAACTGCAGTTGTTCGAGGACCAACCGCTGGCGCAGAAACGCATAACCGCCGAAGTCTGCCTGCATCACCTGCTGTTCGATGACCGTGATTACCCAGCCCTCGGCAATCAGATCAAATGCAATCCGGCGATCAAGACCCAGGCTGATCGCGATGCGTTGCGTCAGGCGCTGCTCGGCAATCGAATAGACGTGATAGGCAGCGATCACGCGCCGCATACCTGGGCGGAAAAGCAGCGGCCATATGATCAGGCACCGTCCGGTTTGCCACTGGTGCAACATGCGCTGCCGGCGCTCTTGGAATTGGTGGCAGACGGTGTATTGCCGATCACTACGTTAGTGGCAAAGACCAGTCACCGCGTGGCGGACCTGTTTGCGATTCCGGATCGAGGGTATTTGCGCGAAGGTTATTGGGCGGATCTGGTGTTGGTGCGGCCGCAGATGCTGGAAGTGGATCGACAGCCTATTCTGTCGCAGTGCGGGTGGACGCCGTTTGCTGGACGCAGCTTTCGACATCGAGTGACGACGACGCTGGTATCGGGGCAGATTGCCTGGGATGGCAATCGGGTCAACGATGGGTGTCAGGGCTTACCCTTGCGGTTTATGCGCTGAGCATAGATGTGCAGCCGGCTGGCTCCCCCAAGGGAATACATTCCCCAGGTGGGAGCCAGTCTGCTGGCGATGCTTTTTATGCGCGGGGTTTAACCGTGCCGCAATCCTGACCCAACCACACCGCACGCGTTTCCAGACTGCCCTTCTGCTGAATACCAATCGCATTGAACGTGCCGTTGGCCACCGTGGTGAACTCACGATCACTGAGGAAAGTAGCCACGCCAGTGCCTTGAGCTTTCGGGCAACTGAAACGGAATTTCCACTGGTTGCCGGTGCGGTCGGTGATCTGCTGCTTGCAGCCCGATTGCGGGTCCGCCAACGGAATATCGTCGGTCGCGACCTGCTGCTGCGTCAGGCAGGCACGAATGCCTTTACCGCCGATATTGATGCCCTGCTTCTCCAGCGCTGCGCGCTGCTGCGGGGTCATCTGCCCTTGCAACTGGCCGAGGATCGATTGCACATCCATCGGCTGATCATCGACTTTGACGTTGCTCGATGTCATTTCCCACAACCCCGGCTGCAGCATCTGCGCCTGAGCAATCACCGGTAAAGCCAAACCCAGGCCCAGCGCCAAACCCAGCAGACGAACGTTCATCGAGTAACTCCTGATCAGTAGTGGCCGTTAGACGTCGGCCAATTGTTTCGGTTCATGCCGGGCTTTGCCAGCAGAAACTAAATAGCGACAATCGCCAAGGAACATGGTCTGTTAAGCATTGCATCTTCCGGAGCAAGGTTGCCCCATGGATTATTTTGGACCGCACATTTTCGGTTATCTGATCGCCCTTATACACACCCTGGGTTCAATCGCCGCGATTCATGCGGTGCTGACCGTACGCACCGCGCAAGGCTCGATTGCCTGGGCGCTGTCGCTGGTTTTCATTCCTTACTTCACGCTCATTCCTTATCTGGTGTTCGGCCGCAGCACCTTTGATGGCTACATCAAGGCACGACGCCAGGCCAACGAGCACATGCGTCAGGCGATCTCTGAACTCAACTGGCGGCCATGGGTGGAAGAAGCCCTCGCCGCCCGCGCATCCAGCGCCTACGCATCCTTGCGTGCGATGCCGAAACTCGGGCGCATGCCATGTCTGGCCAACAATGAAGTGCAGTTGCTGATCAATGGCACCGCCACATTCGAGGCGATTTTCGCCGCCATCAATGCCGCGCGCGAAGCCGTACTGATCCAGTTCTTCATCATTCATGACGACCGTCTCGGCCAGCGCCTGCGCGATCTGTTGCTGAAGAAAGCCGCCGAAGGCGTGGCGATCCATCTGCTCTACGACGGCATCGGCAGCCACGCTCTGCCCAAAAGCTATGTGCAAAGCCTGCGCGACGGCGGTGTCGAGGTCAAAGCCTTCGCCACCCGCAGCGGCTGGCTCAATCGCTTTCAAGTGAATTTCCGCAATCACCGCAAGATCGTGGTGGTCGACGGTCTGATCGGCTTCGTCGGCGGGCATAACGTCGGCGACGAGTACCTCGGTGAAAAACCGCCGCTGGCACCGTGGCGCGACACTCATGTACAAGTGCGCGGCCCGGTGGTGGCGTGCATGCAGGAGTCATTCGCCGAGGACTGGTTCTGGGCTGCACGCACGCTGCCGCCACTGATCCTGCCGGACGCTTACCCGGAGGATGGCGTGCTCTGCCAATTGCTCGCCAGCGGCCCGGCGGATGCCTACGAAACCTGTTCACTGTTCTTCGTCGAAGCAATCCACGCAGCCAACGAGCGGGTGTGGATCACCAGCCCCTACTTCATTCCAGACGAAGCGGTATTCGCCGCGATGCGTCTGGCAGTCCTGCGCGGGGTTGATGTGCGCTTGCTGCTGCCGTCGCGCCCCGATCACCGCATCGTCTACGCGGCGTCCAGCCTGTATGCGTTCGAAGCCGTGCGCGCCGGCGTGCGGGTGTTTCGCTACGAGCCAGGTTTCCTGCATCAGAAGGTGGTGTTGATCGACAGCGAAATCAGCGCCATCGGCAGCGCCAATCTGGACAACCGCTCATTCCGGCTGAATTTCGAAGTGATGCTGTTGACGGTCGACAGCGAGTTCGCCGCCAGCGTGGAACACATGCTCAACGCCGACTTTGACCAGGCCTGCGAAATCGCCAAAGACGAAAGCCGGGAACTGCACCGCCTGCAACAACTCGGCATGCGCATCGCCCGGCTGATTTCACCGATTCTCTAACGCTAGGGGTTATAGATGTCGTCGCGGGTCCATGGCAGTTCATGGCTGCCGTCGGCGTGGGCTTTGACCGCAAGAATCTGGTGCAGATTGATCCAGCCACGGGCGAACGCGTAGGCGCAACCGGCGAGGTACAAACGCCAGATGCGCAGCGCCTGATCGGGAACCAACTTGCCAGCGGCTTCGAGATTGTCCTCCAGCCGCTCGCTCCAGTGATCCAGCGTACGCGCGTAATGCAGGCGCAGGCTTTCGACGTCGACAATCTCCAGCCCTGCATCACTGATCTCAGCCGAGATCATCGACAGGTGCGGCAGCTCGCCATTGGGGAACACGTATTTCTCGATGAACTCCCCGGCGCCGCGTCCGACCGGACGGCCATCAATGTGCTTGGCGGTGATGCCGTGGTTCATCACCAGGCCACCCTCCTTCACCGCGCCGAACAGGGTTTTGCAGTACTCGGCAAGATTGGCGTGGCCGACGTGTTCGAACATACCGACGCTGACCACTTTGTCGAAGCGTCCGTCTTGCGGCAGATCGCGATAATCGAGCAGTTGCAGCTCGACCAGATCTTCCAGACCTTCTTCCTTGACCCGCTCACGCGCCAGTTCCAGTTGTTCTTTGCTCAGGGTGATGCCGAACACTTTGGCGCCGAATTCGCGCGCGGCATAGCGCGCCAGTCCGCCCCAGCCACAACCGACATCCAGCAGATACTCGCCTGGTTGCAAGCGCAGCTTGCGGCACAGGTGGCGAAATTTGGCCTGCTGCGCCTGCTCAAGGGATTCGCTGCCGGTTTCGAAATACGCGCAGGAATACGCCATGTCGCTGTCCAGCCACAGTTGATAAAACGCGTTGGACAGGTCGTAGTGATAGGAAATGGCTTTGGCGTCGGTTTCCTTGTCGTGAGCCGCGCGCACAGGCTGGCTGCCATCATCGGTGCCGAGCAGCACTTGGCTCAACTCGTCGCAGACCCGAATGACTTCGCTGATCGAACCCTCAAGTTCGAGCTTACCCTCGACGAACGCTGCCCCCAGCGCGTCCAGACTTGGATGGGTGAGTTGGCTGACCATCTGTGGATCCTTGACCACAATGGTGACGCTGGGCGCCGGCCCCAGATTGAATTCGTGGCCGTCCCAGAGTCGCAGGCGAAGCGGTAGCTGCAGATTCTGCAAGGCCGGTGGAAGTTGCGCGAGCATGGAATATCCCCCCTTGTTTCAGACGTCTGATCTGAGGGTAGACCATCCTTGAAAAATAGCTGGCTATCGATTTGATCGCCGCGATCGATCAGCCGCGCAGGCTGCAACAGCCTGCGTATCCTTGCATCAGGGTGCACGAAACGATCAGTTCTGCTGTTTAAGCTTTAGCAGCGGTTCCTGAAAACGCAACAAACGCCCGGCATTGCCCAGCACCAGCAGCGTGCTCAGGTTGTGCAACAACGCCGCGATCATCGCCCCCGCAGCGCCGAGCCAGCCGAACGCAGCGAACACAACGATGGCCAGCGTCCAGCCAAGACCGATGATCACGTTGACCTGCAAAGTACGTCGGCACTGGCGACTGAGGCGCACACACGTACCGAGCCGGCGCAGGTCACTGCCAATCAACACGATGTCGGCCGACGCCAACGCGATGTCCGCACCGCCCGCGCCCATGGCCACGCCGACTACGCCGGCCTTGAGCGCCAGCGAATCGTTGATGCCATCACCGACCACCATCGGCCGGAAGCCGTTATGGATTTCCTTGAGGACACGATTGAGTTTGTCTTCAGGCAACGCTTGGGCTTCGACTTCATGCAGGCCGACATCCCGGGCCAGTGTCTGCGCGACGCTTTGGCGGTCGCCGGTCAACAGCAGTTGCCGCCCAAGACCCAGTTCGCGCAACTCGTTCAAGGCAAATCTGGCTTCCGGTTTCACCGTATCAGCCAGCAATAGCCAGGCAAGGAATTCGCCGTTCAGCGCCAGACCGGCAATCGGTCCGTCGTGTTCGGGAACTGCTGTGGTGACAATGCCCAGTTGCGCGAACAACTCGGGACGGCCCAAAGCCGCTTCACCCTGTGCAGTCATCGCCACTACACCGAGGCCTTGGCGTTCGTGAATATCAGTCAGCGGCAGAACCTGTTCGGCACTGACTAACCCCGCCAACGCCCGACTGACCGGATGGCTGCTGGCGGCACCGAGACTCGCGGCCAGCGCCTTCACCGCATATTCATCCGCATTCGAAGCGTCGATCGACTGCAAACGCAAAGTGCCGTAAGTCAGGGTCCCGGTCTTGTCGACCACCAGTGAAGTCAGGTCGGCCAGCTCTTCGAGAAACGCCGAGCTGCGAATCAGGATTCCATGCCGCGCCGCAACCGCAACGCCGGCAATCGCCGTGGCCGGCGCCGATAACACCAACGCGCATGGACATGCCGCCACCAACACCGCGAGCATCGCTTGCGCGTCATTGGTAATGAACCAGGTGACCGCCGCCAGCAGCAACACCAGCACCATGTAGCTGCCGGCATAACGCTCCAGCAACCGAGTGATTGGTGGCTTCGAGCGCTCAGCGTTCTGCATCAGCGCGATGACTTTACCCAGCGTCGATTCATCGCCGGTACGCGTCACTTCAATGCGCAACAAACCATCAAGATTGATCGCCCCGCCGAACACCGCCATGCCAACACCCGCCTCGACCGGCACCGACTCGCCGGTAATCGAAGCCGTGTCGAGACTCGCCTGACCCGAGAGCACGCGACCGTCGGCCGGTACGCGATCACCGGCGCGCACTTCAACCTTGTCGCCAGCCTTGAGCGTGCCGTTATCGACTTCGATGATCGAGCCGTCGGCCTGAACTTTACGCGCGTGGCTGCGGGTCAATTGGCCCAGTGCGTGAATCGCCTCTTGCGAGCCAATCACACTGCGCTCTTCCAGCACGTGGCCGAAGATCATGATGATCGGCAGCAGCGCCGCCGTCAGCAGATCACCGGTCGCCCAGGCCCCGAGCATGGCCAGCGCGATCAACTGATCGGTGATGCCATGCAAACTCGGATAGCGCAGGCTGTACCACGCCGAGCGCATCACCGGTACCGCGACTAATAAGGAAGCAAAACCCAGCAGTAACTGACTGACGCCGGTTTGTTCGGGCACCAGCCAACGCCAGATCAACCCTAAGCCAAGCAAGCCGAGAGCGAGCATGGCCAACGTCAGTTGGCGCGCGGCGCGGCGTTGTTCGGCCGAGGACAACAGGCTCGGTGCAGCGGTGGTCGCGCTCATTTACTGGCTCCCTGAATGATCAGGCGGGAATCGTCTTTCGGATTGACCGTAGTTACCGAACCGGCCTGGCCGAGAATCTTCGGCATGCGCTCGCGATACAAACGCAAGAGCATTTGTGGATCGGTGCCTTGCTGTTGCGCCTTGGCCAAACCCAGCACTGTGGCCGTGTCAGCCGAGGCTTGAGCCAGGCGTTCACCGGCCTGCGCGTGGGCGACTTGCAGCGTGCGGTCAGCTCGTTCGTTGGCGCTCTGCGTGGCTTTTTCGGCTTCCGTGCGCGCATTGGCCACCGCTTTGTCGGCTTGCTGACTGGCGGTGAGCACCGCATTGAAAGCGCTGATCGCCGCTTCCGGCAGGCTCGATTGCACATCGACTCGCGCCACTTCGATGCCGATGCCCTGCCCGCTGGCCTTCAATTCGGCCAGACGTTTGTTGATGCCTTGCACCAGATCACCGCGCAGTCGTTCGCGTCGTTCGGCTGCCTGACTATCGGAGCCGATCAGTTCTGGTCGCGCGACCAGAATGGTGTCCAGATCGCGCGCCGCGGTCAGGGCAAGCGCACTGCGCGTGACCAGTCGATCCAGCGCCGGCAGCACGTGATCGCTTTGCAGCACGAAATCGTATGGATCAGTGACCTTGTAAAACACCCGCACATCCAGCTCTACCACTCCTGCGTCACCGGTCAATAAATAACCAGAACCGGCCAGCGCATCGCTCAGCGGAGTGGCGAAGGTTGCAACGCGATCAGCCTGCAAGGCGACGTCGCTACGTAGCAGATTTTCAACGCGGCGCTCGATCACGCGATCCGCCGCTGGCAGCAGAACTACTTGCTCGAACGGCTGTGGCCAGGCCAGTAACAGGCCAGCGTTTTGAATGCGATCCAGTGCGCCGAAGTGCAAAACCACCGCGCGGTTCTGCGGGTCGATTTGCCGGACATTGGAGAATGCCCAGGCCAATGCCGCCAGAATCGTCACCGCGTACAACGCCCAAAACGCCAGACGTCCGGCCTGAATCCACGGACTATTTAGCGAGTTTGTTCCACGTGGAACTTCACTCATGGCTGCGATCCGGTTTTGCTGTCGAGAGTTGGCGGGCCATCCACCAGCACGCGAAATGGTGCGGCGTCGGTGCGCAAGATCAATTTGGTATCCGGCGTAACGATGGTGCCGAGGGTATCCAGCGACCGCAGCAGGTTATACAGCTGCGGCGAACCGGCGTAGGCGCGACCGTAAATCTGCGCGGCTTCTACTCGCGATTGCGCTTCGATTTCCGCCGCTTTCACTGTGGCATCCGCCTGCACAATCCGCGCATCGCGTTCGGCGGCGGAACGGATTTGCGCCGCTTCACGTTTTCCGATGGCGGTGCGTTCGGTGGCAATGGTTTCACGCTCGGCGCGCATCCGGTCGACGGTTGCAGTGAGCGTTACCGACGGCAAGGTCAATCGTTCGATACCAACTTGCACCACGCGCACGCCGTAAGTGGCGAGCAATTGCTGATCGATTTGCTGACGCAGCTGCGCTTCGAAATCGGCGATCTGTACTTTGCTGGCATCGGTGTTCACCAGATTCGCCAGATCAAAACTGCTGGCGGTGGTCTCCAGAGCCGAGCCAACAAAGGTGCGAATTTGCCGCGCTGCTTCGTCCGGTTGGTTCTGCACCGCACGCATGAAGCGCTGCACATTCTGCGGATCGCCCTGCACCTGCCACGCTACGTAGGCTTGAACAATGATGCGCAAACCATCGCGGGTGCCGACATCCTGCAAACCGCTGGAGGTGGTGCGCAGGCGCAGATCTACCGGGATCGCCGCTTCGAACGGTGCCGGCCAGCGCCAGCTCAAACCCGGCTCCAGCAACACGCGCGACGGATTACCGAAACGTGTGATGACCGTCGCTTCACCGGAGCGCACTTGCACAAGACTCGCCGCGGCAATGGCAAACGCTACCAGCAATGCGGCCCAACCCATGCGCCGCCAAGGAAACGGCCCTGCTTCCTCAGGCGCGCCGTGATGGTGGTGGTGATGGCCGTGATGTGCGCCGCCATGAGCATGACCGTGGCCGCTGTGGTCATGGTGATCGTGAGTGTGCGACTGGCTCAATGGGCGACTCCTGGTTGAGCGGTGGTGCGCGCCGGCGTCGGGTCAGCCGGCAGCGTGAACGTACGCAGGTCGATGGTCGGCGCATTGCTGCTGCCGCCGAGTCGATGGTCGAGTATCAGCAACTTGGCGTTGCTCAAGCCTTGGCTGAGCTGACTGAGATATTGCTCCAGCACAAACGCCTGACCGGCGCTCGCATAGGCCTTTTGCTCGGCGCTGAATTTCAGATCCGCCGCGCGCGCCGTGGCCTTGGTTTCACGAGCGTTGGCGCTGGCCTGATCCTGCGCCAGGCTGGCTTGCAGTTGTGCCTGATTACTGGCTTGCGCAGCCGCGCCGCGCTCACGCGAGATCAGCGCTTGTGCGCCAATCTGCGCGGCTTGCACGCTGTGATAAGCATTGGCAGCGCCGGCCGGCGGGTGAATTGCCTCGACCACGGTGGCGAGAATTTCCACGCCGCTATCGAGTTTTTGCAGATCACTTTGTACCGCTTGGCCAATCTCCTCGCCCAGCCCTACCCGGTCCTGACCGAGCAAACCGTCGAGGGTGCGCGAAGCAAAGTCGTGCACCAGAATCCGGCTTGCAGTGCTGCGGATCAGCGTCGGCACATCCGCTGTGTTGTAAGTCGCGGCCAACGCTGCTTGATCGGTCAGGCCGATGCGATAGACGAAGCGCACGTCCATGTTCACGATCTGAAAACTCTGCTGATCGCCCCGGCTGCTGGCGATCACTTGGGACTTATCGTTGACATGGCTGGCGTCCCACAAGCGGTTGGCGCTCAGCGGCGCGGGACCTTCAGCGGGATCAAGTTGCACCGGCGCAGGATTCTCGCCAACGCTGGTCGCGAGTTCATGCACCACGCCGTTTTCCACGTTCAATACGCGCCCTAACGGCCACGGCAGACCGGCGTGCAAACCCGGGCCGAACACCTGCACCGGTTTGCCGAAACGCTCGTAAATGCCCCGGCTTTGCAGCGGAATTTCGTGAATGCCGGTGAGCAACCACCCGACCACCGCCACCAACGCCAGCACCGGCAAAAACGCCCGGCGCATATAGCTGAAGGCCCAGATCTGCCGTAGATCGATGCCGAAGCGGTTGTGCAATTCGTGCTGTAAAGCGAGCAGCGGTCGCGGCGGCCAACGCAGCACATCCGCGATGAAACTGCGCGCCAGCAACGACGGTTCGAGTTGTTCACGGCGCGGGCTGAACAGCGACAGCACAGCGCGCAGCAGAAACTCCAGCGCGACCAACCCCGGCAAAATGCCGATCAGTACCGTTAGGCGCACTGGCCAAAGGGTGCTGTCACTGGCGAACAGCAGACACACCGCGCCGAGCACCAGACTGATGATTGCCACGCGCGTGAGTTGCGCCAGCGTTCCGGCTTCGGGCCACTGCGTCGGATTTTCCTGCGCCAGTTGCCGCTCCAGCACCAGCAAACCGAACGCCAGCAACAGCGCAATCGCAGCACCCACCGTCGCCGACAAACCCACGGCAGCAGCTGGCAGCGCAAGATTCCATACCTGCTCGATACTGAAGAGGATCAACAGTGCCCAGGCACCCAGCCACAACGTCGCCGCGCCAATCTGCCCGAGCAGATGCAGACTGCGCTGACTCATGCGATCGAGCAGCCGTTCGTACCAACCCTGCGGCGCAGATGGCTCTTGCGCAACCAGCACCGCCGCCACCGGATTGAGCACCCGCGCGCGCCACTCGGTTACCCATCGAGCAGACTGCATTCCGGCAACCAATACCAGCAACGCTGCACTCTGGTTGACCAGCAGCGCAGGCCACAGCGACTGCGGCGCAAACAGCCCGGCAAAACACGCCAGCACCCACCCGGCCCCGGCCAATCCACCCAGCCCGAGAACCCATCGCCGCAACCAGCGGCCCTGCGCCGCTGCTTGTTGAAAGCGCGGCAGACCGGCCACTTGCGTGCCTTCCAGCTCCAGATCAACTTGCATATTCCCCCGACAACCCTTGGTACATCGCACATAGCGTTACGATATAACGAAAGTCGTGAAATATTTGTATTCATTTGCGCTATTCAGGGACGCGAAACCTGTCGCTTGCCTGAAGCGTTGCGCGAATATTCGGGGCGGGGGCAGAACAGCTTCAGGTCGGCAGATGCTCCAGCGGCAACGCACCCGGCGCTTTCACCGTGTGAATCGCGAAGTTGCTGCGGATGTCACTCACGCCCGGCAGCTTCAGCAGGCAACCGCTGAGAAAGCGGTCATACGCGCGCAGATCCGGCACCACCACTTGCAGCAGAAAATCCGATTCGCCAGACACCAGAAACGCCGAGATCACTTCCGGCAGCGCCGTCACCGCGCGGTAAAACGCCTCGGCCTGTTCATCGTTGTGCCGTTCGACTTTCACCCCGACAAACACCGTCAGCCCCAGCCCGACTTCATCGCGATCCAGATTAGCCTGATAGCCGCGAATCACTCCCGCCTCCTCCAGCATGCGTACCCGGCGCAGGCACGGCGAGGCAGACAAGCCGATCTCGTCCGCCAGTTGCACGTTGCTCAGGCGGCCGTCACGTTGCAGTGCGGCGAGAATCTTGCGGTCGAAGGCGTCGAGTTTCATGCTTGGCAGATCCTGATGGTGACAACGGAGAAAAGCAGCAGATTATGCCAACCTGAAGGCTTTTTGAAGCTGACTACGCACGCACCTGCCCCGCCCTTCGGCCATAGACTGAAACGACCGAATCGACAACGAAAGGCGCGCAACATGGCAAATCTCTGGCTGTTTTTCCTGGCATTGGCGGTGGTTTATCTGTTGCCCGGGCCGGACATGATTCTGCTGTTGCAAACCGGCGCCCGCGAGGGTCGCGGTGCGGCATTGGCCACCGCGACAGGTTTGGCGGTGGCGCGGGCGTGTCATGTGGCGTTGGCCGCGTTAGGCCTGGCGGCGCTGTTCAAGGCTGCGCCGTGGACCTTTGATGTGGTGCGTCTGGCGGGTGCGGCGTATCTGTTGTGGATCGGCATTCAGTGCCTGCGCAGCACGCTGGTGCCGGAAATCAACGTCAGCGCCGTACCTGAGCGTAAGGCGCAATGGCGCGAGGCGATTCGCCGAGGTTTGCTGACCAACCTGCTGAATCCCAAACCGCTGCTGTTCTGCTCGGTGTTGCTGCCGCAATTCATCGTCGCCGACGGCGCGCCGGTGCTGACGCAGTTCGCTGTGCTCGGCGCCATGCTGGTCGGCATCGGGCTGTTGTTCGACAGCGCCTACGCCGTGACCGGCGCGGCGCTGGGTCGCTGGTTACATCACAACCCGACCGCCCAGCGCCTGCAGCAATGGCTGTTCGGCAGTTTGTTGATCGGCTTCGCAGTGCGCCTGACCTTCGTGCAGCAGGCTTAGGTTTTGCGGAGCTTGCGCTGGCGACGGTTGAACAGCATGAAGGCAATGCCGGCCACAACGACGAAGGCTGCGATCTGCACTGGCCACTTGTACGGACGCAGTGTCGAGCGTACCGAGTCCGTCACTTGTGTCACGTAGCGTTTGTCGGCGTTGGCGAAGTCGGGACTTTCGCACTGCCGGCCGAAATCTTCAGCCCACCATACGAAGGCACCTTCGTTGACGTAACGGCGATACAGCGCGCTCTGATCCTCAAGGCTGCTGTTCCAGCTGACAGCCGTGCACAGCACGGCGGCGAACGCCTGGCTGGAGTGCGGCAAGTTATCGGCCGCACGATTGGCCAGCGCCGTGGCGACAAATCGATAGTGATAACGCTGATCCGGCTGCGCTTCACTGGCTTTCTGCCGTTGCACTTCGGCTTCGCTGACCAGCGGCCCGACTTCCAGCGCAGTGGTTTGCAACTGATAGCTGCCGCCCAGAAGCGCGTAATCCGGGTCCATCTCGTAACTGAGAATATCGATGCCCGACTCCCGCGCAATGACCGCCGCGTTGAACAATGCGCTGGCACGTTTGGTCGGCCACCATGCGCTGTCCGCCGCGCGACGCAAGTCGCCGTACTGCCTGGCTGTGCTCTGCAGGCCTTCACTGTCGAAATAACCGACCGCCTCGGCATACTGCCCTTCGCGCAGCAAACGGCGGCCGAGCAGATTGCGCAGCCTGGTTGCCGATTGCACAGCCTCTGATTCCTCAGTCCGTACCGCTGGCACCCGCTTATCGACGTACTGCTTGAGCTCATCAAGGGTCAGCACGCGCTCGGCGACTGTCGCCGCGTCGAGCCAGTACATGCTCTGGCTGCGATAAAGCTGATCGAAGGCTTGTATGTACTCGCCTCGTTGCAGCGCAAGAATGGCGCTCTCCGCTTCAACCCGGCACTTGGGCCGGACCGACTCCAACTCCCAGTTGGAGGTGCGTTGCTCGCCCCAGGATTCACCCTGCGGGAACGCCTGCGCTGCCTTGGCGTACGCCGCTGCGGCAGCGCTTTTGTCGCCGTCACGCACTGCCAGTTTGGCGCGCAGCCACCACGCCAGGCCGCTGTCCCCGGCGTGTTCGAGAAAGCCCTTGGCACTGGCGTAATCGCCTTGGCGATAATTCATCGCGGCCAGTCGATCAGCATTGTCGAGGCTGCCGCGCGTGCTGTTTTGCAGCAGTTTGACCAGTTTTTTCTCGCTCGGCGGTTCTTCGCCATATGACCAGCCGAGACGGCTGACCAAGTACGCCGTCAGCAGTTTCTGCACGCCTTCATGCTGCATCAACTTCGCCAATTCTGGCTCGGGCATTTCTGCCAATTCGTTGGCCAACTGCTTCAACGAGGTGTATCCGACCATCGAGCCATGCACGCTCTGCGCCGCATACAGTTCGATGGCGCGATCCCAGCCCCCGGCGAAGCGCTCTGCCCGCGCTTCTTCACCGAGGCTGGCGACGCCCAGCCCCAACGGATCGCTGAAACCGTCGATGCTCAGTTGGCGTGCCTGACGGAACGCAGCAATAGCCTCTTCCAGCGGTTCCAGCCGATCGTTCGCCTCGGCACTCATGGCATACAGCGCGCGCCCGGCGGAATACGCCGCCCAGGTGCTGCGCAATGGTCGCTGTTCGGCCGGCAGCGCCAGCAGTTGGCGGAAATACTCGACCGCCAGTTGCTGATCGCCCGCGTTGAACGCCACCGCACCGGCCACGTACAGACGGATTTCCGCTGGCAGATTGCTGCCCTGAGCAAAGGCTTCCCGCGCATCGCTCAAGCCGCGCAGGCTCTGGACCAACGCTTGCTGTGGCCCGCTCAACCCGGACATTTCCGCTTTGTCGCGTTGCTCGGCGGGCTCGCTCGGTTCGGCGTAGAGCGTACCCGGACTGTCAGCGTCGGGAGTCAGATTCTTCAGCCCGGCGATGGACTTGCCGAGACGATTGATCTCGAAGTTGAAATTGCCCGCAGGCAGCTCCGACATGGTCTGCCCACGGTTATCGAGCAGGCGTGCCGGGAAATCCGGGCCGCAGGCCAGCGCCGAACCCAGCGGCAGGCTGAGGCTCAGACAAAGCAGATGGCGGGGCCAGTTACGGGTCAACATGCGAAGCTCCTTGATCAATATGTGCACAACGCGCCCAACCGATGGCGCGCTGCTTGCCCGCCGGCAACCGACCGTCGTGCAGGCGCGTGAAGGTAAGCAGATCCGGGCTTTGTTGCAACGTATAACCGGCCAGTGCATCCGCCCCCTCACAGCCACTGACTGCCACGCTCAATCGCGCGGGCCAGGGCGCGTCGAGATTGCCCTGATTGCCCAAGCTGATGTCGTACAGATCGCCTTGCGCGGTGATCGTCACAGCGAAATGGCTGGTCAACGCATCGCCTCGGGACACCGCGCGCAACGTGGTCAGACTCCACGCCCGGCGATCATGTGCCAGCGGCAGGCGGAACCAGATCAGCCCTGCCAGATGCGACGGACGATCGTCACGCAACGCCTGTGCGAGTTGGCTCAGTTGCAACGGATCGGCAAGCAACTCCCGCCGCTCCCCGCCCTGCCCGACCGGCACTTCACTTTCCACCACGGGCGCCCCGCCGTCGTCCGGCAGCAGCGCCACGCCATACGCGGGCAAAGCGAGATAAAAGGGTTTTTGCGTGACTCGCGCCCAGGCTTTTGCCCAACGCTGCGCTTGCTGCGGATCGAACAGTCCGCGCCGTGGATCACTGACCGCGTGCACCTGCAGCACGCTGCTGTCGACCGTGGCCAACAAGGCTGGCAGTTGCGCACTGTCGAGCCACGCCGGAAGTGCGGTGATGCTCAACGGCAACGATGCGGGTAACGCAGAACGCAGGTGTGCAAGGAATTCGCTGTAGGCCGGCAGCCGCGCATTCCCGGCATCGTGGTCAATCTCCACCCCGGCGAGTGTCAGGCCCTGCTGTTGCCAGTCATCAATAGCCTGAAGGATCTGCGCGGTAACCTGATCCTGATCCAATGACTTGAGCTGACCGTCGAGACGGATCACTGCAATCAGCGGGCGGCCATCGTTCTTGAGCAATTGTGCATTGATTCGCGCACGGCTCCATCCGGCCCGCGGGAAGGCCTGCAACGCCAACACGCGCAACGTCGAAAAATCGCCGCGGCTGTCCTTGAGCGCAGGCTCGTGGGCCGGCGTCCACTGGCGTTGCCAGATGTAGAGTTGCTGGTCGAGCGGCGCTGCGTCCTGCCGCTCGCAACCAACCAGCAGAAACACAGCTGCCAGCAGGCCCGAAAAACCCACGATAAAGCGCATACCTTTGCCAACCCCGTCATCACAAGGCTGCAAGGGTACACAAAAAAGTTGTTACGGCTTGCGCGCGATAATCACCTGACTTTTCGCCACCACCCCGTCCAGCGCTTCTTTGATCTGCGCCCCACGCGGCGAGTCGAGCACTGCCTGCCAGGTCTCGGCCCAATGGTTGAGCAGCGGGTGATCAGGGTTGTGCAGATCGACCTTGGCATCCCAGAACAGCAGCATCCACATCGACCAGTAAAACCCGTACTGGCTGTGGCTGATGATCTCCAGACCGGACTCGCTGACCATCAGCTTGAACTGTTCTTCAGTGATGACGCGGATGTGATTCGGCTTCTCGAAATACGCCGGCGCAGCGATGCCCTTTTGCAGATCCTCGGAACTCGGATGCGGCACGCTCAGCAAGTACAGCGCGCCCGGTTGCCCGACGCGTACCAGCTCGGCAAGGAACTGCGCCGGATCATCGACGTGTTCGAGGACTTCGGTGGACACCACCCGCGTCGCCGTGGCATCGGCGATCGGCAGTGGGTTGCCGTCCGTCACATGGCACTCGACACTTTGCGCCGTGGTTTCGCCCAACCGCAGGCGGGCCGCATCGATTTTGCTAGCGTCGATATCGGCGACGATCAGCTTAGCTCCGCGCATGCCGCAGAACTGCATGTTGCCGCCGTCACCGCAGCCAACGTCCAGCACCGTGTCCTCGGCCGTCACCGGGAAGCCTTTGTATAGCTCGCCGGTGGCATGGTTGAACCAGCCGCTGAGCATCGCGTCGCGCAAACCGAGGTCGAACGCGTTGATTGCGGGCGCTACCGGCGCGGCTGCCGGTGCAGGCGTCGGCGCCGTGAGTTTCTTCAACAGTCTCAGCATGGGGTGGCTCCAGAAATAGGCTCGGCGGATGGCGAAGCAGCATGCGGTTTGCGAGCGATGATCACCTGACTCTTGGGCATCAGTTGGTCGAGCACCTGCTTGATTGCCGGGCCGTCGGGTTGCGACAGCAGGTCGTGCCAGGTGCGCGCCCAACTTTCCATCAATGGCGGATACGGCGCCTGAATCCGGTCGCGTACCGCACCGTCCAGATCACGTCCGGCCGCACGCTCGCTGGCCCAGAAGAAAATCATCCCCATCACCCAGAAGAAGCCGTTGACCTGACGATGCTCGATCACCAGACCCGCGTCTTCAACCAGCGCCGCGAAGCGTTCCGCCGTGAAAATCTGCACGTGATTGGGTGACTGGTAATAACTGGCCGGGGCGATGCCCTTTTGCAAATGCTCGCCGACCGGTGCCGGCACGCTCAGCAGATACTGCGCACCGGGCTGGCCCATGCGCACCAGCTCGGCCATGAACGGTTCGGGATCATCGATGTGCTCGAGCACTTCCATGCACACCACTTTGCTCGCGCAGCCATCGGCCAGCGGCAACGGCAGGCTGTTGCTGACTAACCCGAGATTGGCCTTGGTCGATTGCGCATCAACCTGCCGGGCGAGTTCGCGCACTTTGTCGAGTTCGCTGTCGGTAAAAATCACCGAAGCGCCCTGACGTACGGCAAACAGTGTGGCCACGCCTTCGCCGCAACCGACATCAAGCAAAGTGTCGTCGGCGCCGATGGCAAAACCCTTGAGTAACTCACCTGTATCGCCGCGAAACCAGCCATCAAGGACGGCGTCGAGCAGGCCGATATCCCGCGGCGAAACGCGCTCGGTTAGCGGCTCAGGCGTCGGCGTCGGCGCAGGTGGCGCAGCGGGCAACAGGCGTCGGAGCAAAGCGCGGATCATGAGGCAGGCACTTGCGCGGCACTCAACGCACGGTGCTCGAACAGTTGCGCGAAAAAATCACCCAGACGCTGCTCAGCCACGGCCTGACTGCAAAATGCTTGCAGGCTCGACACCGCTTGCTCAGACATCTGCGCATAGCGTTGCGGCTGGTTTTTCGCGACCTCGTAGCTGGCGCGATAAGCGCTGCACACCGACGCCCAATTGGTCATGTAGCGCAGCGTGCGAAACGCTTTGCGCGGGTCGTGCGGCCAGGCCGTGAGTTCATCGGTGGACTCGATCACGAACGCATTGTCTGCGCTCAGATAATCGATCATCGCCGTAGTACGCGGCGCCACCGCCGGCTTGCCGCAGGACATGAATTCCATCAGCGGCAGACACTGACCTTCACCATAGGACGTGTTGACCACGTACCGCGTGGCCTGCACCAGCCGCTCGTAATCGGCGTCGGCGAGATAGCCGTAAATCAGCACGATGCGGCAGCGGTAAGACTGATTTTTGTACAGATGATGAAGAATGTCGCCAAGCGCTTCTTCAGCATCGTGATGAGTGAGTTTAAGTACCAGCGTGGCGTCCTCGACGTCACGAAAGGTCACGCAAAACGCGCTGAGCATGTCTTCCCAGTTCTTGCGGCCGTCACCCGGATTGAACACCGAGGTGTACACCACGCCGTCCAATACCAACTCCTGCTCACTGACCGGTGCCTCGAAATCGATGCCTGTGCCACGTCGCAAATCCTCTGGACCGAAGGCGTCGAGGTCGAGCTGGCGACTGTCGGCCACCAGTCCCTTGATCTTCAAACGCACCGATTCTGTCGTAGGCTGGCCTTGCAACTGCGCACCGCGCGCCGCGAAGCGATCCCACACCGGCGCCGGCACCGCGACAATCGGGTAATCCGCGCCCATCGCCTCGCGCACTGCGTTGACCGTGTAACTGGAATGGGTGATCGCCGCTCCGCAGGCCTGCAACACCGTGCGCCAGTCATTGCGCGGCTCGCCGGCAAACGCCTCGTTGGGAATGGTGCTGAACTCCCAGGCGAACACCGGCAGTGTCGGGCAGGCCAGATGGATCGGCGTGCGGTGCGGCGGCGAGAACGACAGGAACACGCACGGCTCGCCGCGCGCCAGACACTCCAGATACAGCGTGTCGACCTCACGCGCCGGATCAGTCACTTCGATCACCCGGCCGAGACGTTCGAGCACCGGTCGATATTCCTTGAGCACGAAGTAATAGCTGTACTCCGAGCGCCCGAGATTCTGCGCGATGGTGTGCTGGTTGGTTTCCGAATGAATGATGATCAGCATGCGGTGGTATCCGTCACGGGGCCGACGTCGACGCCCTCAGGCACGAGGCCGAAAAAAACTGCCATGCGCCGCTGCACCGGGGCAAACGCGCAGTATTCGTGCATGCGTTCTACGGCAGCGACGGACATGCGTCGGTAATCCTGCGGCTGGTCTTTGGCCATGCGGTAGCTGTTTTCGTAGGCGTTTTTCAGCGAGTTCCAGTCCGGCCGGTGACGCAAGGTGCGGTAAATGATGCGCGTGTCCTGCGGCCAGATGGTCAGCTCTTCGCTGGACTCGACGACGAACGCCACCGAGTCGTCAATGTAGTCTTCCATCGCCGTGTGATTGGGGGCGATCACCGGTTTGCCGCTGGACATGAACTCCATCAATGGCAGGCACAGCCCTTCGCAGCGCGAGGCGTTCACGTAGAAACTGGCGGCGGCGTAGAGGCGGGCGTATTGCGCGTCATCCAGATAACCGTGCAACACCAACACCCGGCAGGCGAACGGCGACAACTGCGCGAGCAGCGTCATCAGCTCGCTGTAATACGAGGACAAATCGCTTTGGGTGATTTTCAGCACCAGCGTCGCATCAGGCGTTTCGCGAAAGGCCCAGCAGAACGCGGTGACCAGATGATGCCAGTTCTTGCGGCCATCCCTGGGGTTGAACACGCTGACGTAGACCACACCGTCGACCGTGGTTTCGAGCACCGCAGAAGTATCCGGCAAATCCAGCGGAGCCGGCTCGGCCACGGTCACCGCGTGCGGCCCGGCGATGGCTGGCAGCCGTTGTTCGAGCCAGGCGTGGGCCTTGTCCGGGAACAGATCGCGCAGTCCTTCCCAGTACCAGTTATGCAGAAACGTCGTGCGCTCGACCGGCTCGGCCTGAGGCGGATTGAGCGCCCACAGGCGCAAATAATGACGGGCAATGACCAGGCGGCGTTTGAAGGTCAGCGGTGGCGGCCGCTGTGCCTCGATTTCCGCCAGTTGCTCGGGCGTCAGCGGTTTGGGCAGCAGGTCATCGGCGCACAGCCCCAACGTGCGACTGTCGAAAATGCAGCCCTTGATCGCCAGGGCCGCGCCGGGATTGATCGGCACACTGAGGTGTTGCTCGCGAATGGCGGCGAAGTTTTCCCACAATGGAGTGGGCAGCACCAGCACCGGAAAATCTTCACCCATGGCTCGGCGAATGGCGCGTGCGGTATGGCTCGACAGCGTGATGGCCCGGCCCTGGCGCGCGAGCATCTGCGTCCAGTCGTGACGCGGATCGTTGTCCCAGGACTCGTCGGGGATCGAATCGAATTCCCAGGCAATCACGCAGATCGTCGGGCACTCGAGAGCGGACGGGGTGTTCTGCGGCGGGGTGAACGACAGGAATACGCTGTCTTCGCCAGCAGCGACCAGTTGCCGATAGAGCGGATCAACCTCGCCAGCAGACGACACAACGTGCACGCGCCCGAGGCTTTCCAGCACCGGCCGATAGGCCTTGAGCACGAAGTAGTAACTGTATTCCGGACGTCCGAGACTCTGGCTGATGGAACGGTCGTTGACGTCCGAATAAAGAATGAAGTTCATGGCATCCCACGCTGAAACCGCCATCCCGGCAGCCTCACGCTATGACGGCCGAGCGTCGGATCGAACCGCCATCAGCGGTGCTCGTCCTGCGTCTTCGGGGCACGTCTCTGTTCTTGTTTTAGTGGTCGGTTTTACCCTGTCGTGCGATTCCTCTGCAGAACCTTGAAGAATCGCGACGAGGGGCATTCTAAACACATCCGTTGCGGTTCCGTGAACCGCCCGACGAGAAAAATCCAGCTACTCTGACGAGAACTGACCAGTCACGATTTGTCCTGTTGAAATTGCTGCGCAATTGGCACAGATTGGCAGCCAAACAACTACAACAAAGACTTCACCTGCCGTTCTGCCCGGTTTTTCCTACGTTCTGTCAGACATTTCTGGTAAGCCTGTGGGAATAGGTGAAAGTCAAAGACCAAGGGGTCGCTGTTTGAAAAAAAGTCTGTTCATCACGGGCCTCAGTGGGTTCGTGGGACAACACATCCAGTCACGTCTCAACGCGCAAGACGCGTCGTGGCAACTGCTGCCTGCCGCATCAGCCTACGACCTGACAAAACCGGACAGCCTCATCGACCTATGGCCGCAACTGCCTGATGCCGTGATTCACCTGGCCGGCCAGACATTCGTCCCCGAAGCCTTCCGTGATCCGGCGCGCACCTTTGATATCAACCTGCTCGGCACCCTCAATCTGTTGCAAGCGCTCAAGGCGCGTGGCTTCAAGGGAACGTTCCTGTACGTCAGCTCTGGCGATGTCTACGGTCAGGTCGCGGAATCCGCGTTGCCCATCACCGAACACCAACCACCCTGCCCGCGCAACCCGTACGCGGTGAGCAAACTGTCGGCCGAATTCCTCTGTCTGCAATGGGGTTTGAGCGAAGGTTTGCGGGCCTTGGTGGCGCGGCCGTTCAACCATATCGGTCCGGGGCAGAAAGACAGCTTCGTCATCGCCAGCGCCGCACGGCAGATCAACCGCATCAAGCACGGTCTGCAAGCGCCGCAGCTGGAAGTTGGCGACATTGACGTGACGCGCGACTTCCTCGATGTCAGCGACGTGATCTCAGCTTATTTCGCGCTGCTGGAAAACGGCACGCCAGGGCAGATATACAACATCTGTTCCGGGCGCGAGCAGAGCATTCGCAGCCTGATCGAACAGATGGGCGACCTGGCCGAGGTCGAGATGAAACTGGTTCAGGATCCGGCGCGCATGCGTCGCGCGGATCAGCGTCGCGTTTGCGCAAGCCATCAAAAGCTCAGCGAAACCACAGGATGGACGCCTGCAATCACAACACAACAATCCCTGCGGGCGATCCTGTCCGACTGGGAGAAGCGAGTATTACAAGAATGACAAAAAGTGCATTGATCACAGGGATCACCGGTCAGGACGGCGCGTATCTGGCCAAACTGCTGCTGGACAAGGGCTATAAGGTTCACGGTCTGGTGGCCCGGCGCAGCAGCGATTCGCGCTGGCGCCTGCGCGAAATGGGCGTTGAAGCCGATATCGTCTACCTCGACGGCGACATGGCCGATGCCTGCTCGGTGCAGCGCGCAGTAATCAAGTCGGCGCCGGACGAGGTGTACAACCTTGCCGCGCAAAGCTTCGTCGCGGCGTCCTGGGATCAACCGGTGACCACCGGTATCGTCGATGGCCTGGGCGTGACTCACCTGCTCGAAGCGATCCGCCAGTTCAGTCCGCACACGCGTTTCTATCAGGCCTCGACCAGCGAAATGTTCGGCCTGATCCAGGCTGAGCAGCAGGATGAGAACACGCCGTTCTATCCGCGCAGCCCGTACGGCGTGGCCAAACTCTACGGCCACTGGATCACCGTCAACTACCGCGAAAGCTTCGACCTGCACGCCAGCAGCGGCATTCTGTTCAACCACGAATCACCGCTGCGCGGCATCGAATTTGTTACGCGCAAAGTCACCGACGCCGCCGCCCGCATCAAGCAAGGCAAACAGCACGAGCTGAGCCTGGGCAATATCGACGCCAAGCGTGACTGGGGTTTTGCCGGCGACTACGTCGAAGCCATGTGGCTGATGCTGCAACAGGACAAGCCTGACGATTTCGTGGTCGCCACCGGCGTCACCACCACCGTGCGCGAGATGTGCCGCATCGCTTTCGATCACGTCGGCCTCAACTACCGTGATTACGTGAAGATCGACCCGGCATTCTTCCGTCCGGCCGAAGTTGAAGTACTGCTCGGCAACCCGGCCAAGGCGCAGCGCGTGCTGGGCTGGAAACCGAAAACCGATCTGGACACCCTGATCCGCATGATGATGGATGCGGACATGAAACGCGTCGCCAAGGAGTAGGCCATGCTGATCCCCGTGATTCTGTCCGGCGGTGCCGGGACTCGTTTGTGGCCGGTGTCCCGCGAGGGCCATCCGAAACCGTTCATGACCCTGCCCGACGGCCAGTCGCTGCTGGGCAAGACCTACCGGCGTGCGGCCGCGCTGCTCGACGGTTGGGGCGACATCGTCACGGTGACCAATCGCGAGTACTACTTCCAGAGCAAGGATCACTATCAGGCCGCGCGCCTGTCGCGCCATCGCGGGCACTTTGTGCTGGAGCCGGCCGGGCGCAATACCGCACCGGCCATCGCCGCCGCTGCCCTGTCGCTGCAAGCGTTGCATGGCGATGAAGCGATCATGGTGGTGATGCCCGCCGACCATTTGATCGTCAATGAAGAGGCGCTGAAAAGCGCAGTCGAGCACGCCGTGCAATTGGCCAAGGACGGTTATCTGGTGACCTTCGGCGTAGTGCCGAACGCTCCGGAAACCGGCTTCGGCTACATCGAAACCGGCGCGCCACTGGATGCTCGCGGCGCCGCCAAAGTGCAGCGCTTTGTGGAAAAACCCGATCTGCAAACCGCCACTCATTATCTGGAAAGCGGCAACTTCCTGTGGAACTCGGGGATGTTCTGCTTCACCACCGCAGCCGTGATCGCCGAGTTGCAAAAACACGCCCCCGAGTTGCTGGAACAGACCCGCGCCTGCATGGCCGTCAGCGATCCCGTGGAAACCGGTGGTTGCCTGCAACAGGAACTGTCAGCCGAACTGTTTGCCGCGATCACCGACATTTCCATCGACTACGCGCTGATGGAACGCTCGGAAAAAGTCGTCGTGGTGCCCGCCGGTTTTGACTGGAGCGACATCGGCTCCTGGGGCGCAGTCGCGGCGCTGGTACCGGCCGATGCCGACAACAACCGCACCAGTGGCGAAGCGATTTTCATCGACAGCCACAACAACTTCGTACAGAGCGAAGGCCGTCTGGTAGCCGCCGTGGGCGTGGATAACCTGATCGTCATCGACACGGCCGACGCCGTGCTGGTGGCCCATGCCGACCGCGCGCAGGACGTGCGACGCGTGGCCAAGCAGCTCAAGGACAAATCCCACGAAGCCTATCGCCTGCACCGTACGGTCAGCCGCCCGTGGGGCACCTACACCGTGCTCGAGGAAGGCCCGCGCTTCAAGATCAAGCGCATCGTGGTCAAGCCGGGGGCCAAGTTGTCGTTGCAGATGCACCATCATCGCAACGAGCACTGGGTGGTGGTCGAAGGCATGGCCAAAGTCACCAACAATGGCAGCGGCACTACGCTGGTAGCCAAGAACGAATCGACGTTTATCGCCGCCGGACACAAGCACCGCCTGGAAAACCCCGGCGTGATCGATCTGGTGATCATCGAAGTGCAAAGCGGCGAATACCTTGGCGAAGACGACATCGTGCGCTTCGAAGATCAGTACGGCAGGACGGTTTGAATGCTGCTTTCCCTGTACCGCTCGCTGCGCAGTTATCGTGGATTCATCCTCGGTAGCGTGCAGCGAGAGTTTCAAGCGCGGTATCGCAATTCGCTGTTCGGCGCGCTGTGGACGGTACTCAATCCGCTGTCGATGATCATCGTCTACACGGTGATTTTTTCGCACATCATGCGCGCGCGATTGCCCGGTGTGGACGACGGCATGGCCTACAGCGTGTACCTGTGCGCCGGTCTGCTGACCTGGGGTCTGTTCTCGGAAATCACCCTGCGCAGCCAGAACATGTTTCTGGAAAACGCCAACCTGCTGAAGAAGATCAGCTTCCCGCGCATCTGCTTGCCGGTGATCGTGCTGATGAATGCCGGGATCAACTTCGCGATCATCATCGGTCTGTTTCTCGGTTTCCTGCTGATTACCGGACGCTGGCCGGGCATGGCGCTGTTTGCATTGCTGCCGCTGTTGGCGCTGCAAGTGCTGTTCTGTGCCGGGCTGGGGATGATTCTTGGCGTGTTGAACGTGTTTTTTCGCGATGTCGGGCAATTGTTCGCCATCTGCCTGCAATTCTGGTTCTGGCTGACACCGATCGTTTACCCGATCACGATCCTGCCGGAATGGGTACAGCGTCTGCTGCAACTCAACCCGCTGACCAACCTCATCGGTAGTTATCAGAACCTGTTTCTCTACGGCCAATGGCCGGTGTGGAGTTCGCTGCTGCCGATTTTCGTCTTAGGCCTGCTGTTCTGCGCAATCGGTCTGCGCCTGTTCCGCCGCCGGGTCGGCGAAATGGTGGATGAACTCTGATGGGGCACATACGCGTCACCGGTCTGGGCAAGGCCTACAAGCAATACCCCACGCGCTGGAGCCGACTGGCGGAATGGCTGATCCCGTTTTCGCCACTGCGTCACCGTCAACACTGGGTTTTGCAGGATGTGAATTTCGAGATCGCCCCCGGTGAAGCGGTGGGCATTGTCGGCGTCAACGGTGCTGGCAAAAGCACCCTGCTGAAGATGATCACCGGCACCACCCAGCCGACCTGCGGGCATATTCAACTTGAAGGCCGAGTCGCCGCGCTGCTGGAGCTGGGCATGGGTTTTCACCCTGATTTCACCGGCCGGCAGAACGCCATAATGGCCGGGCAACTGCTCGGTATGCAGGTCGAAGAAATCGAAACGCTGATGCCGGACATCGAACGTTTCGCCGAAATCGGCGAAGCCATCGATCACCCGGTGCGCACCTATTCCAGCGGCATGCAGATGCGCCTGGCGTTCAGCGTCGCCACCGCGCGGCGTCCGGACATTCTGATCGTCGACGAAGCGCTGTCAGTCGGCGATGCGTACTTTCAGCATAAAAGCTTCGACCGCATCCGCAGCTTCCGCAAGGCCGGCACCACGCTGTTGATTGTGTCGCATGACCGCTCGGCGATTCAGTCGATCTGCGACTCGGCGATCCTCCTCGAGGGCGGGCGCATGGCCATGCACGACAAGCCGGAAGCGGTCATGGATTACTACAACGCCCTGCTCGCCGAACGCGAAGGCCAGACCGTGCGCCAGGAAACCCTCGCTGGCGGCCAGGTGCAAACCGTGTCCGGCACCGGTGAGGCCGGGATCCTCAGCGTGCGCCTGCTCGACGAACGCGAGCGCTCGATCGACGCGGCTGAAGTCGGCCAAGCGGTGGTGCTCGAGGTGCAGGTCGAGATCCGCCAGGACATTGAACGGCTGGTGCTCGGTTTCATGATCAAGGACCGCCTCGGTCAGGCCATGTACGGCATCAATACTCATCGGCAGAATCAGGCGCTGGACGATTTGCATGCGGGTGAGCGCATTACCTACCGTTTTGCCTTCGTCATGGGCCTGGGCAAGGGCAACTATTCGGTGGCGTTGAGCCTGTCGCGGCTGGATTCGCATCTGGATCGCAATTTCGAATGGCGTGACTACGGGCTGGTGTTCCACGTGATCAACAACCGTCAGGAGGACTTCGCCGGCTGCTCGTGGCTGGGGGCAAAAACCTCGATCACTCGCAGCGCCGAAGCCGTGCTCACGGAGCGCGCGCCATGACTCGCCTGCTGGTCGAATGCACGCATGTGTTCAAACACCCGAAAATCAATTCGGGGATTCAGCGCGTGGTGCGCAACGTCATCCAACAACTGCCGCCGAGCGCGCGGGGCGTCGAGTGCCTGCCGGTGGTGGTGCTCAAGGGCAAGCTGTACCGCGTGACGCGCCTCGCGCCGCTGGACTCACCGATTTTCAACACGATTGTGACCTTCGGCGAACGCTTCGAACGCCTGGCGCATCGCTTCTGGCAGCTACATCAGCGTCTCGACAGCCGCTGGCGCAGCAAAACGCTGCGGCGTCTGTTGTACGTCGGTTACCGGCTGACTTCGTTCGGCCTGTTCGGCATCCCGCTGCGCCTGATCGAGCAGATCAACCGCTATCAATTGCCCCAGCGCTGTGAGCCGCTGCAACACCAGCCGGGCGATCAGTTGGTGCTGCTGGATTCGTCCTGGCACTCTGATTTTTTCCTGCATGCCGAACGCCTCAAGCATGACGGCGTGGGCATTGTGGCGGTGATCTACGACCTGATTCCCTTATCGCATCCGCAGTTTTACGACACGCGGCTGGTCGAGGTGTACGGGGAGTGGTTTGATTGGATCAGCCGCAACGCCGACGGCTACATGGCGATTTCTGCAACCGTCCGTGATCAGGTGCGGGCAGAACTGCAGCAGCGGATCGGCACAGCCGAAGTAGAAAAACGCTGGTTTGATTTCTTTCACCTCGGATCGGAACTGGATCTGCGCAGCGCCGACGCCGCGGTCGAGCCGCGTTTGAAGCAGATGTTCACCCGCCCCGAGCCGGTGTTCCTGATGGTCAGCACCATCGAGCCGCGCAAGAACCACGACTACCTGCTGGACGCCTTCGAACGCGCCTGGGCTTGCGGCTCGCAAGCGCGGCTGTGCATCGCCGGACGTATCGGCTGGAAATGCGACGCCCTGCTCGCCCGGATACGCAACCATCCCGAGCTGAACCGCCGACTGTTCATGTTCAACGATCTGAGCGACACCAGCCTTGAACACGCCTACGCCCACGCCAGCGCGCTGGTGTTTCCGTCGTTCGTAGAAGGCTTCGGCCTGCCGCTGGTGGAAGCCATGCAGCGTGGCTTGCCGGCGATGGGCAGCGACATTGCAGTGTTCCGTGAAATCGGTGGCGAATTCATGGCCTATTTCGATCTGCACGACCCGCAAAGCCTTGCCGATCTGGTGACCGGGTTTGAGCGCAGCGCCGAGTTTCCCGCCGCGCGCAATGTGGCCGATTGGCAATGGATCGGCTGGCGCGAGGCGAGTCTGCAACTGGCGGAGCGCACCGCGCGCAATGTGCTTGAGGCGCCGACGGCGCAAGCGAGGGCCTATGCGCATTGCCCTTAACGCACGCATTCTGCAAGCACCGCGCACCGGCATTGGCCAGTACGTCGCCGAACTGGTCAACGCGTTGCGCAGCGAGAATGATGTCGAGGTGGCGCTGTTCCACGGCTGGGGCTGGAGCTCGCAACTGCCCGACGCGGCGATGCCCGGTTATTCGCGTCTGACGCCGCTGCTGCGGCAGATCCCCGGCGCCTATCAGGCGCGCCGCTGGCTGGAGCAGAAACGCTTCGATCAGGGCCGCGCTCAAAACATCGATCTGTATCACGAACCGAGCCTGTGGCCGCTGGCCTTCGACGGTCCGACCGTGATTACGCTGCACGATCTGACCCATCTGCACTTCCCCGAGACCCAGCCGCCGGCGCGGCTCAAGGAAATCGAACGACGGCTGGCCATTGGGGTGCAGCAGGCGCAAGTCATCCTCACTGACTCGCAAGCCATCGCCGACGAGGCTCAGGATTATTTCGCCCTGCCCGCCGAGCGTTTCGTGGTGGCGCCGCTGGGCGTGGCCGAGCGTTTCCATCCACGCGAGCCGCACGCCATCGACGCCGTACTCAAGGCGCATGCGGTCACCGCGCGCGAGTACTTTCTGTGTGTCGGTACGCTGGAGCCGCGCAAGAATCTGAGCCTGGCCCTGCGCGCCCACGCCTTGCTGCCCGAAGCCGTGCGTCAACGCTTCCCGCTGCTGATCGTCGGCATGGCTGGCTGGCAGCGCGAGCAGTTCAGTGACGAGCTGCACCAGGCACTGGCGTGCGGGCATGTGTGCCTGCTCGGTTATCTGCCAGATGAACAAGTCGCGCAGCTATTGGCCGGCGCCCGGGCACTGATTTTTCCTTCGCTGTATGAAGGCTTTGGCTTGCCGGTTCTGGAAGCGATGGCCAGCGGCACACCAGTGGTGGTCACCCGATCTTCGGCGATGCCGGAGGTCGCGGGCGCTGCCGGCAACTATATTGAAGCTGACGATGCAGCAGGCTTGCGCGACGCAATGAGCCAACTGATCGACGATCAAGCGCATTGGCAGGCATGCCGAGAAGCCGGATTGCAGCAGGCACGGCTTTTTTCCTGGACACATTGCGCGCGGGCCACGGCCAGCGCCTATCGCCAGGCCATGGGAGGTTGAATGCGAGTTCTTCATTTTTTCAAAACGTACCTGCCGGATTCGGTCGGCGGTATCGAACAAGTGATCTTCCAGCTCTGCGAAAGCGGCGCCGCGCACGGCATCGAAGGCCAGGTGCTGACCCTGAGCACCGATCCAGTGCCGCCAGTGGTCAAGCTCGGCCAGCACGAAGTGCACCGGGCCAAACTGGATATTCAGTTTGCCTCCACCGGGTTCTCCTGGAGCGTGTTCAAGCAGTTTCGTGAATTGGCTGCCGAGGCCGACGTGGTCAATTACCATTTTCCGTGGCCGTTCATGGATCTGGTGCATTTCGCCAGCGGCGTGAATAAACCTACGGTCGTGACCTATCACTCGGACATCATTCGTCAGAAGCACCTGTTGAAACTCTACCGGCCACTGATGAACCGCTTTCTGTCCAGCGCCGACCGGATTGTCGCCGCGTCGCCAAACTACCTGCACACCAGCGACGTGTTGCAGCAGTTTCAGGACAAGACCCGAGTTATCCCTTATGGATTGAACAAGGCAGGTTATCCACAGCCTGACACCGAACGGATGAATCACTGGCGGCAGAAGCTTGGGGATAAGTTTTTTCTGTTCGTTGGAGTGATGCGTTACTACAAGGGTTTGCACATCCTGCTGGATGCGCTGAAAGAGGTGGATTACCCGGTGGTGATCGTCGGCGCCGGTCCGCTGGAGCAGGAACTGCATGCGCAAGCCGCTGCGCTGGGGCTGCGCAATATCCACTTCCTCGGGCGCCTGGGCGATGAGGACAAGGTCGCGTTGCTGCAACTGAGCTATGCCATCGTGTTTCCGTCGCATCTGCGCTCGGAGGCGTTCGGCATTTCCCTGCTGGAAGGTGCGATGTACGGCAAGCCGATGATCTCCAGCGAGATCGGCACCGGCACCAGTTACATCAATATCCATAACGAGACAGGCCTGGTGGTGCCGCCGAGTAATCCACAGGCCTTCCGCGAGGCGATGCGCACCCTGTGGGAAAACCCGACCCGCGCCGCCGAAATGGGCGTCAAGGCTGAGGCCCGTTACCGCCAGTTATTCACAGCCGACGAAATGGGCCGCAAGTGGACCGAGCTGTATCAGGAGTTGCTGGCGGAAAAATCCCTGTCGTACGCCTGAACCCTCACAGATCCAGCACCAACGGCTGCGCACTCTGTGCCGGCACCGCACAACAAATCAGCACTTGTCCCTCCTCCGGCACTTCCGCCGGGGGCTGTGGATAATTCACCGCGCCGCTGATCAACCGCGTCCGGCAGGTGCCGCACGACCCGCCGCGACAGCTGAACTCTGGGCGCAGGCCACGGCTTTCCGCCAGCTCCAGCAGGCTGCCGCCATCCGGTTGCCAGCGCGCCTCTTTCGCCGAGCGTTCGAACACCACTGACACCGATGTGGTCGCGGCGGGTAATTGTTCGATGACGATGGCGTCCGGATCAGCCTGGCGCTTGAGCGTCGAGGGACCGAAGGTTTCGGCGTGGATCTGCGCATCGCGTACGTCCATCTCGCGCAGGGTGTCGTACAAACCCTGAGTAAAAGCGCCTGGGCCGCACAGCACAAAATCGACCTGATCGAAATCTTCGACCGTCAGCAGGTTACGCAGCAGTGCACCGTCGATTCGCCCGCGCAAATCGTAATCTTCGCCCTCGATCAAATCGCTCTCGGGCTGGCTGAGCAAGTGCAGCACGCGTACGGCATCGCCTGCGTCTTCCAGCAATCGATCAAGCTCCGCCACGAACGGCTGATCGGCCAGGGTGCGCGAACTCTGGATAAACCAGGTCGGACGAATGCCCCGCGTGCGCAGTCCCTGATACACCACCTCGCGCAGCATCGACAGCAACGGCGTGATTCCCACCCCTGCCGCCAGCAACACCAATGGCCGATGTTCCAGCGGCGCCACGGTGAAATGCCCCTTCGGCGCGCGCGCCTCAAGCACATCACCTACGCGAATTTGTTCATGCAGGTGCCTGGAAATCAAACCGTCACGCTTGACGCTGATGCGGAAGAAATCGTCCGATGGCGCACTCGACAGACTGTAAGTGCGAATCTGTGATTCACCATTGAGGCTGAAACGCAGCGGCAGATGCTGACCGGCCATGAACACCGGCAAACCGGCGCCATCATCTGGCTCAAGATAGATCGAGCGAATGTTCTGACTTTCCGCTGTGATGCGCGTGACGCGCAGGGGCCGCCAGCGATCGCCCAGTGCCTGCGCCTGCAAACGTGCCTCGGCCTGCGCCCAGTTGCCGGTCAACAGACTGGTCGGCGACATGCCGTCGAAGCGCCAGCGCAACGCCAATGCTGCCGGGCGCCGCACCAGTTTTTCCACTTCGAATGTCCACAACCGCTCGGCGCCCTGAAAGGCTTCGATCTGCGGCCCCTCAAGAACGATTTCAGTGCGCCCGCTGAGTTGCAGCACATCGCCTGTGGAAAAGTCGATGAACAGCAACCCGGCCCGGGGATTGAGCAGCAGGTTGCCGAGGGTGTTGAAGTGCAGGTTGCCGGCGAAGTCCGGGATGGTCAGGCGATTGCCTTCGACGCGGACGAAACCGGGCTGCCCGCCACGATGGGAAACATCTACTGCGCGCTGTCCATCGACATCGACGTAACTGGCGACGAAGAAGGTGTCAGCGCTTTCGATCATGGCGACGGCCGCGTCATCCAGTGCGTTCAGATGCTGAGCAGGTCGCGTCGCCGGATCACTTAGCGGGACGCGCTGAAACTGACGCAATTGAATGTATTGCGGGCAGTTGCCGAAGGCTTGATCGACTGTCAGATCGAAACCTGTCGCGCGCAGATTGGCGACATGCCCGTTGAGCCGATTGCGCCGCCGCGTGTGCAGTTCGATTCCGAGCAAGCCGATTGCCGCTCCGTCCTGCAACTGTGCCGGGTCGTCGGCCGCAGGCTGGCTGGCGAACTGCAACACAGTGGGTTCAGGCGACCGGGCGAAACCCGGCGCACCTTCGAGCACGCTGGCCCAAGGGTAGCCATGCGCGTCCACCGCGCCGTACAGCATGAACGGCAATTGCTGATAGAACTCACGGTGCTGATCCGGCATCCAGCTGCGAATCACCTTACGCCCGAACTGCTCCATTCTCTCGGCAACACCGACATGTGCCTGCAACTGCTGTTCGCCAGCGTGCCACGGTGAACGTTCCATCACGACCTCTCCCCCGCGCCATTGGCACAGTGTGGATTGCGAGTATCAAGCAGTGGTCTGCAGACCGGCGACGGTGCGCGGCATACCGACAAAACCGGGCAAGGCTTCGACGCGCGCCAGCCAGGCGCGGACGTTGGCGTAGTCGTCCAGCGACACATTGCCTTCCGGTGCATGAGCGATGTAACTGTAGGCCGAGACGTCGGCGATGGTGGGTTCGCTGCCGGCCAGAAATGGCGTCTTGCCGAGTTCGGCGTCCATCACCTTGAGGAAGTTATGCGCCCGGGTGATCACTTCTTCGGCATTGAGCTTGGCCCCGAACACCGTGATCAGGCGCGCCGCTGCCGGGCCGAAAGCAATTGGGCCGGCCGCCGCAGACAACCAGCGCTGCACGTGCGCGGCACCCACTGGATCGCTGGGCAACCAACGGCCATTGCCATACTTCTGCGCCAGATACACCAGAATCGCATTGGAATCGGCGAGTACCACGCCGTTGTCATCAATCGCCGGCACTTGTCCGAAGCTATTGATAGCCAGGTATTGCGGCTGCTTGTGCTCGCCCTTGGCCAGGTCGACGAAGATCAGTTCGGTCGGCAATTGCAGCAGCGACAACATCAGCTCGACACGGTGAGCATGGCCGGAACGCGGGAAGTTGTAGAGTTTGATCGGTTGCATGGTCGACTCCGCTGGTAGAGGTGCCGTTCTGGATTGACGTCACCGATGGCAGTCATCTTCTACCCATCGTCAAAACAACAGAATCACCAGCATTCGCAATCGATTATTTCAGTGAAGGAAATAATGCAGCGTTCTTCAGCGCCGGATGCTCACGCAGAGCCTGCACCGCATAGTCGACGAAACTACGCACCCGCGCGGGGGCCTTGCGCCCACCTTGATACACAACATGGATCGGCAGCGGCGGCAGTTCGAAGTCAGCGAGGACAATTTCCAGTTCACCCGAAGCGACTTTGCCCGCGACTTGATAGGACAACACCCGGGTGAGCCCCAAGCCCAGACAAGCGGCACTGATTGCAGCCTGATTGGCGGTGACCACCATGCGCGGTTCCGGGCGCACGCTGATCAGTTCTCCATGCTCAAGAAAAGGCCAGTTGCGCAAATGGCCTATCGCGGAGGTCGCCACCACCCGCGCGCTCGCCAGTGCCTGTGGATGAGTCGGCCGACCGTTGGCCGCGAAATAGCCCGGAGAACCACAAATCACCCGCCGCACTTCACCCACGCGAATCGCATGCTGATTGCTGTCCGGCAGCTCGCCGATGCGCACCGCCACATCGATGCCTTCCTCGACCATGCTGACGATCCGGTCGACCAGCACGGCGTTGATGCAAACGTCTGGATACTGCGTCAGATAACCGGCCATCACCGGTGTGACAAACAGCTCGCCGAACAATACCGGCGCCGTTACCGTCAATTGCCCACGCGGCTGGGTATGACTGCCTGCGGCGGAATCCTCCGCTTCCTGCACCTCGGCGAGAATTCTTCGACAATCCTCCAGATACCGCTGACCCGCTTCGCTCAGATGCACGCTGCGTGTAGTGCGGATCAGCAATTGCGTACCGATGCGCTGCTCCAGGGCTGCAACCGCGCGGGTAACGCTGGCGGCGGACAAACCCAGGCGGCGCGCAGCCGCAGAGAAGCCCTGCTCCTGGGCGACGGCGGCGAAGACTTGCATTTCCTGGAAGCGATCCATTCATTAACCCCTAAATCGTAGCAATCCTCAGTTGGTGAACATCTGAGTAAGGATTACATGCGTGCCACGCTCCATCAGATAAACCTGCACGAGATTAAACACTCATTCAGTGCTCGGGAATTGCGGATTTTATTCCTGCTTCGAGAATGCGCTCCATGCCTCTAACCGCCTGGCAAAGGGAACGTAACAAGCGTTCAAAATAGACGTAATCCGCGGATCTTAAAGCGGATATTTTGGGAGGGGTTTCGAGAGAAGAACGAGTGAAACCAATGCGGCTCAAGAGCGCCTGACCACGCTCTTGAGCCTCTGGACTTACTCCACCGTCACCGACTTCGCCAGATTCCGCGGCTGATCCACGTCAGTGCCTTTGAGCACAGCGACGTAGTACGACAACAGTTGCAGCGGAATGGTGTAGAGGATCGGCGACAGGATGTCGTGGATGTGCGGCATCTGCACAACGTGCGTGCCTTCGCCGTTGGTCATTCCGGCCTTCTCGTCGGCGAACACAATCAGTTCGCCGCCGCGCGCGCGGACTTCCTGCAGGTTGGATTTAAGTTTTTCCAGCAGTTCGTTGTTCGGCGCAACGGTGACCACTGGCATGTCGTTATCCACAAGCGCCAGCGGACCGTGCTTGAGTTCGCCGGCCGGGTAGGCTTCGGCGTGGATGTAAGAGATTTCCTTGAGCTTCAAGGCACCTTCCATCGCTACCGGGAATTGCGCGCCACGACCGAGGAAAAGGGTGTGGTTCTTCTCGGCGAACAGCTCGGCGATTTTTTCCACGGTGCTGTCCATCGCCAACGCTTCACCGAGGCGAGTCGGCAGACGGCGCAGTTCTTCTACCAGGCGGGCTTCAACGCCCTCGGCGAGCGTGCCGCGCACTTGGCCCAGGGACAGGGTCAGTAACAGCAGACCGACCAGTTGCGTGGTGAAGGCTTTGGTCGAGGCCACGCCGATTTCGCGACCGGCCTGAGTCAGCAGGGTCAAGTCGGATTCACGCACCAGCGAGCTGATGCCGACGTTGCAGATCGCCAGGCTGGCGAGGAAACCCAGTTCCTTGGCGTTGCGCAGTGCGGCCAGGGTGTCAGCGGTTTCGCCGGACTGCGAGATGGTCACGAACAGCGTGTCCGGTTGCACCACGACTTTGCGATAGCGGAATTCACTGGCGACTTCGACCTGGCACGGGATGCCAGCCAGCTCTTCGAGCCAGTAACGCGCAACCATGCCCGCGTGGTAGCTGGTGCCGCAGGCGACGATCTGCACGTTGCGTACTTTGGCAAACAGCTCGGCAGCCTGCGGGCCAAAGGCTTGCACCAGTACCTGATTGTGGCTGAGGCGACCTTCGAGGGTGCGCTGGACCACGGTCGGTTGCTCGTGGATTTCCTTGAGCATGTAGTGGCGATACTCGCCCTTGTCGGCAGCTTCGGCGCCGTCGGTGTACTGCACGGTTTGACGCTCGACGGCCACGCCGTTGACGTCCCAGATCTGCACCTTGTCACGCTGGATTTCAGCGATGTCGCCCTCTTCCAGGTACATGAAACGGTCGGTGACCTGACGCAGCGCCAGTTGATCGGATGCAAGGAAGTTCTCGCCCAGACCCAGGCCGATCACCAGTGGACTGCCACTGCGCGCGGCAATCAGGCGATCCGGCTGCTGCGCGCTGATCACGGCCAGGCCATAAGCACCATGCAGTTCCTTGACGGTCGCCTTGAGGGCAACGGTCAGATCGTGCAAATCCTTGAGCTTGTGATTGAGCAGGTGGGCGATGACTTCGGTGTCGGTATCGGAGGTGAACACATAGCCCAGCGCCTTCAGTTGCTCGCGCAGCGCTTCGTGGTTTTCGATGATGCCGTTGTGCACCACCGCGATGCCTTCGGAAAAAATCGGGTGGGCGTTGCGCTCGCACGGCGCGCCGTGGGTTGCCCAACGTGTATGGGCAATGCCCAGACGACCGACCAGCGGGTGTTCGGCCAGAGCGGTTTCCAGCTCGCTGACCTTGCCCGGGCGACGCATGCGCTCAAGGGTCTGGTCGTTGGTGTAGACCGCCACACCGGCGCTGTCATAGCCGCGGTATTCGAGGCGCTTGAGGCCTTCGAGCAGGATGGCGGTAATATTACGTTCAGCAACGGCGCCGACAATTCCACACATGCTTATTTCTCCTGACTGACAGCCGCGCAAATCAGATTGATACCGCGGGCCTGAATCTGATCGCGTGCCTCTTGGGGCAAGCGCTCATCGGTGATTAGGGTATGGACGCTGCTCCATGGCAGCTCCAGATTGGGAATCTTGCGGCCGATCTTGTCGGCCTCGACCATCACGATCACTTCCCGCGCTACATCCGCCATCACCCGGCTCAGGCCAAGCAATTCGTTGAACGTGGTGGTACCACGCACCAGGTCGATGCCATCGGCACCGATAAACAACTGGTCGAAGTCGTAAGAGCGTAGTACCTGCTCGGCGACCTGGCCCTGGAACGATTCCGAGTGCGGATCCCAGGTGCCGCCGGTCATCAACAGAACAGGCTCGTGTTCGAGTTCGCTCAAGGCGTTGGCGACGTGCAGGGAGTTGGTCATGACCACCAGTCCCGGCTGCTGGCCGAGTTCTGGAATCATCGCGGCGGTGGTGCTGCCGCTGTCGATGATGATGCGCGCGTGCTCGCGAATGCGCGTGACGGCAGCGCGGGCAATCGCCTGTTTGTGTTTGGAGACTACTTGGCTGGTGTCTGCGACCAGTTCCTGCGGCAGGGTAATCGCCCCGCCGTAACGGCGTAACAACAGACCGTGACTTTCCAGCGCGGCGAGATCCTTGCGAATCGTGACTTCCGAAGTTTCGAAGCGCTTGGCCAACTCGTCCACGCTGACTTCACCCTGCTCATTGAGCAAAGCGAGAATATTGCGGCGACGTTGCGGCGTATTGCGTTTCGACATGGGAGCCTAAGTTTCGATTCGAAAGATAACGTAAGCAATCAAAACCTATTGGCCGGAAATCGTCAAGCCGCGGGCAAAAAAAAGATCGTCCGTTACCGGACGATCTTTTGATCTTCAAGCCGTTGTGGATAACTCAACTCTTTTTGATCTTCTCTGGCCGCTTCCAGCCATCAATGTTCTTTTGCCGCGCGCGACCTACCGCCAACTGTGCGTTATCGACATTCTGGGTAATGGTCGAACCCGCCGCAGTGGTCGCACCAGCAAAGATATCCACAGGCGCTACCAGCGAATTGTTGGAACCGATGAATACATCTTCACCCAACACGGTTTTCCACTTGTTGGCGCCATCGTAGTTGCAAGTGATGGTGCCAGCGCCAATGTTGGTGCGCGCGCCGATTTCGGCGTCACCCAAGTACGTGAGATGTCCGGCCTTGGCGCCCTCGCCCATGTGGGCGTTTTTCAGTTCGACAAAGTTACCCACATGCGCGCGAGCTTCGAGCACTGTGCCCGGACGCAAACGCGCGAACGGGCCAGCGTCGCTCCCTTCGCCCAGAATCGCCCCTTCAATGTGACTGTTGGCCTTGATCACCACGCCTTTGCGCAGGGTGCTGTCCTTGATCACGCAGTTCGGGCCGATCACCACGTCGTCTTCAATGACAACCTTGCCTTCGAGAATCACGTTGATGTCGATCATTACGTCGCGACCAACGGTCACTTCACCGCGTACGTCGAAGCGAGCCGGATCGCGCAAAGTCACGCCTTGGGCCATCAGGCGGCGGCCAGCACGCAATTGGTAATGGCGCTCCAGTTCGGCGAGCTGCTTGCGATCATTGGCGCCCTGCACTTCCATTGGATCGTGAGGTTGCTCAGTCGCGACAACCAAGCCGTCGCTGACCGCCATTTCGATCACGTCGGTCAGGTAGTACTCACCCTGAACGTTGTTGTTCGACAGGCGACCCATCCAGTCAGCCAAGTGAGCGGCAGGCACTGCAAGAATGCCGGTGTTGCCTTCAGTGATCGCGCGCTGTGCTTCGCTGGCGTCCTTGTGCTCGACAATCGCCGCGACCTTGCCGTCGGCATCGCGCACGATGCGGCCATAACCGGTCGGGTCATCGAGTTCGACGGTCAGCAAGCCCATCTGCCCCGGAACGACTTGCTTGAGCAGGCGTTGCAGGGTTTCGACTTCGATCAGCGGCACGTCGCCGTAGAGGATCAATACTGTGTCAGCGGTGATAAACGGCACGGCCTGGGCGGTGGCATGGCCAGTCCCGAGTTGTTTATCCTGCAGCACGAAATTCAGATCGTCGGCCGCCAGGCGTTCACGCACGGCGTCGGCACCATGGCCGATCACCACGTGAATCCGCTGCGGATCGAGTTGACGGGCGCTGTGGATAACATGGCCAAGCATGGAGTTGCCAGCAATCGGGTGCAGCACTTTCGGCAGTGCCGAACGCATGCGTGTGCCTTGACCGGCCGCGAGAATAACGATTTCGAGAGACATGACTGGCTACCAATCCTGGGTGGTCAGCAACTGCGACCGGGTTTGTAGAATTCGAAAAAGAAAAAAGGGTAGCCGAGGCTACCCTTTTTTATCAATCGCACAACAAGCGGCTGACGGATTAACCGCCAAACTTCTTGCGGATCTGCTGGACGGTACGCAGCTGAGCTGCGGCCTCGGCCAGACGAGCGGCAGCGGAGCCGTAATCGAACTCCGAACCTTTTTCATGCAAGGCCTTCTCGGCAGCCTTAACGGCTTCCAGAGCGGAGGCTTCATCCAGGTCGGCTGCGCGTTGCACGGTGTCGGCAAGAACCTTGACCATGTTCGGCTGAACCTCGAGGAAACCACCGGAGATGTAAAACACCTCGGCTTCCCCGCCCTGCTTGATCAGGCGGATAGGACCCGGCTTGAGATTAGTGATCAGCGGCGCGTGGCCCAGAGCGATACCAAGATCACCCAGTGCACCGTGCGCAATCACCATCTCGACCAGGCCGGAAAAGATTTCTCCTTCCGCGCTGACGATATCGCAATGGACTGTCATAGCCATCTGATTGCCTCAACCTAAATTAGCGCCCGTTGCCGGGCGCCGGGATTACAGTTTCTTGGCTTTCTCGATCGCTTCTTCGATGCCGCCAACCATGTAGAACGCTTGTTCTGGCAGGTGGTCGTAGTCACCGTTGAGGATGCCTTTGAAGCCAGCAATGGTGTCTTTCAGGGAAACGTATTTACCCGAAGCACCGGTGAAGACTTCAGCCACGAAGAACGGCTGCGACAAGAAGCGCTGGATCTTACGAGCACGGTTAACCAACTGTTTGTCGGCTTCCGAAAGTTCGTCCATACCCAGGATCGCGATGATGTCTTTCAGCTCTTTGTAACGTTGCAGAACGTACTGGACGCCGCGAGCGGTGTCGTAGTGGTCCTGGCCGATTACGTTCGGATCCAGCTGGCGCGAAGTCGAGTCGAGTGGATCGACCGCTGGGTAGATACCCAGGGAAGCGATGTCACGGGACAGAACGACAGTGGCGTCCAAGTGGGCGAAGGTGGTCGCTGGCGACGGGTCGGTCAAGTCATCCGCAGGTACGTATACCGCTTGGATCGAAGTGATCGAACCTTCCTTGGTCGAAGTGATACGTTCTTGCAGAACGCCCATCTCTTCAGCCAGGGTCGGCTGGTAACCTACTGCGGAAGGCATACGGCCCAGCAGTGCGGATACTTCAGTACCGGCCAGGGTGTAACGATAGATGTTGTCGACGAACAGCAGAACGTCGTTACCTTCGTCACGGAACTTCTCGGCCATGGTCAGGCCAGTCAGTGCTACGCGCAGACGGTTACCCGGCGGCTCGTTCATCTGACCGTAAACCAGTGCCACTTTGTCCAGAACGTTGGAGTCCTTCATCTCGTGGTAGAAGTCGTTACCCTCACGGGTACGCTCGCCCACACCAGCGAACACGGAATAACCGCTGTGCTCGATGGCGATGTTACGGATCAGTTCCATCATGTTTACGGTTTTGCCTACACCGGCACCACCGAACAGACCGACTTTACCGCCTTTGGCAAACGGGCAAACCAGGTCGATAACCTTGATGCCGGTTTCCAGCAGGTCGTTGCCGCCTGCCTGTTCAGCGAACGAAGGTGCCGGACGGTGAATGCCCCAGCGCTCTTCGGTGTCGATCGGGCCAGCTTCGTCGATCGGGTTACCGAGGACGTCCATGATACGGCCCAGAGTCGCTTTACCGACCGGTACGGAGATGGCTGCGCCAGAGTCGGTGACTTCCAGACCGCGCTTCAAGCCTTCGGTGGAACCCATCGCAATGGTACGAACCACGCCGTCGCCCAGCTGCTGCTGAACTTCCAGAGTGGTGCCGGCATCGCTTTGTACTTTCAAAGCGTTGTAGATGCTCGGTACGCTGTCGCGTGGAAATTCCACGTCGATAACGGCGCCGATGATTTGAACGATACGTCCGCTACTCATAGCTGGATCCTCTGAATATTTGAACCGTTAAACCGCGGCAGCGCCGCCGACGATTTCCGAGATCTCTTGGGTGATCGCAGCCTGACGCGCCTTGTTGTAGATCAGCTGCAAATCGCTGATCAAATCACCGGCGTTGTCGGTAGCGTTCTTCATCGCGATCATCCGCGCAGCTTGTTCAGCCGCGTTGTTCTCGACCACCGCCTGGTAGACCTGCGACTCGACGTAACGGACCATCAAGCCGTCAAGCAGCTCTTTGGCATCCGGTTCGTAGAGATAGTCCCAGTGGTGCTTGAGTTCTTGATCCGGGGTCGCCACCAATGGAATCAACTGCTCCACGGTAGGCTGTTGCGTCATGGTGTTGATGAACTTGTTGGACACAACGCTCAGACGGTCGATACGACCATCGAGGTAGGCATCCAGCATCACCTTGACGCTGCCGATCAGATCATTGATCGACGGCTCTTCACCCAGGTGGCTGATAGCTGCAACGACGTTACCGCCGAAGTTGCGGAAAAAGGCCGCACCCTTGCTACCAACTACGCACAGATCAATCTCGATGCCGTTATCGCGGTTTACCGCCATGTCCTTGACCAAGGCCTTGAACAGGTTGGTATTCAAGCCGCCGCACAGACCACGGTCACTGCTCACTACGACATAACCGACACGCTTTACTTCGCGGTCGATCATGAACGGGTGGCGGTATTCCGGGTTGGCGTTGGCCAGATGCCCAATAACCTGGCGGATGCGCTCCGCATAAGGACGGCTAGCAGCCATGCGCATTTGTGCCTTGCGCATTTTGCTGACCGCCACTTTTTCCATGGCGCTGGTAATCTTTTGCGTGCTTTTGATGCTCGCAATCTTACTGCGAATCTCTTTTGCGCCTGCCATGTAACACCTATCAGGTTAGCAAGCGGGAGCCTCGCGGCTCCCGCTGCGGCTTACCAGGTTTGGGTGGCCTTGAACTTCTCGATACCGGCTTTCATGCCAGCGTCGATTTCGTCATTGAAGTCACCCTTCACGTTGATCTTCGCCATCAAATCGGCGTGATCGCGGTTGAAGAAAGCAATCAGCGCTTGCTCGAAGCTGCCGATCTTGGCGATTTCAACGTCAGTCAGGAACCCACGCTCAGCGGCATACAGCGACAGCGCCATGTCAGCGATCGACATTGGTGCGTATTGCTTCTGCTTCATCAGCTCGGTAACGCGCTGACCATGCTCAAGTTGCTTGCGGGTCGCTTCGTCCAGGTCAGAAGCGAACTGGGCGAATGCCGCCAGTTCACGGTACTGAGCCAGAGCGGTACGGATACCACCGGAGAGCTTCTTGATGATCTTGGTCTGCGCGGCACCACCCACACGGGATACCGAAACACCGGCGTTCACAGCAGGACGGATCCCGGAGTTGAACATGGCCGATTCCAGGAAGATCTGACCGTCGGTGATGGAAATCACGTTGGTCGGAACGAACGCGGAAACGTCGCCAGCCTGGGTTTCGATGATCGGCAGTGCGGTCAGGGAACCGGTTTTGCCGGTCACTGCGCCGTTGGTGAACTTCTCTACGTATTCTTCCGAAACGCGGGATGCGCGCTCCAGCAGACGGGAGTGGAGATAGAACACGTCGCCTGGATAAGCTTCACGGCCTGGTGGACGGCGCAGCAGCAGGGAAATCTGGCGGTAAGCCACTGCTTGCTTGGACAGATCGTCATAAACGATCAGCGCGTCTTCACCGCGGTCGCGGAAGAATTCACCCATGGTGCAACCGGAGTACGGTGCCAGGAATTGCAGCGCAGGAGATTCCGAAGCACTGGCAGCCACGATGATCGTGTTGGCCAGGGCGCCGTTTTCTTCCAGCTTGCGAACCACGTTGGCGATGGTCGATTGCTTCTGACCGATAGCTACGTAGACGCAGAAAATGCCGCTGTCTTTCTGGTTGATGATCGCGTCGATGGCCAAAGCGGTTTTACCGATCTGACGGTCGCCGATGATCAGCTCACGCTGGCCACGGCCGACAGGAATCATGGCATCGACAGCCTTGTAGCCAGTCTGTACAGGCTGGTCTACCGACTTACGCCAGATCACGCCTGGAGCAACTTTCTCGACCGCGTCGGTCTCGGTGTTGCCCAGTGGACCTTTACCGTCAACAGGGTTACCCAGTGCGTCGACTACGCGACCCAGCAGTTCCTTACCAACCGGAACTTCGAGGATGCGGCCAGTGCACTTGGCGCTCATGCCTTCGGCAAGAGACTGGTAAGCGCCCAATACAACGGCACCTACGGAGTCTTGCTCCAGGTTGAGGGCCATACCGTAGACGCCGCCCGGAAACTCGATCATCTCGCCGTACATTACGTCGGCCAGACCGTGAATCCGCACGATGCCGTCAGATACGCTGACGACAGTGCCTTCGTTACGGGCTTGGGAGGTCACATCGAGCTTGTCGATGCGGCCCTTGATAATTTCACTTATTTCGGAAGGATTGAGTTGCTGCATTGCTCTGCTGCCCCTTCAAACTCAAGATTTCAATGCTTCGGCAAGTTTCGCGAGTTTGCCGCGAATCGAGCCATCGATAACCAGGTCGCCGGCGCGGATGACAACACCCCCAATAAGGGCTTTGTCTTCCTCGACTTGCAGGCGCACTTCCCGGTTGAGTCGTGCACTGAGAACCTTGGCGAGTTTGTCTTGCTGATCTTGGTTCAATGCAAAAGCACTGGTCACTTCAACGTCTACCGATTTCTCTTGTTCGGCCTTGTACAGGTCGAAAAGAGCGGCGATCTCCGGCAGAAGCGGGAGACGGTCGTTTTCGGCAACGACGTTGATGAAGTTCTGTGCCTTCACATCAAACTTGTCGCCGCACACGTCAATAAACGTGGCGGCCTTTTCTGCGCTCGTCAGTCGCGGGGCCTTGAGCACGCGCTGCATGGTGTCGTCTTGCGACACCGCTGCAGCCAGGCCGAGCATGGCTGACCAATTGGCCAGTTGCTGGTGGGCCTGAGCGTGCTCGAAGGCCGCCTTAGCGTAAGGTCGGGCCAACGTGGTCAGTTCTGCCATGATCGCCCTCGCTTAGATTTCAGCAGCCAGTTGGTTAACCAGCTCTGCGTGCGCGTTTTGATCGATTGTGGCACCCAGGATCTTTTCAGCGCCGCCGACTGCCAGCAAGCCCACTTGGGCACGCAGAGCGTCTTTGACACTGTTGATTTCCTGTTCGATCTCGGCCTGAGCCTGAACCTTCACACGGTCAGCGTCGATACGGGCTTTTTCAACAGCCTCTTCAACAATCTGATTACCGCGTTTCTTGGCTTGCTCAATGATTTCAGCTGCCTGAGCTTTCGCTTCACGCAGGTGCTGACCCGCTTTTTCTTGGGCCAACTCCAGGTCGCGAGCTGCTCGGCTGGCAGCGTCCAGACCATCCGCGATCTTCTTTTGACGTTCGCGCAAAGCGGTAATGACCGGAGGCCATACGAACTTCATGCAGAACAGTACAAAAATCAGGAACGCAACGGACTGGCCAATCAGGGTCGCATTAATGTTCACGCCAACACCTCGCAGTTACGTTGTCCATCACACCAAATTACCCGGAAGATCCGAGTAATCAGCCAGCGATCTGACCAACGAACGGGTTCGCGAAGGTGAAGAACAGCGCGATACCAACACCGATCATGGTTACGGCGTCGAGCAGACCGGCAACGATGAACATTTTAACTTGCAGCATTGGAACCATTTCCGGCTGACGCGCTGCGCCTTCCAGGAACTTGCCGCCCAGCAGGCCGAAACCAATTGCGGTACCCAGTGCGCCCAGGCCGATCAACAGTGCAACAGCGATAGCGGTTAGACCAACTACAGTTTCCATCTTTCCTCCCGACTTTTACGTCGTATGGTTTAGGTTTTTTAGATTAAAGCGGTAAAACAAATCGTTTCATGGTGCCCCGTGAGGAGCCCCCTCCCGTTTGACCGGGAGGGACATCAGACTAGTCGAGACTGGTCTTAATGGTTTTCTTCGTGCGCCATCGACAGGTAGACGATGGTCAACATCATGAAGATGAATGCCTGCAGCGTGATGATCAGGATGTGGAACACAGCCCACGCCCACTGCAGAACAATGCCCAGGCCGCTAAGCCAGAGCAGACCGCTGCCGAACATCACGGCGATCAGAATGAACACCAGCTCGCCGGCATACATGTTGCCGAACAGACGCAGAGCCAGAGAGATCGGTTTAGCGATCAGTGTCACGAATTCCAGCAGGAAGTTCACCGGGATCAGCAGCGCTTGAACGAAGATGTTCTTGCTGCCGAACGGGTGCAGGGTCAGTTCGCCGATGAAGCCGCCGATGCCCTTGACCTTGATGCTGTAGAAAATGATCAGTGCGAACACCGACAGCGCCATGCCCAGAGTCGCGTTCGGGTCGGTAGTCGACACGGCGCGGAACGGGATGTGTGCATCGCCGGAGATCAGGATGGCCAGCTGAGGAATCCAGTCGACCGGTACCAGGTCGACGGCGTTCATCAGGAACACCCAGACGAAGATGGTCAGTGCCAGCGGTGCAATCACCGGGCTACGGCCATGGAAGCTGTCTTTCACGCTGCCATCGACGAATTCGACCAAAACTTCAACGAAGTTCTGCAAAGCACCTGGCTGACCGGAAGTCGCCTTCTTTGCCGCCATGCGGAAAAGCAGGACGAAGATCAGACCCAATGCGACCGACCAGCCGAGAGTATCGACGTGGAAAGCCCAGAAGCCCATTTCCTTGGCCTCTGCTGCGGTGTGGGCAAAGCCCCAGCCGCCGGTAGGATGCTGACCGAAAGTCAGGTTCTGCAAGTGGTGCTGGATATAGCCCGAAGCGGTTGTTTCTGCCATGGTTGCCTCAAACGCCCTAAGGTCTCGAAAGTCTTGTTCTCATCAGCAGGGGAGCGAACCAGCTGACTGACTGAGTCAGCACGAAGGCACCGAATACTGCGATCGGCGCCAATGGCTTCACACCTGCAAACACCAGTGCAAACAGCACTGCCGTCAAAATCAGTTTGCCTGCCTCGCCGGCATAAAATGACCGGACGATGGACTGGGCTGCTCGGGCGCCGGAAAACCGAAATGCCTTGTGAGCGAAATATACATTGGGCAGCAAGGCTATCAGGCCTCCGCAAAGTCCCGAGTATCCGGCAACGACCCCATGCCACTGCCAGAACGCCAAAGCGGCAATCAGCAAAACGACAAATTGAGCCATCAACACCGGAAAAACTGCCATGCGATGGAACGGCAGGCGGTTTGGCTTGCGGGTTTCCATCACTTTTGCTCTCCAATGGTCGGCTGCCAGAATTCAATAACTTGGCATAATTTGTGCCGACAAAATGCGCGCAGAGTATAGGGGCGGTTCTGCCCCTATTCAACTGTCAGGTAGTGATTTCCGACTGCGCGCTACATGAGTAAATGTTTCAGCGGATGTGTGCGAGCACACCCTGGAGCTCATCGAGGGAGTTGTAACCGATCACCAACTGCCCCTTACCCTTCTTGCCGTGGCGAATCTGCACCGCAGAGCCTAGGCGCTCGGCCAGACGCTGCTCGAGCCGGGCAATATCCGGATCCGGTTTTGCCGCTTCAACAGGCTCCGGTTTACCACTCAACCACTGACGAACCAGTGCCTCGGTCTGGCGCACAGTCAGACCGCGTGCGACAACATGTCGCGCACCTTCAACCTGTTGATTCTCCGGCAGACCGAGCAAAGCACGCGCGTGCCCCATTTCCAGATCGCCATGAGACAACATGGTCTTGATGACTTCCGGCAGCGCAATAAGTCGCAACAGGTTAGCCACAGTCACCCGGGACTTACCCACAGCGTCTGCAACCTGTTGCTGAGTCAGTTGAAATTCCTGCTGCAAACGCTGCAAGGCAACCGCTTCTTCGATCGGATTCAGGTCTTCGCGCTGAATGTTCTCGATCAGCGCGATGGCGATGGCGGTTTCATCCGGCACGTCGCGCACCATGGCCGGAATGGTTTCCTGCCCGGCTTGCTGACTCGCGCGCCAGCGGCGTTCACCAGCGATGATTTCAAAGCGGCCACCGCCAATCGGGCGCACCACGATTGGCTGCATCACACCTTGAGCCTTGATCGACTGCGCGAGTTCTTCCAGCGCCTGCGGGTCCATGTCCCGGCGCGGCTGGTATTTGCCGCGCTGGAGCAGGTCCAGCGGCAAGTGCTGCAGTTCACGGGTGTCCGCTTGCGCCGCTTGTTCTTCCAGCGAGCTGACAGTCGGACCGCTCAGCAGTGCATCCAGTCCTCGTCCGAGACCTCGTTTCTTGACGGCCATGGGGATTCCTTAAGTTGGCTGAGCGGCGGCGATGCGTGAATTTTTGCGCTGACGGCGAACCATCTCGCCCGCCAGTGCCAGATAGGCCAGTGCGCCGCGCGATTGCTTGTCGTACGCCAGCGCCGGCATGCCGTAGCTAGGCGCTTCGGCCAGGCGGATGTTGCGCGGGATCACCGTGTCGTACAGCTGCTCGCCGAAGTGCTCCTTGAGCTGCGCCGAAACATCGTTCATCAGGCTCAGGCGCGGGTCATACATGGTCCGCAACAGGCCTTCGACTTTCAGGTTCGGGTTGAGCAGTTCGGCGATACGCTTGATGTTATCCACAAGGTCGCTCAAACCTTCGAGCGCAAAGTACTCGCACTGCATGGGGATAATCACCCCGTCAGCGGCAACCAGTGCGTTCAATGTGAGCATCGACAGCGACGGCGGGCAGTCGATCAAAATGTAATCGTAGTTTTCACGGATTGGCGCCAGCGCACTGCGCAGACGGCTTTCCTTCATCTGCATTTCCAGCAGCACCACTTCCGCCGCCGTCAGATCGCGGTTGGCCGGCAGCAGTTGATAACCGCCGTGCTCGGAGTAGTGCATGGCCTGCGCCAGATCGCATTCGCCGATCAGCAGGTCGTAGACCGAGTTTTCCAGGCCATGTTTATCCACACCGCTACCCATGGTGGCGTTGCCCTGTGGATCGAGATCGATCAACAGCACCCGGCGCTTGGTAGCGACCAGGGATGCTGCGAGGTTGATGCAGGTGGTGGTCTTGCCCACACCACCCTTCTGGTTCGCTATCGCGAATACCTTAGCCATTCTTGCTTGTGTTCCCAATCATGCCGTGCGGCGCAGTATCAGCAGATGGCGTTGGCCTTGGCAACCGGGTACGGCCAGGGCGTGTTCGCTATCGAGGTGGAAGTCTGCCGGCAATGCTACCAGCTCATCGGCCGGATGAACGCCCTTCATTGCCAGCCAGCGCGTATCGGCGTCGCCGAGGTGGCGCGTCCAGTTGCTGAAGTTTTCCATGCTGCTGAATGCCCGGGAAATGATCCCGTTGAATGGCTGTACAGGCTGGAACGCTTCGACGCGACTGTGGATAACTTGCAAGTTATCCAGTTTGAGTTCGAGTTTGACCTGAGTCAGGAAGCGGGTTTTCTTGCCGTTGCTGTCCAGACAGGTCACTTGCGAGTCCGGATACAGGATCGCCAACGGAATGCCCGGCATGCCGCCGCCGCTACCGACGTCGAGCCAACGGCCGTTTTCGATGAACGACATCACGCTGAGACTATCGAGTAAATGCCGCGAAACCATTTCGTCCGGATCACGCACGGCGGTCAGGTTGTAGGCCTGGTTCCATTTGATCAACAGGGCCAGATAACCCAGCAGCAACTGGTGCTGGGTTTCGCTGAGATCGACACCGAGCGCGCGGGCTCCTGTGGATAACTCTTCGGCGTGTTGCGAGGTGACCTTAGAACTCAAGCGCTTTGCTCCAACTGACGGCCCGCGCCGCGTTTTTTCAAATGAATCATCAACAGCGAAATCGCAGCCGGGGTTACACCCGGGATCCGTGAAGCCTGGCCCAGCGTCTCGGGACGCGTCGCACCAAGCTTGCTCTGGATCTCCTTGGAGAGGCCGGAAATGTTGGTGTAATCGATATCCACAGGCAGTTTGGTGTCTTCACTGGCGCGCAGACGGGCGATTTCGTCCTGCTGACGGTCGATGTAACCGGCGTACTTGGTCTTGATCTCGACCTGCTCGGCAACCTGTGGATCTTCGGCGCCGTCGCCGGTCACTGCGACCAGACCAGCGTAGTCGATTTCCGGACGGCTCAAGAGATTGAGCAAGTTGTATTCGTGGGTCAGCGGCGTGCCGAATTTTTCGGCAATCGCATCGCCCTGCGGCGTGCCTGGACGAACCCAGGTGCTCTTCAGGCGTTGCTCTTCGAGTTCGATACTTTCGCGTTTTTTGCAGAACGCGGCCCAGCGCGCGTCATCGACCAGACCCAGTTCGCGACCTTTTTCGGTCAAACGCAGGTCGGCATTGTCTTCACGCAGGATCAAACGGTATTCGGCACGCGAGGTGAACATGCGGTACGGCTCTTGGGTACCGAGGGTGATCAGGTCGTCGACCAACACCCCGATGTACGCCTCATCGCGACGCGGGCACCAGGCATCTTTGCCCTGTGCACGCAGCGCAGCGTTGGTCCCGGCGAGCAAACCCTGGGCGCCGGCTTCTTCGTAACCGGTGGTGCCGTTGATTTGCCCGGCGAAGAACAGACCGCCAATGACCTTGGTTTCCAGGCTGTATTTCAAATCGCGTGGATCGAAATAGTCGTACTCGATGGCATAACCCGGACGCACGATGTGCGCGTTTTCCATGCCGCGAATCGATTGCACGATTTGCAACTGCACGTCGAACGGCAAGCTTGTGGATATCCCGTTCGGGTACAGCTCATGAGTGGTCAGACCTTCCGGCTCGATAAAGACCTGATGGCTTTCCTTGTCGGCAAAGCGATGGATCTTGTCTTCGATCGACGGGCAATAACGCGGACCAATGCCTTCGATCTCGCCGGCAGCGGAATACATCGGCGAACGGTCGAGGTTGGCCGCGATGATTTCGTGGGTCCGGGCGTTGGTGTGAGTAATCCAGCAGCTGACCTGCTTCGGATGCTGTTCCTTGTTGCCCATGAACGACATCACCGGGATCGGCGTGTCACCTGGCTGCTCGGTCATCACCGAGAAATCCACAGATCGGCCATCAATGCGCGGTGGCGTACCGGTTTTCAGGCGACCCACACGCAGCGGCAATTCACGCAAACGGTGAGCCAGGGCAATCGACGGTGGATCACCGGCGCGACCGCCGGAAAAATTCTGCAAACCGATGTGGATAAGTCCGCCGAGGAACGTACCTGTGGTCAACACCACGGAATCGGCGAGGAAACGCAGACCCATTTGCGTGACAACACCGCGTACTTGTTCCTGCTCGACGATCAGGTCATCAGCGGCTTGCTGAAATATCCACAGGTTCGGCTGGCTTTCCAGGGTTTCGCGGACAGCGGCCTTGTAAAGAATCCGGTCGGCCTGAGCGCGGGTAGCACGCACGGCCGGGCCTTTGCGGCTGTTCAACACGCGAAACTGGATGCCGCCCTTGTCGGTAGCCATGGCCATCGCACCGCCGAGGGCGTCGATTTCCTTGACCAGATGGCTTTTGCCAATGCCACCGATGGCAGGGTTGCAACTCATGGCACCGAGGGTTTCCACGTTATGCGTCAGCAACAGGGTTTTTACGCCCATGCGTGCTGAGGCCAGTGCTGCCTCGGTACCGGCATGACCGCCGCCGATGACGATCACTTCAAAACGGGAAGGGAAATCCACCACGCACCTCGTGCCTGCTTAAGTAGGTATTTACGGGAATGTTCGATCTCGGGTTTTTGAACCCGGTCGGCAAGTATAGGGACTTCGCCCTTTCTAAAGAACCCTTTGCACAAAAATTAACCAGCTGTGGAAAACCCGCGGTTAAAAGAATAAAAAAGAAAGAAATTTATAAAACCTTTGTTTTAATGCTTATTCTTACTGAGCATGATTTCTGTGGATAGATCTCTGTAGGCCATGTAAATAGCTGTGTACAGAGACATTGAAAGCTGTGGTCATGTGCCAATGAGGGGTTTGGATAACCGGTGTAAGCCTGTGGATGAAAGGGGTGGTTATCCACAGGGGCAGTTATATCCAGTTTTCAGGCCCTGTTATCAACTGCCCTCAGTGGCAGTTATTCACAGGGCTTAATCCACAGAAAATCGACGAATCAAGGAATTTTGGGCGAGAGAAATTCGCTCAGGCTGAAGAATCAGCCCCGCACTCGGGATCGGAATTTAGAGAATAGAGAGAAAGACGGACCGCGAACGGGTCCGTCTTGGGGGATAGCTCGCTTACTTACCGATGCAGAAGCTGGAAAAGATCCGTCCGAGCAGATCATCGGAGCTGAATGCGCCGGTGATTTCACCCAAAGAGTGCTGGGCCTGACGGAGATCTTCGGCCAGCAACTCTCCTGCGCCGGCCAGCGTCAACTGAGCTCGACCGTGTTCCAGCGCATCGCTCGCATGGCGCAAGGCTTCCAGGTGCCGGCGACGGGCGCTGAAGCTGCTTTCCGATGTCTGCTCATAGCCCATGCAGGCCTTGAGATGATCACGCAGCAGATCCAGTCCTTCTCCGGCCGACTTGGCGCTCAGACTAATCGTCACATGGCCATCGTCGCTGATTTCCAGAGCGATGGCTTCTCCGGTCAGATCGGCCTTGTTGCGGATCAGCGTGACTTTCGCCGGATCGGGACGGGTTTCGAGGAATTCCGGCCAGAGTGCGAACGGATCTGCAGCCTCCGGAGCAGTTGCATCAACTACCAACAGCACGCGATCTGCCTCGCCGATCGCCTTCAATGCACGCTCGACGCCGATCTTTTCCACATGATCGTCGGTATCACGCAGCCCGGCGGTGTCCACAACGTGCAGCGGCATGCCGTCGATGTGGATATGTTCACGCAAGATATCCCGGGTGGTGCCGGCAATCTCGGTGACGATCGCGGCTTCGCGACCCGCGAGGGCATTCAGCAGACTGGACTTGCCGGCATTCGGACGACCGGCAATTACCACGGTCATACCGTCACGCAATAACGCGCCCTGCCCGGCCTCACGCAGCACTGTGGCCAGTTCGTCGCGCACCTTGTCGAGCATGCTCAGCACATGGCCATCGGCGAGGAAATCGATTTCCTCTTCCGGAAAATCAATTGCGGCTTCGACGTAAATCCGCAACCCGATCAATTGTTCAGTGAGGTTATGCACACGCTGAGAAAATGCGCCCTGCAACGAACGCAACGCGTTGCGCGCCGCCTGGGCAGAACTGGCTTCGATCAGATCGGCAATCGCCTCGGCCTGAGCCAGGTCGAGTTTGTCATTGAGGAACGCGCGCTCACTGAATTCGCCCGGACGGGCAAGACGGCAACCGAGTTCCAGACATCGCTTGAGCAACATATCCAGAACTATCGGGCCGCCGTGGCCCTGCAATTCCAGTACGTCTTCACCGGTAAACGAGTTCGGACCCGGGAAATACAGCGCGAGACCTTCATCCAGCACCTGTTGATCGTCACTGAAAAACGGGCCGTAGTGAGCGTATCGGGGTTTCAGTTCGCGGCCGCTGATTGCTTTGGCCGCAGCGCTGGCCAACGGCCCGGAAATACGGACGATGCCCACACCGCCGCGACCTTGAGCGGTGGCGATGGCGGCGATGGTTTCACGAGGTACGCTCATAAACCGATATCCAGACAAAAATGGCAGATAGCAAAACGCCCCACTAGGGGGCGTTTTGAGTGGTGTTATCCACAGAGTAAGTTACGCCTCGGCTTTTTTCGTAGCCAATTCGACCTTACGCGTGATGTACCACTGTTGTGCAATCGACAGGCAGTTGTTCACAACCCAGTACAGCACCAGACCAGCAGGGAACCACAGGAAGAAGAAGGTGAAGATGATCGGCATCATTTTCATCACTTTAGCCTGCATCGGATCCGGCGGAGTCGGGTTCAAACGCTGCTGGATGAACATGGTCGCGCCCATGATGATCGGCAGGATGAAGAACGGATCCTTGATCGACAGGTCGGTGATCCACAGCATGAACGGCGCCTGACGCATTTCCACGCTTTCCAGCAGAACCCAGTACAGGGAAAGGAAGACCGGCATCTGCACGAGGATCGGCAAGCAGCCACCCAGTGGATTGATCTTCTCTTTCTTGTACAGCTCCATCATGGCTTGCGACATTTTCTGCCGGTCATCGCCATGTTGCTCTTTCAGTGCTGCCAGTTTTGGAGCCACGGCGCGCATGCGGGCCATCGACTTGTAGCTGGCGGCCGACAGAGGGAAGAAAATCCCTTTGATCAGCATGGTCAGGAAGATGATCGACCAGCCCCAGTTACCCACGATGCTGTGGATATGTTGCAACAGCCAGAAGATCGGCTGAGCAATGAACCAGAGAATGCCGTAGTCGACAGTCAACTCCAGACCTGGGGACAACTCTTTCAGTACTGCCTGGCTTTTCGGACCGGCGTACAGAACAGCGCTTGTTTCAACTTTCGCACCCGGAGCAGCGGTCAACGAAGCACCGGTGTAGCCGATGATGTAGTTGCCTTTGCTGTCTTTACGGGTCTGGACGATGTTGTTTTCGCCCTTCGGAGCCACCCATGCAGTCACGAAGTAGTGCTGCAGCCAAGCTACCCAACCACCGGTGACGGTTTCTTTGACCTGACCCTTGTCCATGTCCTTCATGGACACTTTCTTGTACGGCTCCGAACTTGTCCACAGGGCAGCGCCCAGGTAAGTCGCGGTGCCGGTAGCCGTGGTCGACGAAGGATCAGCACTGGCGTCACGCTTCAACTGGGCGAACATCGCACCAGTCCAGGGCTGAGCGCTCTGGTTGTCGATCAGGTAGGAAACGGTTACGTCGTACATGCCGCGTTTCACTGTGAAACGCTTGATGTAGTTGACGCCGTCCTTGCTGAACTTCAGGTCCACGACCAATTGGTCCTGACCGTCAGCCAGTTGATAAGTCTTCTTCTCCGAGGAGTAGATCGGGCGACCAGCCGGATTTGCGTCCGGACCGTTGGTGCCAATCAGACCGCTTTGAGCCAGGTAAACACGCTCACCGCCGTTGTCGAACAGCTGGAACGGAACGTCTGGACGATCCTGACGACGCGGATACAGCGGCAAAGTCAGCTGAGCAACATCGCCACCTTGTGGATCGATCGCGAGATCGAGCACGTCGGTTTTGATCTGGATCAGATCCTTGCTGAAAGCAACCGGTGCTTCAACAGGTGCGCTGGTATCGCTGGCGGCACGCGGAATATCGTCACTGGCGGCAGCATTATTGCCAGTGGAAGTTTCCGGCAGGCCCGGTGTGGTCGTAGTGGAAGCAACATTCTGAGTCGGCAAGGCAGCCTGACCGTAATCCTGGTTCCATTTAAGGACCATGACATAGGCCACGATTGCCAGGGCGACGATCAGGATCGTGCGTTTGATATCCATGATTACTCGGCCATCGAAGAAGAACGGGAGGTAGGGATAGGTGGAACCGGGTCATAACCACCGGGATTCCACGGATGACAGCGACCTAAACGACGAAAGGTCAGCCAGCCACCGCGTAGAAGGCCATGATTTTCTATGGCTTCATACGCGTAGCAGGAACAACTGGGGTAGAAGCGACAGTGACTGGCCATCAGAGGACTAATGGCATAGCGGTAAAACTGGATCGGAACGAGTGCCAGTTTACGCATCTGGACTGTCTACCCCTACAGTTTCGGCTTTGACTGCTGGAACCGGCGCATTACGAGCCAGACGTTTCCAGAGTTTGCCGAAATGCTGAATCAATTCGGGGTTTTCTACGTCACCCAAACCTTTGCGCGCGACGATAACAATGTCCCAGCCGACCAGTGAATCCTGGTGCAGACGGAACGATTCACGCATCAAACGTTTGAGGCGATTGCGCTCGACGGAGAGCTTTACGCTCTTTTTCCCGATAACCAGCCCGAGACGGGGGTGATCAAGATCGTTGTTGCGCGCAAGGAGCAGGAGATTTTTCCCCGGAACCTTGCCGGTAGGGGAGTCAAAGACTGCCTTGAAATGCCGGGGGGTAAGCAGACGCTTTTCCCGACTGAAGTCCTGACTCACCTCCATTGCCGGATTATCAAACTGCCAGACGCGCACGACCTTTGGCGCGACGACGCGACAGGACGGCACGACCGTTCTTGGTAGCCATGCGAGCACGGAAACCGTGAGTACGAGCGCGTTTGATAGTGCTTGGTTGGAAAGTACGTTTCATTGTCGTGTTACCTGGTTCGTCCACAACGGGCCGGAATGGCCCCCGTTTTAAGAGACCGGGGATTCTAGAGAAAGCAAGCCTTCAGGTCAATTTCCAACCAGCGTTTCCTTATAAATAGATCTGCACGGCATTTCAGGGTGAATGCCTGTGCGCTAGATATAGAAATAAAGAAGGGAAGTATTTAAAGCTTTTCTGTAAAGCTTATAAAAGCTAGGCATGCCATCCTCTGTGGATAACTGCCTTAAAGCCTTCTAACTCGTGATGTACAGAGGATGACAACTACAGTGGAAAACCGTGTTCAGCCTGTGCAGCGCTGTCGGATAACCTGTGGGTGGAATGGGTGTTTATCCACAGGCAGGTTATCCGCCGAGTTCAACCCCCAGTTGTCCAGTGAGCTTAGACACGGTTATCCACAGAGCTTATTCACATGCCGTTGGTCGCTTTTTCTGCGGTTAACGCATTGATAAATCATGTGCTCCGCACCACCTGCATGTGGATAAGTGGGCGGCTCGCCGCTACAATGGCCGCTTGTTTTTGCCTCACCGGCTTTCAACTTAGGGGATATCCGTGTCAGTGGAACTTTGGCAGCAGTGCGTGGAGCTTTTGCGCGAAGAGCTGCCTGCCCAACAATTCAACACCTGGATCCGTCCACTACAGGTCGAAGCCGAAGGCGACGAGTTGCGCGTCTATGCACCGAATCGTTTTGTGCTGGACTGGGTCAACGAAAAGTACCTCGGTCGTGTCATCGAACTACTGGACGAGCATGGCAACGGCCTCGCGCCGGCGCTGTCCTTATTAATAGGCAGCAAACGCAGTTCGGCGCCGCGTGCCGCGCCGAACGCACCGCTCGCCGCGGCTGCCTCCCAGGCGCAGGCCGCCGCCGCTCCGGCCAGTGCACCCGCACAGGTGCAGACGGCTGCTCCGGCTAAACGGGCAACGCAGAAATCCGCTGAAATCAGTGAAGAGCCGTCACGCGACAGCTTCGATCCAATGGCTGGCGCGGCCTCGCAGCAAGCTCCGATTCGCGCGGAGCAACGCACTGTGCAGGTCGAAGGTGCGCTCAAGCACACCAGTTACCTGAACCGCACGTTCACCTTCGAGAACTTCGTCGAAGGTAAATCCAACCAGCTCGCCCGTGCGGCGGCCTGGCAGGTGGCGGATAACCCCAAGCATGGCTACAACCCGCTGTTCCTTTATGGCGGCGTCGGTTTGGGTAAAACCCACTTGATGCATGCAGTGGGTAACCACCTATTAAAGAAGAACCCGAATGCCAAGGTTGTGTACCTGCATTCCGAGCGTTTCGTGGCCGACATGGTCAAGGCGTTGCAACTGAACGCGATCAACGAGTTCAAGCGTTTCTACCGTTCGGTGGATGCGTTGCTGATCGATGACATTCAGTTCTTCGCCCGCAAGGAACGTTCCCAGGAAGAGTTTTTCCACACCTTCAACGCCCTGCTTGAAGGTGGTCAGCAGGTCATTCTTACCAGTGACCGCTACCCGAAAGAAATCGAAGGCCTTGAAGAGCGCCTCAAATCCCGCTTCGGCTGGGGCCTGACAGTTGCCGTCGAGCCGCCGGAGCTGGAAACCCGCGTTGCGATCTTGATGAAAAAGGCCGATCAGGCCAAAGTCGACTTGCCGCATGACGCCGCGTTCTTTATTGCCCAGCGCATTCGCTCCAACGTCCGTGAGCTGGAAGGCGCGCTGAAACGCGTGATCGCCCACTCGCACTTCATGGGCCGCGACATCACCATCGAGTTGATTCGCGAATCCCTGAAAGACTTGTTGGCATTGCAGGACAAACTGGTTTCTGTGGATAACATTCAGCGCACGGTCGCCGAGTACTACAAGATCAAGATTTCCGACTTGCTGTCCAAGCGCCGTTCGCGCTCGGTGGCACGTCCGCGTCAGGTCGCGATGGCGTTGTCCAAAGAACTGACCAACCACAGCCTGCCGGAAATCGGCGACGTGTTTGGCGGCCGCGACCACACGACCGTGTTGCACGCCTGCCGCAAGATCAACGAACTCAAGGAATCCGACGCGGACATCCGCGAGGACTACAAGAACCTGCTGCGTACACTGACCACTTGATGAACACCAGCGCAGCTTATTAAGGCAAGGGACTAGACCATGCATTTCACCATTCAACGCGAAGCCCTGTTGAAACCCCTGCAACTGGTCGCAGGTGTCGTCGAGCGCCGACAGACCTTGCCGGTTCTGTCCAACGTGCTGCTGGTCGTCGAAGGCCAGCAACTGTCGCTGACCGGTACCGACCTCGAAGTCGAACTGGTCGGCCGTGTGCAACTCGAGGAGCCGGCTGAAACAGGTTCCATCACCGTGCCTGCGCGCAAGCTGATGGACATCTGCAAAAGCCTGCCCAACGATGCGCTGATCGACATCAAGGTCGACGAGCAGAAGCTGGTGGTGAAGGCTGGCCGTAGCCGCTTCACCCTGTCGACCCTGCCGGCCAATGATTTCCCGACTGTGGAAGAAGGCCCGGGCTCGCTGACTTGCAGCCTTGAGCAGAGCAAGCTGCGTCGTCTGATCGAACGCACCAGCTTCGCCATGGCACAGCAGGATGTGCGCTATTACCTGAACGGTATGCTGCTGGAAGTATCTGAAGGCATCATCCGCGCAGTCGCCACCGATGGTCACCGTCTGGCGATGTGCTCGATGAAGGCCGATATCGGTCAGCCAGATCGCCATCAGGTGATCGTGCCGCGCAAAGGTATTCTCGAACTGGCGCGTCTGCTCACCGAGCCGGACGGCATCGTTAGCATCGTGCTGGGTCAGCATCACATCCGCGCCACCACTGGTGAATTCACCTTCACCTCGAAACTGGTCGACGGCAAGTTTCCGGATTACGAGCGTGTTCTGCCGAAGGGCGGCGACAAGCTGGTACTGGGCGACCGTCAGGCGCTGCGTGAAGCGTTCAGCCGTACCGCGATTCTGTCCAACGAGAAGTACCGCGGCATTCGTCTGCAACTGGCCAACGGTCAGTTGAAGATTCAGGCCAACAACCCGGAGCAGGAAGAAGCGGAAGAAGAAGTCGGCGTTGAATACAACGGCGGCTCGCTGGAAATCGGCTTTAACGTGAGCTACTTGCTCGACGTACTGGGCGTGATGACCACTGAGCAGGTTCGCCTGATCCTGTCTGACTCCAACAGCAGTGCGCTGGTGCAAGAGTCCGACAATGACGACTCGGCTTACGTTGTCATGCCGATGCGTCTGTAATCTTGCGCTGACCCTGGATGTCCTTAAGTCGCGTCTCGGTCACCGCGGTGCGCAATTTGCACCCGGTGACCTTCTCCCCCTCCCCCCGCATCAACATTCTTTACGGCGCCAACGGCAGCGGCAAAACCAGTGTTCTGGAAGCCATTCATCTGCTGGGGCTTGCCCGTTCGTTTCGTAGCACGCGTCTGTTGCCGGTCATCCAGTACGAGCAACTCGCCTGCACCGTGTTCGGTCAGGTTGAGCTGGCCGAGGGTGGCCACAGTGCCTTGGGGATTTCGCGTGACCGGCAGGGCGAGTTCCAGATTCGCATCGATGGCCAGAACGCCCGCAGTGCCGCGCAGCTGGCGGAAATTTTGCCGTTGCAGCTGATCAACCCGGACAGCTTCCGTCTGTTGGAAGGCGCGCCGAAGATTCGCCGGCAGTTTCTCGACTGGGGTGTGTTCCATGTGGAACCACGGTTCATGTCGACCTGGCAGCGCTTGCAGAAGGCCCTGCGCCAGAGAAACTCCTGGCTGCGGCATGGTACACTTGACGCCGTTTCGCAAGCGGTTTGGGACAGGGAACTGTGCCAGGCCAGCGCTGAAATAGATGAATACCGCCGCGCCTACATCAAAGCCTTGAAACCAGTCTTTGAACAGACTTTGAGCGAACTGGTTGAGCTCGAAGGTTTGACGCTCAGCTATTACCGGGGCTGGGACAAAGACCGCGAATTGAGTGCTGTGTTGGCTGGCTCCGTGCAACGGGACCAGCAAATGGGTCACACCCAGGCCGGACCGCAACGCGCTGATTTGCGTCTTAGATTGGGCGCACACAATGCCGCGGACATCTTGTCCCGGGGTCAGCAGAAGTTGGTGGTCTGCGCATTGCGAATTGCCCAAGGGCATCTGGTGAGCCAGGCCCGACGCGGCCAGTGTATTTATCTGGTGGATGACTTGCCGTCTGAATTGGACGAGAACCACCGACGCGCGCTGTGCCGCTTGCTGGAAGACTTACGCTGCCAGGTGTTCATCACCTGTGTAGATCACGAATTATTGAGGGAAGGCTGGCAGACGGAAACGCCAGTCGCTCTGTTCCACGTGGAACAGGGCCGTATCACCCAGACCCACGACCATCGGGAGTGAAGGCATTGAGCGAAGAAAATACGTACGACTCAACGAGCATTAAAGTGCTGAAAGGCCTGGATGCCGTACGCAAACGTCCCGGTATGTACATTGGCGACACCGATGATGGCAGCGGCCTGCACCATATGGTGTTCGAGGTGGTCGACAACTCGATCGACGAAGCCCTCGCCGGCCATTGTGACGACATCAGCATCATCATCCACCCGGATGAGTCCATCACCGTTCGCGACAACGGCCGTGGCATCCCGGTAGACGTGCATAAAGAGGAAGGCGTTTCCGCCGCCGAGGTCATCATGACCGTCCTCCACGCGGGCGGTAAGTTCGACGATAACTCCTACAAAGTATCCGGCGGTCTGCACGGTGTTGGTGTTTCCGTAGTTAACGCCCTGTCCGAAGAGCTGATCCTGACCGTTCGCCGCAGCGGCAAGATCTGGGAACAGACTTACGTGCATGGCGTTCCGCAAGAGCCGATGAAAATCGTTGGCGAGAGTGAAACCACCGGTACGCAGATCCATTTCCGTCCTTCCGACGCGACCTTCAAGAATATTCATTTCAGCTGGGACATCCTGGCCAAGCGCATTCGTGAACTGTCCTTCCTCAACTCCGGTGTCGGCATCGTCCTCAAGGATGAGCGCAGCGGCAAGGAAGAGTTGTTCAAGTACGAAGGCGGCCTGCGTGCGTTCGTTGAATACCTGAACACCAACAAGACTCCGGTCAACCAGGTGTTCCACTTCAACATCCAGCGTGAAGACGGCATCGGCGTGGAAATCGCCCTGCAGTGGAACGACAGCTTCAACGAGAACCTGTTGTGCTTCACTAACAACATCCCGCAGCGCGACGGCGGTACCCACTTGGTGGGCTTCCGTTCGGCACTGACGCGTAACCTGAACACCTACATCGAAGCTGAAGGCCTGGCGAAGAAGCACAAAGTCGCCACCACCGGTGACGATGCGCGTGAAGGTCTGACCGCGATAATTTCGGTGAAGGTACCGGATCCGAAGTTCAGCTCCCAGACCAAAGACAAGCTGGTGTCTTCCGAAGTGAAGACTGCGGTCGAACAGGAAATGGGCAAGTACTTCTCCGACTTCCTGCTGGAAAACCCGAACGAAGCCAAGCTGGTTGTCGGCAAGATGATCGACGCTGCACGTGCCCGTGAAGCTGCACGCAAGGCCCGTGAGATGACCCGCCGCAAAGGCGCGCTGGACATCGCCGGCCTGCCGGGCAAACTCGCTGACTGCCAGGAAAAAGACCCGGCGCTGTCCGAACTGTACCTCGTGGAAGGTGACTCCGCGGGCGGCTCTGCCAAGCAGGGGCGTAACCGCAGGACCCAAGCCATCCTGCCGTTGAAGGGCAAAATCCTCAACGTCGAGAAGGCGCGTTTCGACAAGATGATCTCTTCCCAGGAAGTGGGCACCTTGATCACTGCGCTGGGCTGCGGCATCGGTCGCGACGAGTACAACATCGACAAGCTGCGCTATCACAACATCATCATCATGACCGATGCTGACGTCGACGGTTCGCACATCCGTACCCTGCTGCTGACCTTCTTCTTCCGTCAGCTGCCGGAGCTGATCGAGCGTGGCTACATCTACATCGCCCAGCCGCCGCTGTACAAGGTCAAGAAAGGCAAGCAAGAGCAATACATCAAAGACGACGACGCCATGGAAGAGTACATGACGCAGTCGGCCCTGGAAGATGCGAGCCTGCACCTGAACGAAGAGGCTCCGGGCATTTCCGGCCCGGCGCTGGAGCGTCTGGTGAATGACTTCCGCATGGTGATGAAGACCCTCAAGCGTCTGTCGCGCCTGTACCCACAGGAACTGACCGAGCACTTCATCTACCTGCCGGCCGTGAGCCTGGAAAAGCTCGGCGACCACGCCGCGATGCAGGACTGGCTGGCGCAGTACGAAGCACGCCTGCGTACCGTCGAGAAATCCGGTCTGGTGTACAAAGCCAGCCTGCGTGAAGATCGCGAGCGCGGCGTGTGGTTGCCAGAGGTTGAACTGATCTCCCACGGCCTGTCGAACTACGTCACCTTCAACCGCGACTTCTTCGGCAGCAACGACTACAAAACCGTCGTTACCCTCGGCGCTCAACTGAGCACCCTGCTCGACGAAGGCGCATACATCCAGCGTGGCGAACGCAAGAAAGCCGTGACCGAGTTCAAGGAAGCCCTCGACTGGTTGATGGCCGAAAGCACCAAGCGTCACACCATTCAGCGATACAAAGGTCTGGGTGAAATGAACCCGGATCAGCTGTGGGAAACCACCATGGACCCAAGCGTGCGCCGTATGCTGAAAGTCACCATCGAAGACGCCATCGGCGCAGACCAGATCTTCAACACCCTGATGGGTGATGCGGTCGAACCTCGCCGTGAGTTTATCGAGAGCAATGCGTTGGCGGTTTCCAACCTGGATTTCTGATCCCGGTCGGCACCATAAAAAGGCCAACGCAATTGCGTTGGCCTTTTTTTGATCTTTACGCGTCCGCGTCCGCCACACTCTCCAACCGATACCCATACCCGTAAATCGTCAGCAACTGCCAACCCCGATCCGCCGTCAGCCCCAGCTTGTTGCGCAGTCGATAGATATGCGTATCCAGCGGCCTCGAGGTAGACATTTCTTCATGCGGCCAAAAGCGCTCGTACAGATAATCCCGTGACAACGGCCGACCCAGGTTGCTGAACAGACAATGCGCTAGCCGATACTCGCGCTCGGTCATTACGATCGGTTTGCCATCACGGGTGACAGTCAGCTCTGCGTCATCGAACACCAGATCGTTGAAGCTCAAGATTTCCGCTGATGCTGTACGTTTCTGACTGTGCCGGCGCAACACTGCCGCCACCCGCGCCTTCAGTTCGTTGGGCCGAAACGGTTTGCTGACGTAATCATCAGCCCCGGCATTCAGCGCCTGAACGATATCGCTCTCCCCGTCACGACTGGTGAGCATGATCGCCGCCGGTGGCACCTCCATGTGTTCGCGAGTCCAACGTAGCAACGCCAATCCGGTCAGATCGGGTAATTGCCAATCGAGGATCAACAGATCGAAGGTCTCCCGGCGCAACTGCCGCAGCAGGTCTTCACCACGTTCGAAGCTGTGCAGTGACCATGGCTGCTCCCCGGCTTCGGCCATCTGTTGCAGGGTCTGCTCGACCCGGCGCAGTTCGGCGGGTTCATCGTCCAGTATTGCAACGCGCATACGCGAGGTGTCCTTCTTGCTGGGCTGTTTACCCCGGTGAAAGTAAGCGGCCCGCCGTTGATCGACGTCCGCTATGATTCTTCGGGTCTCCGTCCTCAGACCCGTGGCCCATGAATCCATTCACTCCGCCCTGCCCTGTTTGCCATGAATAATCAGCGTCGGCATGAAAGCCGTGAGCCGAGTCAGGTGCAGCGTTTGTTTCGGCAACTGGTGCGCGAGTGGCTGTGGATAAGTCTAGTGCTGTTGCCGCTGACTGCGCTGCTTTCGTGGCGTGCGCAAATCAGTCTGCATGACGCCTCCCCAGGACTGAGCGCCTTGTTGTCGGTGACGCTGGTGGCTTGCGTGCTTGGGCTGTTGCTATGGCGGCCACGTCTGGCGTTGTGGGTGACGTTGATCGGCATGGCCTGCACGTTAGCGTCCAGCGCCGCTCTGGCGGAACTCAGACACTGGTGGTCACCAACGCCCGCGGTATTGGGCATGCTATTCGGCTACCTGATCTGGAACTGGCGGCGCCTGAGTGTGGTGCTGACCTATTTCGGCTGGGAACTGGCGCGGCTCGACAGTGAACCGAAAGTTTTCCCCGAACGCCGCCGTGCGCAGTTTCCCAGCGCCGACCGCTTGCAAGGACAGATCATGGCCCTCGAACAAGCCATGAGTCGCACCCGCGATACGCGACGCTTCATTGCTGATGGTCTGGAATACCTGCCGGTCGCGACGTTGATCAGCGACCCCAAAGGCAAGATTCTGCTGGGCAACCGCAATGCCCGGGATCTGTTTGGCGCCGTTCTGGCTGGGGATGATGTCCTTGAGCAGTTGGCGCATCTGGGTTATCCGGAGTTGTCCACAGACCCACGCCCGGCGCTGTCCGACTTGCCGCTGCTGGAGTTTCGCGATCACAAGGAACGCAGCCTGCGTCTGGAACGCGCCGCGCTGCTGCCGGTGGACGGCGAAACACCGATTGGCTGGCTGTGGAGTCTGACCGATCTGAGTGCCGAGCGCGCCGCCGAGGAACAACGCGGAGTTCTACTGCGCTTCCTCTCTCACGACTTGCGTGCACCGCATTCAGCGATCCTCGCGTTGCTTGATGTGCAGCGTCATGAGGTTGGGGATTCGCCGCTATTCGAGCAGATCGAGCGCCAAGTGCGTCGAGCACTCGATCTCACCGATGGTTTCGTGTTGCTGGCCCGCGCCGAATCGGAGGCTTACCAGTTCCAGCCGAGCCTGTTCGCCATGTTGGTTCTCGACGTACTTGATCAAGCACTGCCAATCGCCCAACAAAAACACATCGAACTGCTGCATGAAATCGACGAGCAATCCCAGGAACGCCTGATCATGGCTGACCAGGGCCTGCTGACTCGAGCGCTGTTCAATCTGTTGGAGAACGCGATCAAGTACAGCGCGGCCGACACGAAAATCTGCCTGCGGATCAGTTGTCACGAGAACTGGCTGCACTGCGAACTCGCGGACCAAGGCAAAGGCATCGCCGCGCAAGAACTGCCCGAACTGTTCACCCAATACCGGCGCTTTTCATCCGCGCAAGGCACCGACGGCGTAGGGCTGGGGCTGTCTATGGTCAAAGCCGTGATCGATCACCATGGTGGCCGCATCGAGTGCCGCAGCGTGATCGACGAAGGCACGACATTCCGCTTGGAGTTACCGCTGATCCCTGAATGAACAGGCATAAAAAAACCGGCTATATCAGCCGGCTTTTTTGCGCCCGAAAAAAACTTATGCACCTTTTTCGGAGTTTTATGAGCTTAAGAAATATATATGTAGATCAACGAGTTAGATAACATATTCATGGTTTTTCAACAAAACCGTACACAGGTTATCCACAAAATCTCAGACAGCAATCCGGTCGCTTTCCGCCGGTGCCTGCGCGGCCGGTGGCAGCGAACCCATTTCCCGTTGCGTCTGCTCATTCCAGGCCTGCACCCGGTCGTTCAATGCGGCAATGGCTCGCGGCCCTGTGCCTTCGGCGTACATCGGTTCGCCGATGACCACGGTGATCACGCCGGGCGTCTTGCCCCACCCGGCTTTCGGCCAGAATTTGCCGGCATTGTGTGCAATCGGCAGCACCGGAAGCTCGGCATTCACCGCCAACGCGCTACCACTGCGCGAGAATTTGCCAACAGTGCCGAACGGAACGCGCGTGCCTTCCGGAAAAATCAGCACCCAAACATTGTCCTTGAGCAGCTCGTCGCCTTTTTTCGCCACGACTTTGAGCGCGGCTTTAGGGTTGTCGCGGTCAATCGCAATCGGCCGCAGCATGGCCATGGCCCAGCCGAAGAACGGCACGAACAACAATTCGCGCTTGAGCACCTGGCTCAAGGGCGAGAAATATGCGGAGAGAAAGAAAGTCTCCCAAGTGCTCTGGTGGTTCGACTGGATCACGCAGGGCCGGTCAGGCACGTTGTGCGCACCTTTGATTTCGTAAGTGATCCCGAGGAACACCTTGCTCAACCACAAGGCGCAGCGGCACCAGTACACGTTGATGAAGCGATAGCGCGCCTTGAATGGCAAAAATGGCGCGATAAAAAAACTCAGGCTGCACCACAGCAAAGAGCTGGTGCCCAGCAGCAGGTAAAAGAGAAAAATTCTGATGGCCCGCAGTATCGACATGACGACATTTACCGTTACGGGCAATGCCCGACTGTTCAAGCGCACTCCCGATCAATCCTTGGTCAGGAACGTCAGAAGCACTCTAGTTGTGGATAAGTTCTGCGGCAATCGCCGCCAGATCATCAAAAATCAGGGTGCCAACCGGCAGGGTTTTGCCCTGAGTCTCTACGCCTTTCCCGGTCTTTACCAAAACAGGTTGTGAATCGACGGCTTTGGCGGCCTCCAGGTCACCAAGGCTGTCGCCGACGAACCAGACATTCGTCAGCGACACGTCGTAATGCTGCGCAATGGTCTTCAACATGCCGGGTTTCGGTTTGCGGCAAGCGCAGCCCTCATCCGGCCCATGTGGGCAATAAACGATCAGCCCGACTTCACCGCCCTGCTCCGCCACCAGCTCGCGCAGGCGCGCGTGCATGGCGTCGAGGGTGGCGAGGTCGTAGTAGCCGCGAGCAATGCCCGACTGGTTGGTGGCGACCGCCACGGTCCAGCCGGCCTTGCTCAACTGCGCAATCGCTTCGATCGAGCCGGGCAGCGGAATCCACTCCTCTACCGACTTGATGTAAGCGTCGGAGTCGTAATTGATCACTCCGTCCCGATCGAGAATCAGCAGTTTCAACAGCAATCCCTCAACCCAGCAGCGAAATGTCAGCGACACCGAGGAACAGACCACGCAGACGCGCCAGCAGCGCGTAACGGTTGGCCCGCACTTTGGCGTCGTCGGCATTGACCATTACCGCGTCGAAGAACGCATCCACCGGCTCGCGCAGCGCGGCCAGGCGTGCCAGCGATTCGTTGTACTGACGTGCTGCAGCCATCGGCTGTACAGCCTGATCCGCCTGCTGGATCGCCGAGTACAGCGAGAACTCGTTGGCGTTGTCGAAATACTTGGCCTCGACCACGCTTGGCACGGCGCCTTCGACTTTGCTCAGCAGGTTCGACACACGCTTGTTCACTGCTGCCAACGCTGCCGCTTCCGGCAGTTTGCGGAACGCTTGCACCGCTTGCACACGCTGATCGAAATCCAGCGCCGAGCCCGGCTTCAGGGCACGTACCGACAGATAGGTAGCGACATCCACGCCTTCGTCTTCGTAACGCGCACGCAGACGGTCGAAGATGAAGTCCAGCACCGATTCGTTGAGGCCGGCAGCCTTGACCTTGGCACCGAACGCACTCACGGCGAAAGCCACGGCGTCGTTCAGATCCAGATCGAGTTTCTTCTCGATCAGGATACGCAGCACGCCGAGAGCGGCACGGCGCAGGGCATACGGGTCTTTGCTGCCGGTGGGCAGCATGCCGATGCCGAAGATTCCGACCAGAGTGTCGAGCTTGTCGGCGATGGCCACGGCTGCACCGGTCAGGGTCGCCGGCAATTCAGCGCCAGCGCCACGCGGCATGTACTGCTCGTTCAGTGCCAGCGCGACATCTTCCGGCTCGCCGTCGTTGAGGGCGTAGTAGTAACCGGCGACGCCTTGCATCTCGGGGAACTCGCCGACCATTTCGGTCGCCAGGTCGCATTTCGACAACAAGCCTGCGCGGGCAGCCCACGAAGCGTTGCCGCCGATGCGGGCGGCGATGTAAGCCGCCAGTTTCGAGACGCGCTCGGCCTTGTCATAGACGCTGCCAAGTTTTTCCTGGAACACCACGTTCTTCAGGCGCTCGTTGAACATTTCGAGCTTCTGCTTCTTGTCTTGCTTGAAGAAGAATTCGGCGTCGGTCAGACGTGGACGAACCACTTTCTCGTTACCGGCGACGATCTGCTGCGGATCCTTCGATTCGATGTTGGCCACGGTGATGAAACGCGGCAGCAACTTGCCATCGGCGTCCAGCAGGCAGAAGTACTTCTGGTTGTCCTGCATGGTGGTGATCAGCGCTTCCTGCGGCACGTCGAGGAAACGTTCCTCGAACGAGCAGACCAGCGGCACCGGCCATTCAACCAGCGCGGTCACTTCGTCGAGCAGGGCTGGCGGCACAATCGCCGTGCCTTCCTGCATCGTCGCCAGCTCTTCGGTGCGCTTGCTGATGATTGCGCGACGCTCGTTGGCATCGGCCAGTACATAAGCGGCACGCAGGTCGGCCAGGTAGCTCGACGGCGAACCGATGCGCACGCTTTCCGGGTGGTGGAAGCGGTGCCCACGGGAGTCACGGCCAGCCTTCTGCGCGAGGATCGTGCAGTCGATGACCTGGTCACCGAGCAGCATCACCAGCCATTGGGTCGGACGCACGAACTCTTCTTTGCGTGCACCCCAACGCATGCGTTTCGGGATCGGCAGGTCATTCAGCGAATCTTCGACGATGGTCGGCAGCAGGCTCGCAGTCGGCTTGCCGGCGATGCTCTGGCTGTAGCGCAGTTTCGGGCCGCTTTGATCGATTTCGCTCAGATCCACGCCGCACTTCTTGGCGAAGCCCAGCGCTGCCTGAGTCGGGTTGCCTTCAGCATCGAACGCAGCCTGACGTGGCGGGCCGTCGAGGTTGATGCTTCGATCCGGTTGCTGGGTGGCCAGCGCGGTAATCAGCACAGCCAGACGACGCGGCGCAGCGTAGACGGTTTTTGCTTCGTAGCTCAGGCCGGCAGCTTGCAGGCCCTTGTCGATCCCGGCGAGGAACGCGTCAGCCAAAGTATTCAGCGCTTTGGGTGGCAGTTCTTCGGTGCCCAGTTCAACCAGAAAATCTTGCGCACTCATTGTGCAGCCTCCAGCTTGGCCAGTACTTCGTCACGCAGGTCCGGGGTTGCCATCGGGAAGCCCAGCTTGGCGCGAGCCAGCAGATAGGCTTGGGCGACGGAACGCGCCAGGGTGCGTACGCGCAGGATGTATTGCTGACGCGCAGTCACCGAGATTGCCCGGCGCGCATCCAGCAGGTTGAAGGTGTGCGAGGCCTTCAGAACCATTTCGTAGCTCGGCAACGGCAGCGGTTGATCAAGTTCGATCAGGCGCTTGGCTTCGCTTTCATAGAAGTCGAACAGTTCGAACAGCTTGTCGACGTTGGCGTGTTCGAAGTTGTAAGTGGACTGCTCCACTTCGTTCTGGTGGAACACGTCGCCGTAAGTGACTTTGCCCATCGGGCCGTCAGCCCAGACCAGGTCGTAGACCGAATCCACGCCTTGCAGGTACATGGCCAGACGCTCGAGACCGTAGGTGATCTCGCCGGTCACCGGGTAGCACTCGATGCCGCCCGCTTGCTGGAAGTAAGTGAACTGGGTGACTTCCATGCCGTTGAGCCAGACTTCCCAGCCCAGACCCCAGGCGCCGAGGGTCGGCGATTCCCAGTTGTCTTCGACGAAGCGGATGTCGTGGACCAATGGGTCGAGGCCGACATGCTTGAGCGAGCCCAGGTATAGCTCCTGGAAGTTGTCCGGGTTCGGCTTCAGGACGACCTGGAACTGGTAGTAGTGCTGCAGACGGTTCGGGTTTTCGCCATAACGGCCGTCAGTCGGACGGCGGCTTGGCTGCACGTAAGCGGCGTTCCAGGTTTCCGGGCCGATGGCGCGCAGGAAGGTCGCGGTGTGGAAAGTGCCGGCGCCTACTTCCATATCGTAGGGCTGAAGTACCACACAACCTTGCTCGGCCCAGTACTGCTGGAGCGCGAGGATCAAGTCTTGGAAGGTACGCACGGCTGGCGTAGGCTGGCTCACGAAATTCACCTGTTTCTTGGGCTGCGATTTAAAGAGCGGGAGTATACCCGATTCAGTCGCGCCTCCACCCCCTGGAGCCTTATGCCACGCTGCTTTTGGTGTTCTGAAGATCCGCTGTACATGGCTTATCACGATCAGGAGTGGGGCACGCCGCTACGCGATGCGCAGGGTTTGTTCGAGTTGCTTTTGCTCGAAGGGTTCCAGGCCGGCCTGTCGTGGATCACCGTGCTGCGCAAGCGCGAGCGTTATCGCGAGGTGCTGTTCGGCTTTGACGTGCAGCGCGTGGCGCAGATGAGCGATGCGGAAATCGCTGAGTTGATGCTTGATCCGGGGATCATTCGCAACCGTCTCAAATTGAATGCCGCCCGACGTAATGCGCAAGCCTGGCTGGCGCTGGAAGACCCGGTGAAGTTTCTCTGGTCGTTCGTCGACGGTACGCCGGTGATCAATCATTTCAAGGATCGCAGCGAAGTCCCGGCCATCACCCCGCAAGCCGTGGCCATGAGCAAAGCCTTGAAAAAGGCCGGCTTCACGTTCGTCGGCCCGACCATTTGCTACGCATTCATGCAGGCCTCGGGGATGGTCATGGATCACACCCGGAACTGCGACCGCTACGCGCAGCTCGCCAACGGCGGTTAGAATGGCCGCCTCGCGCACCGCACAAGATCAGGAGTGACCTGTGGAAAAGTTTAAAGGCGCCTTGCTGGTAGGCGCTCTGCGGCTGTTTGCCCTGCTGCCGTGGCGGGCCGTGCAAGCCGTGGGTTCAGCGATCGGCTGGATCATGTGGAAAACCCCCAACCGCTCCCGCGACGTGGTGCGGATCAACCTCGCCAAATGTTTTCCACAGATGGATGCGGCCGAGCGCGAGCGTCTGGTCGGCCAGAGCCTGAAGGACATCGGCAAGTCCCTGACCGAAAGTGCCTGCGCGTGGATCTGGCCGGCGCAGCGCTCGATTGATCTGGTGCGTGAAGTCGAAGGCCTCGACGTGCTTAAAGACGCATTGGCCTCGGGCAAAGGCGTGGTCGGCATCACCAGTCACCTCGGCAACTGGGAAGTGCTCAACCACTTCTATTGCAGCCAGTGCAAACCGATCATTTTCTACCGTCCGCCCAAGCTCAAGGCTGTGGATGACTTGCTGCGCAAACAGCGCGTGCAACTGGGTAACAAAGTCGCTGCCTCGACCAAGGAAGGCATCCTCAGCGTGATCAAGGAAGTGCGCAAAGGTGGTGCAGTGGGCATTCCCGCTGACCCGGAACCGGCCGAATCCGCCGGGATCTTCGTGCCGTTCTTTGCCACTCAAGCGCTGACCAGCAAGTTCGTGCCGAACATGCTCGCCGGGCACAAAGCCGTCGGCGTGTTTCTGCACGCGCTGCGGCTGCCGGACGGTTCCGGCTACAAGGTAATCCTCGAAGCGGCGCCGGAAGCCATGTACAGCACCGATACCGAGACTTCCTGCGCGGCGATGAGCCAGGTGGTCGAGCGCTATGTGGCGGCGTATCCGAGCCAGTACATGTGGAGCATGAAGCGCTTCAAGAAACGGCCGCCGGGCGAAGAACGCTGGTATTGATGCATTTGGCATGATCTGTGGATAACTTCCCGCGGGCAGGTTATCCACAACCGTTCATTCAAGGGCGCAGAAGATGTCCGAACACCGCAAATCATTGCGCATCAAGATCACCCACGAAAGCTTCGGCGAATGCCTGGGGCAGACGCGCAATCTGTCTACTACGGGCGTCTACGTTCAGCATCCGCGTCTCGCCGGATTGCCCACGGGCGCGGTGGTCTATGGCCAGGTGCAGGATTTACCCGCAGGCGCGCCACGTGTACGTATGGAAGTGGTGATGGTCGATGCCGAGGGCATCGGTCTGCGCTATCTCTGATCGATCACGGCGCTTGCCGTTCGAGCTTTTTCAGAAACACCGTCATTTCTTTCTCTGCCTGCTTGTCGCCATGGGCGCGGGCGGTTTCCAGACCCTGCTCCCACGCCTGACGCGCGGCGGCGTTGTCATTCAGCCCTAGCTGCGCCTTGCCCAACAGTTTCCACGCCGCCGAATACTTCGGGTCTAGCTCGACGCAGCGCTGGAAGTGCTCGGCAGCCTTGGCATTCTCCCCCAGATCCAGATAACCCTTGCCCAGGCCGAAGCGCAGCAAAGAGTTATCCACACCCTTGGCGAGCATTTTTTCCAGGGATTCGAGCATTGGTGGATTCCTTTTCGGGTGTGTCAGGGGAAGTCTGTGGCGCCGCCATCGCTGGCAAGCCAGCTCCCACAGGGATCTCTGGTGTACATCACATTTTTGAACAACCCGAAACCCTGTGGGAGCTGGCTTGCCAGCGATGAGGTCATAACAGACACAGAAAAATCAGGATCAGAAGAAGCTCAGGCCAACATGAAACAGCTTCTCCACATCGCGGATATGCTTTTTATCCACGAGGAACAGGATCACGTGGTCGCCCGCCTCGATCACCGTGTTGTCGTGAGCGATAATTACCTCTTCGGCACGGATGATCGCGCCGATGGTAGTGCCTGGCGGCAGCGCGATGTTTTCGATGGCCTTGCCGATGACCTTGCTCGACTTCGAATCGCCATGCGCCACCGCTTCGATGGCTTCGGCCGCGCCGCGACGCAGTGAGTGCACGCTGACGATATCGCCACGCCGCACGTGAGCGAGCAAGGTGCCGATGGTCGCCAGTTGCGGGCTGATGGCGATGTCGATGTCGCCGCCCTGGATCAGGTCGACGTAGGCCGGGTTGTTGATGATCGTCATGACCTTCTTCGCACCCAGCCGTTTGGCCAGCAGCGACGACATGATGTTGGCTTCGTCATCGTTGGTCAGCGCGAGGAAAATATCGGCGTCGGCGATATTTTCTTCCAGCAGCAGGTCGCGGTCTGAGGCGCTACCCTGCAACACCACGGTGCTGTCGAGCGTGTCCGAGAGGTAGCGGCAACGCGCCGGGTTCATCTCGATGATCTTCACCTGATAACGGCTTTCGATGGCTTCGGCCAGGCGCTCGCCGATCTGCCCGCCCCCGGCAATCACGATGCGTTTGTAGGTTTCGTCGAGGCGGCGCATTTCGCTCATCACTGCGCGAATGTTCGCACGGGCAGCGATGAAAAAGACTTCGTCATCGGCCTCGATCACCGTGTCGCCCTGCGGCAGGATCGGCCGATCCCGGCGGAAAATCGCCGCTACGCGGGTTTCCACATTCGGCATGTGCTCGCGCAACTGGCGCAGTTGCTGGCCCACCAGCGGCCCGCCGTAATAGGCGCGCACCGCCACCAGTTGCGCCTTGCCTTCGGCGAAGTCGATCACCTGCAAAGCGCCGGGATGCTGGATCAGGCGTTTGATGTAATTGGTCACCACCTGCTCGGGGCTGATCAGCACGTCGACCGGAATCGCTTCGTTGTCGAACAACTCGTCGCGGGTCAGGTAGGACGCTTCGCGCACCCGGGCAATCTTGGTCGGCGTGTGGAACAGCGTGTGCGCGACCTGACAGGCAATCATGTTGGTTTCGTCGCTGTTGGTCACCGCCACCAGCATGTCGGCGTCGTCGGCACCGGCCTGACGCAGGATGGTCGGCAGCGAGCCACGGCCCTGCACGGTGCGGATGTCGAGCCGGTCACCGAGGTCGCGCAGGCGCTCGCCGTCGGTGTCGACCACCGTGATGTCGTTGGCCTCGCTGGCCAAATGTTCCGCCAGCGAACCGCCGACCTGTCCCGCACCGAGGATGATGATTTTCATCCAGTCACTCCATTGAATCCGTTTAGCCGCGCGCGGCAGCGATCTTGATCAGCTTGGCGTAGTAGAACCCGTCATGGCCGCCCTGCTGGGCCAGCAATTGGCGACCATGCGGCTGTTTGATCCCGGCCGTAGTGGCCAGGTCCAGCTCGCGTGCGCCGGGCGTGCGCTCGAGGAACGCGGCGATGACCTCGGTGTTCTCGGTCGGCAAGGTCGAGCACGTGGCGTAAAGCAGAATGCCGCCGACTTCGAGGGTCTGCCACATAGCGTCGAGCAGCTCGCCTTGCAGGGTCGCGAGAGCGGCGATGTCATCGGCCTGACGCGTGAGCTTGATGTCCGGGTGCCGGCGGATCACACCCGTCGCCGAACATGGCGCGTCGAGCAGGATGCGCTGGAACGGTTTGCCGTCCCACCACTTGGCCGTGTCGCGACCGTCGGCGGCGATCAGTTCGGCGCTCAGGCCGAGGCGTTCAAGGTTTTCCCTGACTCGCACCAGACGCTTGGCTTCCAGATCCACCGCCACCACGCCGGCCAGCGCCGGTTCGGCTTCGAGGATGTGGCAGGTCTTGCCCCCGGGTGCGCAGCAGGCGTCGAGCACGCGTTGGCCCGGCGCGAGGTCAAGCAGGTCGGCGGCGAGTTGCGCGGCTTCGTCCTGCACGCTGATCCAGCCTTCAGCAAAACCCGGCAGGCTGGGCACGTCGGCGGCCGCTTCGAGGATGATCCCGTCACCGCTGTAAACGCACGGCGTCGCGGCGATCCCGGCTTCAGCCAACAAGCCCAGGTAAGCGTCGCGGTTGTGATGGCGGCGGTTGACTCGCAGGATCATCGGCGGATGCGCATTGTTGGCTTCGCAGATCGCCTCCCACTGTTCCGGCCAGAAAGCCTTAAGGGATTTTTGCAGCCAGCGCGGGTGAGCGGTACGCACCACCGGGTCTCGCTCCAGTTCGGCGAAAATCGCCTCACTTTCGCGCTGTGCATTACGCAACACGGCGTTGAGCAACGCTTTGGCCCACGGCTTTTTCAGCTTCTCGGCGCAACCCACGGTTTCACCGATGGCCGCGTGCGGCGGCACGCGGGTGTAAAGCAGTTGATAGAGACCGACCAGCAGCAGCGCTTCGACATCAGCATCGGCAGCCTTGAACGGTTTCTGTAAGAGCTTGGCTGCCAGCGCTGACAGCCGTGGCTGCCAACGCGCGGTGCCGAACGCCAGATCCTGAGTGAAACCGCGATCGCGATCCTCGACCTTATCCAGTTGCGTCGGCAGGGAGCTGTTGAGCGAGGCTTTGCCGCTCAGGACAGCGGCGAGTGCCTTGGCGGCGGCCAGACGCGGGTTCATTGCGCGTCCACCGCTGCGCCGAGGACGGTGCCGACGGCGAATTTCTCACGACGGCTGTTGAACAGGTCGCTGAAGTTCAGCGCTTTACCGCCGGGCAATTGCAGACGGGTCAGGCACAGGGCTTGTTCACCGCAGGCGACGATCAGACCGTCCTTGCTGGCGCCGAGAATCGCGCCCGGTTTGCCGCTGCCCTCGGCCAGTGTGGCCGCCAGCACTTTCAGCGCTTCGCCATTCAGCGTGCTGTGGGTGATCGGCCAAGGATTGAAAGCGCGTACCAGACGTTCCAGCTCGACCGCCGGACGGCTCCAGTCGATGCGTGCTTCGTCCTTGTTGAGTTTGTGTGCGTAGGTGGCGAGGCTGTCGTCCTGCACTTCGCCTTGCAGCGTGCCAGCGGCCAGACCGGCAATCGCTTGCACCACAGCCGGAGGACCCATTTCCGCGAGGCGGTCGTGCAGGCTGCCGCCGGTGTCTTCGGCGCTGATCGGGGTGACGACTTTGAGCAGCATCGGCCCGGTGTCGAGGCCCGCTTCCATGCGCATCACGGTTACGCCGCTTTCGCTATCGCCGGCTTCCACAGCGCGTTGAATCGGCGCTGCACCGCGCCAGCGCGGCAACAGCGAGGCGTGACTGTTGATGCAGCCCAGACGCGGAATATCCAGCACCACTTGCGGCAGGATCAGGCCATAAGCGACCACCACCAGCAAATCCGGCTGGAGCGCGGCGAGCTCGGCCTGCGCGTCTTCGTTGCGCAGGGTCGGCGGCTGCAACACCTGGATGTTGTTTTCCAACGCGAGCTGCTTGACCGGGCTCGGCATGAGTTTTTGTCCGCGACCGGCCGGGCGATCCGGTTGGGTGTAGACCGCAACGATCTCGTAAGGGCTGTTTAACAGGGCCTTGAGGTGTTCGGCGGCGAATTCCGGGGTGCCGGCAAAGACAATGCGCAGTGGCTCGGTCATCAGAGGGTTCTCACAAAAAGAAAAAGGCTTGCCGCAGCAAGCCTTTGAAGGAGGGCATCAAGCGTTCTGGCGGTGAAGCTTTTCCAGCTTCTTCTTGATGCGATCGCGTTTGAGCGTGGACAGATAATCGACGAACAATTTGCCGTTGAGGTGGTCGCATTCGTGCTGGATGCACACTGCGAGCAAGCCTTCGGCGATCAGTTCGTAAGGCTTGCCGTCGCGGTCCAGAGCCTTGATCTTGACCTTCTGCGGGCGGTCGACGTTTTCGTAAAAGCCCGGTACCGAGAGGCAGCCTTCCTGGTATTGCTCCATGTCTTCGGTCAGCGATTCGAACTCGGGGTTGATGAACACCCGTGGCTCGGTGCGGTCTTCGGAAAGGTCCATCACGACGATACGTTTGTGCACGTTGACCTGGGTCGCGGCAAGGCCGATGCCCGGCGCTTCATACATTGTTTCAAACATGTCATCGACCAACTGACGCACTTCGTCGTCCACTACGGCCACAGGCTTGGCGATAGTGCGCAGACGCGGGTCCGGGAATTCGAGGATGTTTAAAATGGCCATAGGCTTGATTGCTGCACGCGTTGAGTAAAGTCGGGCGATGGCCTGGCAGGTCCGAAGATGCAGGCTACCGTTGTGAAACGTAGCGCCGTGCTTTTCAGAATAGAGCACGGAGCGAGCCACGGGGGCTCTGGCGTTTCACGCGAACGCACATAATAAAGGGATTCACCGCATGAGGAAATCACTACTCGCCCTGCTCTTTCTGGTCTCGGCCGGTACGGCGCACGGGCAAGTGCAGCTCAAGGAAGGTTTTCCACAGCAATACACGGTGGTTTCGGGGGACACGCTCTGGGACATTTCCGGCAAATATCTGCGCGAGCCCTGGCAGTGGCCGCAGTTGTGGCAGGCCAATCCGCAAATCGAAAACCCCAATCTGATCTATCCCGGCGACCTGTTGACCCTGAGTTACGTCAACGGCCAGCCGCGTCTGCTGCTCAATCGCGGCGCCTCACGCGGCACCATCAAGCTGTCGCCACGCATTCGCACCAGCCCGGTGGCCGACGCGATTCCGAGCATTCCGCTCAAATCGATCAACAGCTTTCTGCTGAGCAACCGCATCGTCGACAAGGTCGAGGACTTCGACAAAGCGCCGTACATCGTTGCCGGCGATGCCGAACGTGTGCTCAGCGGCACCGGCGACCGGATCTTCGCTCGCGGGCATTTCGACCCGAACCAGCCGGTCTACGGAATCTTCCGGCAAGGCAAGGTCTACACCGATCCACAGAGCAAGGAGTTTCTCGGCATCAACGCCGATGACATCGGCGGCGGCGAAATTGTCGCGACCGAAGGTGATGTCGCCACCCTCGCCCTGCAACGCACCACCCAGGAAGTGCGTCTCGGTGACCGCTTGTTCAGCGGCGAAGAACGCTCGATCAATTCGACCTTTATGCCCAGCGCCCCGCAAACCGATATCAACGGACTGATCATCGACGTGCCGCGCGGCGTAACGCAGATCGGCGCGATGGATGTGGTCACGTTGAATAAAGGTAAACGCGACGGTCTGGCCGAAGGCAATGTGCTGGTGGTGATGAAAACCGGCGAAACCGTACGCGACCGGGTCACCGGTCAGCCGCTGAAAATCCCCGACGAACGCGCCGGGTTGCTGATGGTGTTCCGCACCTACGACAAACTCAGTTACGGCCTCGTGCTCAACGCATCGCGCTCGCTGGCGGTGCTCGACAAGGTGCGAAATCCTTAGCTGGCTTAACAAGTTACCAACAGACTTATCCACAGCTTGTTCCGAATGGTTCGGGGCTTATAACGGTCAAGGATGATCCATGATGATGTCCGTATGTACGCCGATTTCCCCGGCGGAACTGGAGGCGCGTTTGCGCCTGCACCGCCTGCCGGAAATCGGCCCGAAACGTTTTGCCAGACTGCTCGAGGCGTTTGGTTCGGCCTCCAAGGCGATCAGCGCGCCGGCCAGTGCCTGGCGCGCGTTGGGAATGCCGGCGGCGTGTGCCGAAGCACGGCGTTGCCCGGAGGTGCGCGATGGCGCCAGCCACGCGATGCGCTGGCTAGAGCGGCCGGGCCAGCATTTACTGATGTGGGATCAGCCGGATTACCCGGCACTGCTGGCGCAGATTCCCGACCCGCCGCCGCTGCTGTTCGTCGCTGGCGACCCACTGATCCTGGAAAAACCGCAGTTGGCGATGGTCGGCAGTCGTCGCGCTTCACGTCCAGGCATGGACACCGCCGCCGCGTTTTCCCGCAGCCTGGCCGGGGCCGGTTTCGTGATCACCAGTGGCCTGGCGCTGGGCATTGATGCGGCCGCGCACCAAGCCGCGCTGGATGTCGGCGGGCAAACCGTCGGGGTACTTGGGACGGGGCTGGAAAAATTTTATCCACAACGCAATCGACGCCTGGCCGACGACATGATCGCATCGGGCAGCGCGGTGCTGTCCGAGTTTCCGCTGGACGCCGGGCCGAGCGCCAGCAACTTCCCCAGACGCAACCGGATCATCAGCGGCTTGTCCCTTGGCGTGCTGGTAGTCGAGGCAAGTGTGGCCAGCGGATCGCTGATCACCGCGCGGCTGGCCGCGGAACAGGGACGCGAGGTGTACGCGATTCCAGGCTCGATCCATCACCCCGGTGCGCGCGGCTGCCATCAGTTGATCCGCGACGGCGCGGTGCTGGTGGAAACCATCGAACACATCCTCGAAGCGTTGCGCGGCTGGCAGCATTTGCCGATGTCGGAGGCGACGACGAGCGTGGATAACCCGCTATTGCGCCTGCTGCACGCGGCACCGCATACCAGCGAAGGGCTGGTCGACAGCAGTGGCTGGGCGCTGCCCAAAGTGCTGGCCGCATTGACCGAGCTGGAGATGGACGGCCGCGCAGTCTGCGAAAACGGCCGCTGGTTTGCGCGCATGATCTAACGTTCATACAGGCTGGGATTTACATTGAAGATCGGTAAACTGCGCGAAACCTGTTTGCGGAGAGTTTTTCATGGTCAACAGTTGGCGTGTGCAACAAGCCGCGCGAGAGATTCGTGCCGGGGCGGTCATTGCCTATCCAACCGAAGCCGTCTGGGGGTTGGGGTGCGATCCGTGGGATGAAGAAGCGGTGGAACGGCTGCTGATGCTCAAGGGCCGTTCGGTGGGCAAAGGCCTGATTCTGGTCGCCGACAATATCCGCCAGTTCGACTTCCTCTTCGAAGACTTCCCGGAGCTGTGGCTGGACCGCATGGCCAGCACCTGGCCGGGGCCGAACACGTGGCTGGTGCCGCATCGCAACCAGTTGCCGCAGTGGATCACCGGGGTGCACGAAACCGTGGCGCTGCGCGTCAGTGATCATCCACTGGTTCGCGACCTGTGTTCACTGGTCGGACCGCTAGTGTCGACATCGGCCAATCCACAAGGTCGGCCAGCAGCGCGCTCGCGGTTGCGGGTCGAGCAGTATTTCCGTGGCCAGCTTGATCTGGTGCTTGGCGGTTTGCTTGGTGGGCGCAAGAATCCCAGCATCATCCGTGATCTGGCCACCGGCCACGTCGTCCGTCCCGATTGATATAACTCTGATTTGATTTATCGATTACTCCTCGGCTTTTATAGCGAGGAGTACTACGCATGCCTGCGATTTTTCCTTCGAGTAAATAGCAACTTACAACACGATGTTGTTTGTATTTTTCCTCCGTGTGTCAGATGTATCGACAAGCATCGAACTTTCGTGAATTTTCCCACGTCATTATCAGAATTCGCGAAGTGGCGATTTTTCTAAAACCATCCATCATTCAAGTGCGCCCGGACATTTCGAAAAGTTAACTTCTGCGGAGATGGAATGGATACTACGGATTTACAACTCACGGATTATCTGCAGGCACTCAAGGCGACGTTAAAGAGTCGTCATGAAAATTATCGTATCGTTATTCTTGAAGCTGGATCAGACACGCGGGAGTTTGAACGTTTTGTTTCTCAGCAGTTTCGTCTGCGATTACAACATTACATGCTCACGTCCAGCGCAAGATCACTCGAAACACGCTTGGCAATTACATCACGTAGCACCCACTTCTTGCTGTATCAGGACGATCAGCCAGTGGCGGTATTAAGAGTTACACCTGCGCCGTTCGAGTGGGCAGCGCTGGCGCAGCAGCATGTATCTCCTACCGTAGCGCTGTCTCGACATGTCGAGTTCAGCCGCTTGATCGCGCACTCGCCAAGTCACTTGCCGGTGTTGATCAACGGCCTGCTTGCGGCCGCGACCGATTGGGCGATCCAACACGGTTATGAGGGCGTCACTGCGCTGTGCCGATCTCCGCAGCGGCGTCTGTTCCAGCGCTTCGGGCTTACGCCGATTACCACCAATTCATTGCATATCGAGCAGCGCAAACGCGGCGATTACTGGCTGCTTTCAGCCAAGTGGCCGCAAATCCTTGCGGCCGTAAGTCCGCCAACCGACAAAATTCTCAACCAAACGGAAATCCATGCTGATGAACTCGCCCCGCAGTTTTGAACAACAGTTGAGCCGGCTAGATGACAGAATCGACAAGATCTGGGCGGATATCCTGGATAACTCGCAGTTGGTAAAAGTAATTCGCGAGGGCAATGTTTCCAAGGCGCTGTATGCGATATATATGATCGAAACCTTTCACTACACCGCCCACAACGCGAGAAATCAGGGGTTGGTGGGTGTCCGACATGCGGATAATCCGGTATATGCCAAATTCTGTTTTGAACACGCAGCGCAAGAAGTCGGCCATGAAAGAATGGCGTTGCACGATGTCATGAGTCTTGGTTTGAAGAATCAAGTTTTCGATATGCCATCTGCACTTCCGGCAACCGACGTTCTGATTGCTTACTTGTACTGGATTTCCTTTACAGGTAATCCCCTGCAACGGCTCGGTTACAGTTATTGGGCGGAAAACGCCTACCAGTTCATCATGCCAATCATCAATCAACTGAGTGAAACGCTGGCGCTGAAACCTGCCCAGTTGACCTTCTTCATTGCCCATTCCGATATTGATATCGAGCACTTCAACGAAATTAAACTCATGCTGCAGCGCACGTGCAAGAACCAGGCTGATTGGGATGCGATTGCCAGCGTAATGGAAACCAGTCTGCGCCTGACCGGCAATATGCTTGAAGCTGTATATGAGCAATATGAGGCTTGGCAAAAAGGCCTGGCGCCCCGTTATGACTTTCTCCACGCCCTGGACCGGTCATGAGAGCCCGACACCCTCCGATGAGCGGAGGCGCGAATGGCTGAATATTTCGAGCGGCTCAACTACACGCTGGGGGATGAAGACACAGCACTTGAGCACGCGATTCTGCCCGAGCGTGCCAAACATATAGTCGGTGTCGCCGGGTGTGGCGGACGGCTGTTGCCGCTGTTGGCCCGCAGTCCGATGCGCATGACCTGCACCGATATAAGTGCGCCGCAACTCGCCTTCACGCGGTTGCGATTTGCTCTTCTGGAGCAGACCGATCACGCGTCGTTCATGGAATTCCTGGGCTACCAGCCAGAGAGTTCGGCGATACGCCGCCAGTCGATTTTTCAGCAGCTGAATTTGCCCTCGGCGGATCGCCGCTGGCTGGCGGAGTTGTTCCGGTCCCGTGACTGGAAGGCACCGATTTACATGGGGGCTTTCGAGCAGACGCTGCAGCGGCTGGCCAAGGTCAATGGGTTGTTTACCGGAAGGGCGGGTCGAGAAATTTTCCGACACAGCGAACTTGGCGCGCAGACGGAATATTACCGAAGCCGTTTCCCGCTCACGCGCTGGAAAGCGGTAATCGCGCTGCTGGGGAACGCGGCAGTGCTCAACTCGCTGCTGTATCGAGGCTCATTTCCACCCAACAATCTTGGTATCAGTTCGCGCGCGGTATATCAGCAGATTTTCCACGCCTTGTTTACCACTCAAGTGGTGAAGGAGAGCTTTTTCCTGCAAATGCTGTTCTTCGGAGAACTGCGCTATCCGCAGGGCTACCCACTGGAATGTGACCCGATAATTTTCAGCCGTGCGCGCGAGGGACTTCAGCAGTGCGAGTTGCGCGTGGTGCAGGCGGACATCCTCGATTGTGTTGCCACGTCTGCGGATGTCGATTTCGTCTCGCTGTCGGACGTGCCGTCCTTCATGCCCCAAGGGGCCGGCGCCAGTGTCTTGCAACGTCTGCGCCCGGCGCTGAGCGGGCAGGCGTTGATAGTCATGCGTGGCCATTTGCACGTGGTGCAACCTGATAGTGCAGGTTTCTGCGATATCACCGCCCAATACCAGCCAGTGATCGAACGCGAAACAACCCAGCTATGGCGTGTGCAGATCTATCGCCAGACGCCCCCTTTGCAGGCATTCCCATGAACACGATTCAACCAACCGTAAATTGGGTCAAAAACCGTGTGCGTCAGGCTCGGGACGATCAGCAGCAATTGTTCGAAGCCGGGCTCAACGGTTTGAACCTGGTGAAACGTGAGGGCAAGGAAATCGAGTTGAATAGCGGTGAGCGGCTGACTGAATTTCTCTCATGCTCTTACCTCGGGCTGGAGTGCGATCCACGCCTTATTCAAGGCGCGATGAGCGCCGTCCAGTCATTCGGCGTGCAGTTCGCTGCTGCGCGAACCCGGGCTCTGCTGCCGCCCATGCGCGAGCTGGATGAGCAACTGAACCGGATATTCCAGGGGCATTCGGTGACCTTCAACTCGGTAGGCAGCGCGCATCTTGGCTGTCTGCCGCTGCTCGGATCCGGCGAATTGCCTTCCTATCCCTTGCGTCGTGGACCTGGCTGGATCGTCGACCGGGCTGCGCATGCCTCGATGCAAGTGCTGCAGGGCATCCTGTGCCAGTTCGGCCCCGTGCTGCGTTGCGATTGCAGCGATCTCGAGCAAGTGGAGCACGCATGCTCTACTGCGGTTGCCGCTGGCAATACACCGATCATCCTCACCGACAGCATCGGCTCAATGCGCGGTTTGTATCCGGTCAACCGTCTGCTGCAACTGGCGGAGCGTTTCGACGGTTATCTCTACGCGGATGATGCCCACGGCACTTCGATTCATGGCGAAGCAGGCGGTGGCTATGCACTTTTCGCAGCCGACCAGCGACAGCGCGCTCGACTGATCCTGCTGTCCTCGCTGTCCAAGGCGTTCGGCGCAACTGGCGGTGCAATTACTGTGCACACGGCAGCCGATGCCGAGATGATACGGCGCCATGCATCGACCTATACATTCGGCGGGCCACTGTCCATGGGCGGCGTGGGCGCAGCAGTCGCCTCCGGCAAAATCCACCTTTCCCCTGAGCTGGGACAGTTGCAGGCGGATCTGTGGCGCAATGTGGCCGTGATCGACGGTCTGCTCGGGCCGGTGCTGGGCAACCATCTAGTGGCCTCACCCATTCGGTTCGTGCGCGTCGGCGCCGAGAGCGATGCGATCAACCTTGCGCTGCATCTGCGCCGACAGACGATTGCGGTCACCACCGCTGTGTTTCCGGTAGTGGCCAAGGGCGAGGCGATCTTGCGTCTGGCCATCAGTGCCAGTCATAGCCAGACCCAGCTGGAGCATCTCGCGAGCGCTGTCGGCAGCGGGTTCGATGCGTTGGGTATTCGTCAGGGGGGGCGTGGCGATGAACAGTGATCCGATAATCAATGCCGGTGCTGACGGGGATGCTGCTGAGGCCTTTGCGCGCAAATTGGCGCACGCGCGCTCCCTGCCGTGGTTCAGCGCGTTATATCCCCAGCTCAGAGACGTGCAGACCGCAAACGACCTGCATCGACTGCCGATTCAAGCCGTGGAGGACGAGCACGGCGGTGTGCTGTTCTCCGTGCTCGGCGAAGCCTCACACCGCGCACCGGGCGGCGGCCTGACTCTCACGTCGGGAGGCAGCACCGGCAACCGTAAGCACATCACCCATTCATGGGCGTTCAATACCGGCATCGTTTCCTTGGGTGCGCGGATGTTTGGGGAGGCTGACGAACGTCCAGGCATCGTCATCAACTGTCTGACCTCCGGTGAAATGCAGGGAGCCTTTCAATACGCATCGGCGGTCGTCCAGCACATTGGTGCGCGCCTGTTGCCCGCCGGTTCGCAGATGGGCGTTCAACGGATTGCCGAGCTGATTCAGTCACAGGCGGCCGATGCGCTGATTTGCACACCCTCCTTCGCTGCGGCGCTGTTCAACCATGATCAGATCGGCGCAACGCAGTTAGGCAGTCTGAAGTGGCTGTACTACATCGGAGAACCCTGCAGTCAATCGTTGCGCGAACAACTCACCCGGGACTGGCCGATGCTGAAGATAAGGTCGTTCGGCTACAGCTCTACGGAAACCGGCCCCATCGGCTTTCAATGCGCACACCTTGAGCACGGGTTTTATCATCTGCATGCCGACGCGATGCTGCTCGAAGTAGTTGATCCCGTGACCCTGCAAGCCATGCCCGAAGAGCAGACCGGCGAATTACTGTTGACGCCGCTGCTGCCCGATCACGTGCCGTTGTTGCGGTACAGGATTGGCGATCGTGGGCGAATGCTGCGCAAGGTGAGAAGTTGTGCCTGTGGCAGTTCCTGGCCCGTGCTGGAGCTCGAGGGTCGGGTCGAAACATCGATCAAGCTGGGCGGCGCGATCATCACTCAGCGGCAGGTAATGCATGCGCTCGGTCAGATGTTGCCCAAGTTGTGCGCCGCCGATATTCAGGTGCAGGTCGATCGTCAGGCTAACGGTGCTCGCATGCGTCTGGTCATCGCCCAGGAAAAACTGGCTGCCGATGCGCAGGCGGTGATCGAACGGGCACTGCAGGGCGAGGCGCAGGCGAGCGCATTGCTCGGCTTGCCCGGAGTATTGGGGTTGCAGGTGCAGCGTCTGGCCCGAGAGGACTTTGCAACAACCTCGGCCGGCAAGACGCCGTTTTTTGTTGAATTGCAACTTACCCCGATCAACTTATGAAGCATCGCCGGGGCAGCTTGTCGTCATGGCAGCAGGATGGTCGAACCCGTGGTGCGCCGCGCCGACAACTCGGTCTGCGCCTTCGCCGCTTCAGCCAGTGGATAACGCTGACTGATATCCACCTTTATCTTGCCGCTGATGATCATCTCGAACAGCTCATCCGCCATCCGTTGCAGGTTCGCGGCATTGTTGGCGTAAGTCGCCAGGGTCGGCCGGGTCACGTACAGCGAACCTTTCGCCGACAGGATCCCCAGGTTCACCCCGTCCACCGCGCCGGACGCATTACCGAAACTCACCAGCAGGCCACGTGGCGCCACGCTGTCGAGCGAGGTCAGCCAGGTGTCCTTGCCAACCCCGTCGTAGACCACCGGGACTTTCTTGCCGTCGGTCAACTCCAGCACTCGCTGGGCAACGTTTTCGTGGCTGTAGTCGATGGTCGCCCATGCGCCGTTGGCCTTGGCCAGGTCGGCTTTCTCTTTCGAGCTGACCGTACCGATCAGTTTCACGCCGAGAGCCTTGGCCCATTGGCAGGCCAGCGAACCGACGCCACCGGCGGCGGCGTGGAACAGAATGGTTTCACCAGCCTTGAGTTCATAAGTCTGACGCAGCAGATATTGCACGGTCAGGCCTTTAAGCATGACCCCGGCGGCGGTTTCGAAACTGATGGCGTCGGGCAGCTTCACCAGATTGGCTTCGGGCAGGACGTGCCGTTCGCTATAAGCACCCAACGGGCCGCTGCCATACGCCACGCGATCACCGACCTTGAAGCGGGTGACTTCGCTGCCCACCGCGTCAACGATGCCGGCACCCTCGGCACCGAGACCCGACGGCAATGCTGGCGGCGCGTAGAGACCGCTGCGGTAGTAAGTGTCGATGAAGTTCAGACCGATCGCCTTGTTGCTCACGCGCACCTGCTGCGGGCCGGGCTCGGCGGGCTGGTAGTCAACGTACTCGAGCACTTCGGGGCCGCCGTGGGCGTGGAACTGGATTCGCTTTGCCATCTGCCTATTCCTTGGGTCGTTTGCGAGCTGCCTATCGAACTCCCAACCTTGATCTTCGTCAACTGCGGCGTGCCGGCCTGCGATGGTATGCTACGCGCCCATTTGCGCCGCCCCCCATTGCCTGCGGGGGCGCCGCGTAGTTTTGCCCGATCTGTTTTACCGATCCAGGGGGATGTCATGACGACCCGCACCGACGCCGTAAAAGCCTATCTGCTCGACCTGCAAGATCGCATCTGCGCTGCGCTGGAAGCCGAGGACGGCGGCACGCGCTTCGTCGAAGACGCCTGGGCTCGTCCGGCTGGGGGCGGCGGTCGCACTCGAGTGATCGAGAACGGCGCGTTGATCGAAAAGGGCGGCGTAAACTTTTCCCATGTGTTCGGCAGTGGTCTGCCACCGTCGGCCAGCGCCCATCGGCCGGAACTGGCCGGACGCGGCTTTGAAGCCCTCGGCGTGTCGCTGGTGATTCACCCGCACAACCCGCATGTGCCGACGTCCCACGCCAATGTGCGCTTTTTCATCGCCGAGAAAGAAGGCGAAGAGCCGGTCTGGTGGTTCGGTGGCGGCTTCGACCTGACCCCGTATTACGGCAATGAAGAAGATTGCATCCATTGGCACCGCGTGGCCGAGCAGGCCTGCGCGCCGTTCGGCCCGGACGTTTACTCGCGCTACAAGGCGTGGTGCGACAGCTACTTCCACATCAAGCACCGTCACGAACCGCGCGGCATCGGCGGACTGTTCTTCGACGACCTGAACGAGTGGGACTTCGATACCAGTTTCGCCTTCATGCGCGCCATCGGTGACGCCTACATCGATGCGTATCTGCCAATCGTGCAGCGGCGCAAGCATGATGAATTCACCGCCAAGCAGCGCGAGTTCCAGGAATTCCGCCGTGGCCGTTACGTTGAATTCAATCTGGTTTACGACCGTGGCACGCTGTTCGGCCTGCAATCGGGCGGACGCACCGAGTCAATCCTGATGTCGCTGCCGCCGCAGGTGCGCTGGGCCTACGACTGGAAGGCCGAGCCGGGTAGCGAAGAGGCACGCCTGACCGACTACTTTCTGCAAGACCGCGACTGGCTGGCCCAGGCCTGAACGAGGAGTTGTGATGGATCGTTACGTCGTTTTCGGTAACCCGATCGGCCACAGCAAGTCGCCGCTGATTCATAAACTGTTCGCCGAGCAGACCGGGCAGAGCCTCGACTACAGCACACTGCTGGCGCCGCTCGACGATTTTTCCGGTTGCGCCAAGGCGTTTTTCGAGCAAGGTCGCGGCGCCAACGTAACCGTGCCGTTCAAGGAAGACGCCTATCGCCTGGCCAACAGCCTGACCGCGCGCGCTGAGCGTGCCGGCGCAGTGAATACCCTGAGCAAACTCGCCGACGGTTCGCTGCTCGGCGACAACACCGACGGCGCCGGACTGGTACGCGATCTGACGGTGAATGCCGGTTTCAGCCTGACCGGCAAACGCATTCTGCTGCTCGGCGCTGGTGGTGCAGTGCGCGGAGCGCTGGAGCCATTGCTGGCGGAAAAACCGGCGTCGGTGATCATTGCCAATCGCACGGTGGAAAAAGCCGAATTGCTGGCAGAGTTATTCATCGATCTGGGGCCGGTGTCGGCCAGTGGTTTCGACTGGTTGCGCGAGCCGGTGGACGTGATCATCAACGCCACATCCGCCAGCCTGACCGGCGATGTCCCGCCGATTGCACCGAGCCTGATCGAGCCGGGTAAAACCCTGTGCTACGACATGATGTATGGCAAGGAGCCGACGGCGTTTTGTCGTTGGGCCAGCGAGCATGGCGCGGCGGTGTCGATGGATGGGTTGGGGATGTTGGCTGAGCAAGCGGCAGAGGCGTTTTTGCTGTGGCGCGGGGTGCGCCCGGACACTGCGCCCGTACTCGCCGAACTGCGCCGCCAACTGGCCCTTTAAAAGCATCGCTGGCAAGCCAGCTCCCACAAGGATCACCTCCATCCCTGTGGGAGCTGGCTTGCCAGCGATTGAAGTCGACACCGATATCTGATCACTCCTCAAAGCGGATCGGACATTTCTCCGGCCCTTCCAGCTTCCTCAACTCCTCAACCACCTGCGGCCGCGCGCGGCGCAATGTCAGGCAGCGTCCTTGTTTGAGCAAGCGCCGCGCCTCTTGATGCAGCATTTCCACCCCGGAATAGTCGATGAAGTTGATCTGCTGTGCTTCGATCACCACGCGCGCGCCGTGCATGCGTTGCAGGCGCACTTGCAGGTAATGGCTGGCGCCGAAAAAGATCGACCCGCCGACCCGCAGCACATCATCCTCGCCATCGCGCCAATGCTGCACGCGCGGCTGTGAGGTGCGCTTGAGATAGAAAAACAGCGACGCCAGCACTCCGGCATAAATCGCTGTCTGCAATTCCAGCAGCAATGTGGCGAGACAGGTCAAAGCCATCACCAAGAATTCTGCGCGGCTGACTCGCAGCAGCGCGCGAATCCCGCGAATATCCACCAGCCCCCAGGCGATCAACAGAATGCTGCCGGCCATTGCCGGGATCGGAATGTGCGCGATCAACCCCGCGCCGAAAATCGCGAACAGCGCTACCCACAACGCGGAAAACACGCCGGCCAGCGGTGAACAGGCCCCCGCCTCGTAGCTCAATCCGGAACGAGTGAAAGATCCGGCGGACAGCGATCCCGAAAAAAATGCCCCGACGATATTGGATAAACCCTGCGCACGAACTTCCTGATTGGCATCGAGCAACTGCTGCGAGCGCGCGGAAATCGAGCGCGCAATCGACAGACTCGTAACCAGCCCGAGCATGCCCACCGCCACAGCGCTCGGCAGCAGGCGCAGGATCACGTCCAGATCCAGATCCAGCGCACTGAACGGCGGCAAACGTCCAACGAAGGCGCTGACCAATTGCACATGGCCGAACATCGCCGGCCACAGCCACACCAGCAGACTGCCGAGCACCAGCGTGATCAATAGCGTTGGCCAGCGCGGCAGCAACTGTTTCAATGCCGCGCCGACCAGCACCGTGGCCACACCGAGCGCGAGCGAGGGTTTATCCACAGTTCCCAGATGCCGCAGCAGATCCATCAGGCTGTCCAATGCCGTGGCTTTGCTCTGTAAATCCAGCCCGAGCAGGTTGGGTAATTGACCGATGACAATCACCACCGCCGCACCGAGGGTGAAACCCAGCACCACCGAATGCGAGACGAAATTCACCAGTGCGCCGAAGCGCAACAGGCCGAGCAGCCACTGGAAAACTCCAGCGAGGAAGGTCAGTAGCAAAATCAGGGTGATGTAGTCCTGTGATGCCGGGACGGCAAGTGGACTGACGCTGGCGTAAAGCACAATGGAGATGGCCGCCGTGGGGCCGCAGATCAGGTGCCACGAAGAACCCCATAAGCAGGCGATCAGGACCGGGATGATTGCCGCGTAGAGGCCGTATTCAGGTGGGAGACCGGCGATCAGCGCGTAGGCAATCGACTGCGGCAACGCGAGAATCGCACCGCTGAGACCGACGATCAGGTCGCGCCCGACGCTGGCGCGGGTCTGCCGGGGCAGCCAGGTCAGGAAGGGCAGGAGTGAGCGGCGGGTCGGGAGGGGCATGGGGTCTCGCGGTTTGGGGTTGGGTGTTTGCAAGGGTATCAGGGTGTCAGTTGAGAAGAGCCCCTCACCCTAACCCTCTCCCAGAGGGAGAGGGAACTGACCGAGTTGGCGTTTCAAGCGACATCGACCTGAAATATCGAGTCGAACTCAGATTCCAGAAGCAACCGAGATCGGCTCCCTTTCCCCCTCGCCCCCCTTGGGGGGAGAGGGTTGGGGTGAGGGGGGAAAAGATCTCGAGCGAACATAAGTCGTCAGCACCCCACGATCAGAGCTTGGCCTTCACCGCCCCTAAAGCCTCTTTCCCATCTACGGTTTTCACGCCATCCAGCCACTTATCCAAAACCCCCGGATTCGCCTTGATCCAGGCCTTCGCCGCTTGAGCGTTGCTGACTTTGTTGTTCACCACCTCAGCCATGATGCTGTTCTCCATCTCCTGGGTGAAGGCCAGATTGGTCAGCAACTTGCCCACATTCGGACAGGCTTCGGCATATCCCTTGCGCGTCAGGGTAAATACGCTGCCGGTGTTGCCAAAATATTTCTCGCCACCCTTCAGATAATGCATTTTCAACTGCACGTTCATCGGGTGCGGGGTCCAGCCGAGGAAGGTCACGAATTTCTGCTTCTTCACTGCCCGCGATACTTCGGCCAGCATTGCTTGTTCGCTCGACTCGATCAGCTTCCATTGGCCAAGGTCGAAGTCGTTTTTCTTGATGATCTCTTGCAGCGAGATGTTGGCTGGCGCACCCGAGCCGATCCCGTAGATCTTCTTTTCAAACTTGTCGGCGTATTTATTCAGGTCGACAAAGTTATGCACACCCGCATCCCACACGTAATCCGGCACGGCGAGGGTGAATTCGGTGCCTTCGAGGTTTTTCGCCAGTTGCGTGACGTCACCGGTCGCGACGAACTTGTCATAGAACCCCTGCTGCGCCGGCATCCAGTTGCCGAGGAACACATCAACCTGGCCATCCTTCAATCCGCCAAAGGTGATCGGCACTGCAAGGGTGTCGACCTTGGCCTTGTAGCCCATGCCGTCCAGCAGAAACCCGGTGATGGCGTTGGTCGCGGCAATGTCGCTCCAGCCCGGATCGGCCATTTTTACCGTGTCGCAACTCTGCTCGGCGTAGGCCGAAGCGCTGCCCATTGCCAGCAGACTGACGGTGACGACTGTGGATAACTTGAGCATGGACTTCCCCTTCGCATTATTGGTTTTGGCAGGGTTGTGGATAACGGGCTTTGCGCTCCAGATCATCGAGGTCGATGTGGTTGCGCATGTACTGTTGACTGGCGTCCACCAGCGGCTGGTGATCCCAGCTCTTCAGCTTGCCGATGGTCAGCGCCTCGGCGACGAACCGCCGACGCCGCTGGCTTTCAAGCACATCGCGGTGGATCGCCGGGATATCCCATTTGGCCCGCGCCTCGGCAAGAAAATCGTCGAACAACAGGCGATGCTGCGGCGACTGGCTGAGTTCTTCCAATTCACGCGGATCGTTGGCTATGTCGAAGAGTAGGCAAGGGTCGCTTTCGCTGTAGATAAATTTCCAGGCACCGCGCCGGATCATCATCAGCGGGCTGATCGTGCCTTCGGCCATGTATTCGCCGAACACTTCATCGTGCCCGCCCTGCCCTTGCAGATGCGGCAGCAGCGATCGGCCGTCCAGCGGCAGGTCGGCTTGCAGTGTGCCGCCGGCCAGTTCGACGAAGGTTGGCAACAGGTCGGCCGTAGATACCGCGTTGCTGACCCGGCTCGCAGCGAATTGCCCTGGTGCACTTATCAACAGGGGCACGCGGGCGGCCATTTCGAACCAGTGCATTTTGTACCAGAGGCCTTTCTCGCCAAGCATGTCGCCGTGGTCACCTGAGAACACGATGATCGTGTCGTCGATCAGCCCGGTTTCTTCCAGCGTTTGCAGGAGCTTGCCGACGTTGGCGTCGATATAACTGCAAGCGCCGAAGTAGGCGCGGCGCGCATCGCGGATCTTATCCACAGGCAACGGCTTGTCCCAGAGATCGTAGACTTTGAGTAAACGCTGGGAATGTGGATCGAGTGAATGTTGCTCCGGCGTCGTAGGCAGCGGGATATCCGCATCGTCGTACAAATCCCAGAACGCCTTGGGAATCGTGTACGGATCATGTGGGTGAGTCATCGAGACGGTCAGGCAGAAGGGTTGATCGCCGTCCTCACGGATGTGATCGAACAGGTATTGCTGGGCCTTGAACACCACCTCTTCGTCGAAATCCAGCTGATTGGTACGCACGCACGGCCCGGCCTGCAGCACCGAGGACATGTTGTGATACCAGCTCGGACGCACGTCCGGCTCGTCCCAATTTACCGACCAGCCGTAATCGGCCGGGTAAATGTCGCTGGTCAGGCGTTCTTCATAGCCGTGCAACTGATCCGGGCCGCAGAAATGCATCTTGCCCGACAGCGCGGTGCGGTAGCCGAGGCGGCGCAGGTAGTGGGCGTAGGTCGGGATGTCGGCGGGGAAATCGGCGGCGTTGTCGTAGGCGCCGATCTTGCTCGGCAACTGGCCGCTGACCAGGGTGAAACGCGACGGCGCGCACAGTGGACTGTTGCAATAGGCGGCGTCGAACACCACGCCTTGTGCGGCCAAGCGGCTGAGATTGGGCAGTTTGATTGGAGACGGGCCGTAGATCGGCAACATTGGCGCGGCCATTTGATCGGCCATGATGAAGAGGATGTTCTTGCGCTTCATGTGATCGCGGCATTCCATAGTGAATATTTATGCGACATTGCTGCGATCGAGCATGGAGTCCATGCTCTACCCGGTAAAGCCCGCGCCGGGCAATGACTAGGATAAGCACAGCTTATGTATGAAGCCCTTGGCGATTTGTCGCTGGATTTGCTGCGCGCCTTCGAGGCAGCGGCCCGACAGCGCAGCTTCACCGCAGCGGCGGTCGAGCTGGGCACCACGCAACCGGCGATCAGTCAGCAGATCAAACGCTTGGAGGAACAGCTCGGCACGCGGCTGTTTGACCGGATCTATCGTGGCATCGAATTGACTGAGGTCGGCGCGCTGCTATTTGAGCAAGTTAGCCTCGGTTTGCAGAATATCGACGCAGGATTGAGTGCGATCAGTACACAAGAGCAACATGAGGTGCTGCAAGTTGCCACCGATTTTGCGTTTGCCGCGTATTGGCTGATGCCGCGTCTCCACCGTTTTCACGAGGCCAACCCGCAGGTTGATGTGAGCCTGGTCACCAGCGAACGCAATCACAACATGCTGCGCACTGACATCGATGTGGCAATCCTGTTCGGCGACGGGCGCTTCAAGCAGGGGGAAAGCCACTGGCTGTTCAGCGAAGAAGTGTTTCCGGTGTGCAGCCCGCAATTGCTCAAGGAGCGCGCCCTGCCCTTGCCGGCTCAGGCACTGCTGGAGTTTCCGCTGCTGCACCTGCGTGGCGAGAACAGCAGCAACTGGTTCGACTGGAGTGGCGTGTTCCGCGAGCTCGGCATCGCCACCCCGCCAGCGCCGGGGCAATTGCGTTTCGACAATTACACGCTGTTGATCCAAGCGGCGATTGGCGGCCAAGGCGTGGCGATTGGTTGGCGGCACCTTGTGGATAACTTGCTCAGCCAAGGGTTGCTGGTGCGACCGATCGCGCAAACAACGCTGTCGCGCCTTGGTTACTACGTGGTGCTGCCGCAGCGCAAACGGCGCGGAGTGTTGATTCAGCAGTTTGTGGATTGGTTGATGGCGGAGCAGGCGAGCAGTGCCGCAGGCTGCGATCTTTCAGTTATCTGAAGCTGCCACAAAACTCACATGCTCACCCACATGCAAATTCAACCGCAGCTCATCCGCAATCCCCACCGCCACCCGTTGCAATCGCTCCAGCGGCTCGGCCAATCCCGGCTCAAGCGAGCTGCTGACCTGGCTGAAATGCTCAATCGTCAGCCCCGCCACGCCGCGCGGTGCATTCACCAGCGTCCAGTGCAGCGGGCTGCTTTGCAGCGCTTCGCGGATTTCTTCGGCGGCGTGGCGCTGCAGGCGATCATCCAGTTCCGGCTCGTCCAGCGCATCGAATTCGCCGACCACAAACAATCGCGTAACACTCGCCGCTTGCAGGCCGTCGATCAACGCATCCACCGCCAGCACTTGCTCGACCGGCCCGAGCACTACGGATTTCTCAATGTGCTCGCTGTTGAACGGCAAGCCCGGCGCATTCAACAGACAAATCACCGCCGAGCTGCCGGCGACACTTTGATTGACCCGCTCGGCATCAAACAGATCGCCACTCTTGGTGCGCAATCCGGGGCGTGGCGCGAGGGCGGTCAGGTCGTCGAGGATGGCGATGACTTCATGCTGGCGGCGCAGCAGTTCAGCCATCAACGCACTGCCGAGGCTACTCATGGCACCGTAGAGCACCACTTTCACCGCCGGGGTTTCGGCATTTTTCATGGCTGAGGTCCCTTTTATTGTCCCTTGTATGGTGTGAGACACACGGGCAATGCCGAGGGTTCGAACCGATTCGCAGGCGTTGCAATGCACAGGGTGCGACCGCTGGACCTGTCTATATCTTGATCAAAGCGTTTCTTCAGGCTCACCAGGCAAGTGCTCATCCAGATGCAGCCAGGGCAATTGGCTGTCGGTCCAGATATGCCGCTCGGCCGGCGCCTGCTCCGGGTGATCCAGCGTGGCGATGGTCAGGTCGATACTTTCGGGACTGAGCAATGTCACCAGCGCCAGTTGCGCGCCGCAGTTCGGGCAGAAGAACCGCGCGCAGCTGTTTGACGAGTCATAGCGCGACGGCGCCGCCGCCAACCATTGGAAATTCGCCGCCGGCACGGTGATCCATGTGGTGACTATGCCGCCACTTACGCGGCGGCAGATCGAGCAATGACAATGGGCAATGTCATGCAGCGCTCCGCTGAACTGATAACGAATATGTCCGCAGTGACAGCCACCGCTGTGCCGTATTGTCATGTTGCCTGGCCTTGCTAACTGATCAGGTTACGTGCGCGAGCCATTTCATCGTTTATGACGATTACCGACCCGGGTTTGAGCCCCAGAGTTTTAGCTAAAGAATTCATCGCTTTGTTCAATGCGTCCTGGAGGTTGACCATCCATTCTTTCGGAAAAGAGTTGATGACCAGAATGCATTTGATTCCACAGTTTTCAAGGTCCAGATCCAGAAAATCCGCAGATAAGTATTCTTCACTACCAGTGTGACGCTTGAGGCAGGCGGCGATGGTCAGCTGTACCGAGTTTGTAAATTTTTGCCGAATTTCTTCGACAAAAATCGTAGTTTCTTTGGGGGCGCTTGATTTGGCCTCGATAAACCAAGCTTCCTGGGGTTTATTTGCAAAATCTCGCAGCAGAACAAACTCAGTAAGCTTCAGTCCTTCCCCGAGGGATTTGGCTAAGGGGCTGGTTTCGATCGGAAATAGCTTCTTTTCAGGAAAAGGCCCAAAAGTCATCCCTGACTCTTTGATTGAAATAGTCATCCCAAGGCCAACTCCACTTCCTCTTCATACAGGCGGATTGATTCGTCGACGATGGGGTTGTCCGGCATGCCTTTGAGCAGATCATCACTTAACCATTCGCCTTCACGCGATGACAAAACCGGGATCGACATGTTTTGCTTTTGAGCTGCCAGATACAGGGCTTTGATGACGAAGTACGAGTGACTCGCAATGAAAAATTGAATTCCGTTCTCCGCAAGAGAGACGATGATATCGATCAATTTAGTGATCGCCACCGGATGCAGTGCGGATTCCGGTTCATCAATGAAAATAATGGAGTCTTTGGTGAGGTATCGATTACCCAGCAGCGTGTCGAGAATGGCAATTTTCTTGATGCCCTCTGCGGTCGAACCGATCTGGAATTTTTGGTTACCCTTTTTGAACTGCCAGCGATTTGCGCTGCTGTCGAACTCGACTTTGCCACCGAACATGTCTTCAAGACTGCTACGTGCCTTCACGAAGTGCGCATGATTTTTACCTTTAGTCGGCATAAGACGCAGCGCTTTGGCCAAGTCGTAGTAGGTATCGTCGAACCCGAAGTCCTTGTCGACATCACGGCTCTTTAAAATAATGTGCTGTAGAGAGAGCACTTCTTTAGGAGGCAAAAAGATGGAGTTGCTGTCTTGCGGCGGGACGTGGCTTTCCAGCGTTGCAATATTCTTTGTGGTGTCTTTGCCGAACCCGAACCGAAATTCACGTGCATCTACTTTCACCTTGCAGGCTAATGGCCCATCGGCACTCTTAGTGACCAGGTCACCAATCTTGTCCGCCTGAAAGGTCCAATAAAGTTTGTCGGCCAGAATTTCCGCAGCTGAACGCTGCTCGTTGCCCCGCTGATATTCTTCGAGGGTTCGCATCGTGCAATAAAGTGTCTTAAGCAAAAATGTTTTGCCGCTACTGTTTGCGCCGATGACCAGATTCAAGTTTGAGAGCTTGCTCCAGCGGACTCGTTGTAAAGGACCGAAATTGTCTAGTTCAACACTGTTGATCATTGGTTGGAGCTCCTCTCAAGCTTTGCAATGGGCGCAAGCCTAGCATTGCGAACTCCTTCCATACAGCGGCGGGCATGGCCCTTCAATATCTACGGAAGGGTCTTACGACCCTTTTCCATCCCGTGCCTATTTCTTGCGAGAAACTGGATGAGCCTTCCGTCAGACCTGTCACCATCGAAAGGTAGCTGAAAGGTTCCCCGATTAGGATCGCCCAACTACCGGCAACAGACCGGTTGGCCAATGCGCGTGATACCCCGCGCGCACGGTCCAATTAACAACAACAATGGTGATTCTGATGTCCTCTGCAACCCGCCTCCCTGCTGTAACTCCGCCCGTACGCCTCGTCCTTCCCGTTCTGCGCTGATCCCGTCCGATCTGCTCATTCCCTAGACGCGCTACGCCTGGAGTATTCCCATGCTGACTTTCCTTGGCTTCGCCATGGTCATCACGTTCATGTTCCTGATCATGACCAAGCGCCTGTCCGCGCTGATCGCTCTGATCATCATCCCGATTGTTTTTGCCCTGTTCGGTGGTTTTGCGCCGAAGATCGGTCCGATGATGCTCGAAGGCATCACCAAGCTTGCGCCGACCGGCGTGATGCTGATGTTCGCCATTCTGTATTTCGCCCTGATGATCGACTCCGGCCTGTTCGACCCGGCCGTGCGCAAGATCCTCAAACTGGTCAAGGGCGACCCGCTGAAAGTTTCGGTCGGTACTGCCGTTCTGGCACTCGTCGTTTCCCTTGATGGTGACGGCGCGACCACTTATATGATCTGCGTGGCCGCCATGCTGCCGCTGTACAGCCGCATCGGCATGAGCCCGCGGATCATGGCCGGCCTGATCATCCTCGCCGGCGGCGTGATGAACATGACCCCGTGGGGTGGCCCGACCGCCCGCGCTGCCAGTGCACTGCATGTGGATCCGTCGGACATCTTCGTACCGATGATCCCGGCGATGGCTGCCGGTGTGCTGGCGATTCTGGTGATCGCTTACTTCTACGGCAAACGTGAACGCGCGCGTCTGGGTGAGTTGCACCTGATCGGCGACGACATCGATCACAGTGAAATCAGCGTCTCGCAATTTCCCGATGCCCGTCGTCCGAAACTGATCTGGTTCAACGGCGCCCTGACCCTCGGCCTGATGTGCACCCTGATCGCCGGCCTGCTGCCGCTACCGGTGCTGTTCATGGTGGCGTTCAGTATCGCGATGATCGTCAACTACCCTTGTCTGCAACAGCAGAAGGATCGCGTTGCGGCTCACGCGGGTAGTGTGCTGGCAGTGGTCGGACTGATCTTTGCTGCCGGTATTTTCACCGGTATCCTGACCGGCACCGGCATGGTCGATGCGATGTCGAAGAGCCTGTTGGCAGTGATCCCGGATTTCCTTGGCCCGTACCTGGCCGTGATCACGGCGCTGGTGAGCATGCCGTTCACCTTCTTCATGTCCAACGATGCGTTCTACTACGGCGTGTTGCCGGTCCTGGCCGAAGCCGCCAGCCACTACGGCATTACCGCTGTGGAAATGGCCCGTGCCTCGATCGTCGGTCAGCCCGTCCACTTGCTGAGCCCGTTGGTGCCATCGACCTATCTGTTGGTCGCCCTGGCTGGCATTGATTTTGGTGACCACCAGCGATTCACCCTGAAATGGGCGATTCTGGTTTGTATCTGCATCCTGATTGCTGCACTGCTGCTGGGGACTTTCCCGCTGTTCAGCACTCTATAACTCAAGACTCACCGCTCGGGTTCTGCCTTCGTTGTTTGAAGTCAGAACCTTTTGCGGTTTAACAACTGCTCAAAGGAATACACATGGAATGGCTGACCAACCCTGAAATCTGGGTTGCCTTCTTCACCCTGACTGCCCTGGAAATCGTGCTGGGCATCGACAACATCATCATGATTTCGATCCTGGTCAGCCGCATGCCCAAGCACATGCAGCAGCGCACCCGGATATTCGGTCTGGCGCTGGCCATGATCACGCGAATCCTGTTGCTGCTCTCGATCACCTGGGTCATGCGCCTCACCGCCGACCTGTTCGAAGTGTTCGGCCAGGGCATTTCCGGTCGCGACCTGATCCTGTTCTTCGGTGGCCTGTTCCTGCTGTGGAAAAGCTCGCAGGAGATGTACCACGCGCTGGAAGGCGAAGACGAAAGCGCCGACGGCCCATCGGGCAAGGGCGGCAACTTCCTCTACACGATCATCCAGATCGCGATCATCGACATCGTGTTCTCGCTGGACTCGGTGATCACTGCCGTGGGCATGGTTTCGCACGTGCCGGTCATGGTTGCGGCGATCATTGTGGCGGTACTGGTGATGATGCTGGCCGCGGGCAAGATCAGCGAGTTCATCGACAAGCACCCGTCGTTGAAAATGTTGGCGCTGTCGTTCCTGTTGGTAGTCGGCACCGTGCTGATTGCTGAAGCGTTCGGCGTGCACGTTCCCAAAGGCTACGTCTACTTCGCCATGGCGTTCTCGCTGGCGGTCGAAGCGATCAACATCAAGCTGCGCGGCGCGATGGCGAAAAAGCGCAAACAGCAGGATCCAGTGAAACTGCGCAAGGATATTCCGGGGCAGTAATCCGGAAGATCAGCTACAAGACAAAACCTGTGGGAGCTGGCTTGCCAGCGATAGCGGAGTGTCAGCGACATCAATGTCTGCTGAACGCACGCCATCGCTGGCAAGCCAGACTTGTATGCTTGGTACTTGAAGGGAGGAGGAGGGACTAGGCTGGCTTCTGACTGTTGACGCAGTACAGATCCGTGGGAGATTTCGCCCCTCCTCCTTTCACCCAAGCGCCGATAAAGAATGCATCTGGCTCGACCGACGATAGAAACAAGCCTGCGCCTCTGGGTGACCCCTTCAAGTGTTCAAAACCATATCTCGGGGGGATGTTCAATGGCAATGCCGATTTCTGTCGTAAAGCCTATCGTGGGCGTGGATGTCGCCAAGAATGAACTGGTCATCTATCAGGCTGAGCTGGATCTGCTCGAGACGATCTCCAATGACAAGGCTGCCATCAAAAAATGGTTGAAAGCCTTGCCTGCACCGGTTGATCTCGCCATCGAATCAACCAACACCTATCACTTGGCGCTCGCCGATCTGGCCTATGAAGCCGGTTGCACGATTTACATGGTCGGCGGCTACGAACTGAGTCATTACCGCAAAGGTGTGAAAGTTCGCGCCAAAACCGACGCGCTGGACGCCAAACTGCTGGCTCGTTATCTGAAGAACGAATACCAGGAGCTTCATCCCTGGACCCCTCCATCGCCGTTATATCGCCGCCTTCTTAGTCTGTTTCGCCGTCGCGCGGCGCTGGTTCAGGCGCGAGTAGCCCTGGCGCAAAGCTGGGCGAACGAGCCGCTGCTCAAAAGCGCGTTTGCCGAACACCTGACATCAATGCAGAGGCTTGAAACGCTGGT